>DASYFS010000067.1:0-2458 GCA_036498305.1 Candidatus Elarobacter sp. | reverse complement strand
CCCGGCGCCTTCTCCCACCCGAGCTGCTCCAGCGTCGAAGGCGCCGGGAGCGGCCGCACCCGTCGCTCAAGCCCTCACTGCGGCCGCACCCGGCGCCTTCGACGCTGGAGCAGCTCGGGTGGGAGAAGGAGACGCTGGGGATCTTCGTCTCCGGCCATCCGCTGGCCGACGTCGCCGACGCGCTCGCGCGTACCGGCGCGGTTCCCGTGCGCGATCTTCGCAATCTCGAAGACGACAGCCCGGTGAAGATCGCCGGGCTCGTAACGGCCGTGCGACGCACGCTGACCAAGGCGCAGTCGCAGATGCTGATCGCTACGATCGAGGATACGACCGGCGCGGTCGAGGTCGTCGTCTTCCCGAAGCAGTACGGCGACCTGCAGGCGCGCTTCATCGAAGACGCGATCATCGTCGTAACCGGGCGGCTTCGTTTCCGCGAGCGGCGCGGCGCGGTGCCGGGCGACGAAGCGCCGGTCGAGCTCAACGTCTCGATCAACGACGTGCAGCCGTTCGACCGCAACGCGGCGATCCGGACCTCCGTCCCGCCGCCGCCGCGCGGCTGGCACGTGACGGTGCGCTCGCGGGAGCACATCGACGGCCTCGCCGCGCTGATCTCCGAATGGCCGGGGCCGACGCCGCTCGTGCTGCACATCAACGGCTCGGTCGTCGAGCGTCACGTCGCGGCGGATCGCCGCGTCACGGAGCGGCTTGCCGCGATCGTCGGCGCGCGCAACGTCGAGGAAGACGTGCCGTGAAGCCGCTCGCCGTCGCGACCGCGGCCCTCGGGCTCGCGCTGGGCGCGCCGGCAGCCGCCGAAGCGCCGCCGATCGATGCGGCGCGGCTCGGCGCTCAGATTCGTGACGCCGCGACGGCGCACTTCGGGCTCTGGGACGCGACGCGGCGCAGCGCGTTCGCCTCGGCCTGGTCGCGCTATCGCGGCGCGACGGCGCGCGCGGCGACCCGCGACGCCGTCGACCTCGAGGCGATCCGGCTCGTCGCCTCGCTGCGCAACGCGCACACCTACCTCGACGACCCGGCGTTCGCGGAGTCGCGGCACTGGCGGCTCCCGTTCGTCCTGCGTGCGGTCGAAGACGGCTGGGTCGTCACCGAGAGCCGGAGCCGCGAGATCCCCGACGGTGCGCTGCTGCGCGCCATCGACGGGGCCGTTCCGGAACGCTTCTTCGCCGCGCATCGCGATCTCGTGTTCGCGTCGTCCGACGCGCAGGCGCGCACCCAGCTCGAGACGATGATGCGCGCGGTCGACGGCGACGCTCACCCTCCGCGGCTTGCCTTCGACGATGCGCGCGAGCTGACGCCGGGGTCGCTGCCGGAGTCGTTCCCGCCGCACGTCACCTATCGCTGGCTGATCCCGGCGCAGGTCGCGTACATTGCGATTCCGAGCTTCGACGGCGGCACGTTCGAGCGCGACGCCCTCACCGCGGTCAAGCACTTCATCGACGCGGAAGCGCTGGTCGTCGACGTGCGCGGGAACGGCGGAGGAACGACGCCGGTCGATCTGCTCGAGCTGATCACCGATCGTAGCTTGCCGTGGTGGCGCGAGTCGACGAACGCGCGTCTTCCGGCCCGTCCGCCCGTCGGAGCGCAGCGCATCCCGCCGGCCGACGGACATTTTCGCGGGCGGCTCGTCGTGCTCGCGGACGAGCGCTGTGCGTCGGCCTGCGAAGACTTCGTGATGCCGCTGGTCTACGGCGGCCGCGCCCGGTTCGTCGGAAGCGCGACCTACGGCAGCACGGGACAGCCGTACGTCGCGCGGCTCGACGGCGGGATCACGTTCGCAGTCGGCAGCATCCACGCGTCGCTGCCCGACGGGAAAGCCTTCGAAGGCATCGGCATACCGCCGACCGATCCGGCGCCGCTCAAGCTCGCCGACGTCCGCGACGGAACCGACGCGCAGCTCGAGCGCGCGCTGGCCGTTGCGCAGGCCAAGCCGGAGGTTCGCGCGCGATGAGGCTTCCCGCCGGCGTTCGCGACTGGCTACCGCACGAGCTGGCGCGCAAGCGCGAGATCGAGCAGCAAATGCGCGCCGTCTTCGGGCGCTGGGCGTACGAAGAAGTGCAGACGCCGATCTTCGAGCGCTTCGACGTCCTCGAACGCGGCCTCGGCGAAGAGACGACCGAGCTGCTGTTCCAGTTCAACGATCGCCGCTCGACGGCGCTCGCGCTGCGTCCGGAGATGACGACGCCGATCGCGCGGCTCGTCTCGACGCGGATGCGCGAGGCGCCGCTGCCGCTTCGGCTGGCGTACGTCGCGCCGGTCTTCCGCTATTACGAGCAGCCGCAAGAAGGCCGGATGCGCGAGCTGACGCAGGCCGGGACCGAGCTGATCGGGGCCGCGGGGATCGACGCGGACGCCGAGTCGCTGTTCATGGCGATCGAAGGGCTTGCCGAGATCGGCCTCGGCGACGCGCGGTTCGACGTCAACGACGCGCGGATTGTCGACG
>DASYFS010000066.1:0-3293 GCA_036498305.1 Candidatus Elarobacter sp. | reverse complement strand
ACGCCGCCGGCGTCGCGAAGAAGCACCCCAGGGCGAAGGCGAGGAGCGTCGCGTTATCCGCCGCCTGGTCGAAGCCGAGCGTGCGCGCCGGCGTTGGGTTGACGAGGGCCGTCAGGAAGGCGAGCGCCTGCGGGAACGAGTCGGCGCGGAAGAAGATCCACGCGAAGAGCACGACTGCGAGCGCGTACACGTGACGCAGCACCGGCGCTACCGTGATCCGCCGCAGCCAGCCGGCGCGCTCGAGAACCAGGAACGTGCCGTGGATGAGGCCCCAGACGACGAAGGTCCACTTCGCGCCGTGCCACAGCGCGCAGAGGAAGAACACGACGAGCAGGTTCGCGTAGACGCGCCACGGCGTCACGCGGTTGCCGCCCAGCGGGATGTAGAGGTAGTCGCGAAACCAACGTGAGAGCGAGATGTGCCAACGCCGCCAGAACTCGGTGATCGAGCCGGAGACGTACGGAAAATCGAAGTTCTCGAGAAAGCGGAAACCGAACATCCGAGCCAGCCCGATCGCCATATCCGAGTATCCCGAAAAGTCGTAGTAGATCTGAAGCGCGTAGGCCGCGATAGCGAACCAGGCCAGCGGCGTTGTGACCGTCGCGAGCGGCGCGGCGAAGACCACGTCGACGCTCGCGCCGAGCGTATTGGCGATCAGCACCTTCTTCGCAAGACCGACGACGAAGCGCCGCGCGCCCTCGGCGAAGAGCGCGCTCGTCACCGTCCGCGCGCCGAGCTGTGCCGCGACGTCCTTGTAGCGGACGATCGGTCCCGCGATCAACTGCGGAAAGAAGACGAAGTAGAGCACGACGTCGATCGGGTTGCGGCGCGCTTCGTTCGTCCGCCGGTAGACGTCGATCACATCCGACAGCGCATGAAAGGTGAAGAACGAGATTCCCAGCGGGAGGTAGATCTGCGAGAGCACGACGTTCCGGCCGATCGTGTTCCCGAGGACGAAGTTCAGGTTGTCGGCGAGGAAGCCGGCGTATTTGAACCAGCCCAGGATCGCGAGGTCGGTTACGATCGCTGCGGCCAGGATCAGTCGCCGCTGTCTCGTCGCGCCGCCCTCGATCCGTCCGAGGGCGAGCGCGAAGCCGTAGTTCACCAGCGCCGAGAACAGGACGAGCACGACGAACCGCCCTTCGCCCCAGGCGTAGAAGGCCAGGCTCGCGACGACGAGGACCAGATTCTTCGCAAGCGCGCCCGGCGCGGCGAAGTAGACGATCAACACGAGCGGGAGAAACGCGAACAGGAAGATCTCGCTGCTGAAGACCACGTCAGCGCGCCTCCCGCACGAGCAGCTTCGCGGCGGCGCCCGCCGCGGCCGCCGTGACGGCGGCCCACACAAGCCCCACGGCGAGCGAACCGCTGGCGGTCGCGCGCGCGTCGTCGAGCGAGCCGAACACCCATGTGATCGCGAAGTCCGCACATGCGAGCGCGAGGACGATCCGCGCCGCAAGCGGCGGCAGCGCCGCGACCGCCGCACCGAGCGCGACGACGAGCAGCAGGTCCGGCGCGTACGGACCGTGCGTCGTCACCGTCATCCCCGGGCCCCACAGGGCGACGCACCAGAACGCCGCCGTCGCGAGCGCGACCGCGAGCAGCGCACCGGTCGCGCGCCGCGCTTCGTCGCGCCGCGAGCCGAACCACCACCACGCGAGCGCGAACCAGCCGAGGTTCAACGCCCCGAGCGCCGCCGTGACGTGCTCGCGCTCGCGGACGCGCCAACGGTCGATCGGATCGGCGCGCTCACCGATCTCGGCTGTGCCCAGCAGCGGAGCGGCGCCGAGCGCGGTCGCGACGTTGGCGGCCTTGTTTGCAAGGATCGTCGCCGCCGGCGTCTGCCGGTACGCATCCGCGATCGCCGTTGTCAGCGAGCGCGGATCGCGCAGCACGACGCCGCCTACGAGGTGCGGCCATCCGACCCCCGCCAGGTGTTCTTTCGCCAGAGTGTCGCCGGGCGGATCGATCCACCGCTGGTATGCCGCCCACGGCAGCAGCAGCGCGGCGAAGAGGGCGATGCCGGCGACCGCCGCCCGCGAGAACGCGATGCGGCGTGCCGCGAGCGCGAGCGTGAACGCGGGCAGCACGAAGAAGACGGCGCTGCCGTGCGCCAGGAACGCGAGCGCGGCGGAGATCGCGGCGAGGAGCGACTCAACGAGCGCGTCGCGCCGCGCGGTCGCAAAGAGCAGCGCCGCGATCCCGAACCCTGCAGCCAGCAGCTTCGGCCATACGTACACGCTGTTGTAGAGAAAGAAGCCGCTGAAGATCGCGAAGGCGAGAACCAATGCACGCCGGCGTCCGTCGAAGCCCAGGCGCGCGCACAGCATGACCGTCACCGGGAGCCAGATGAGCTGCGCCACGACTCCCGCGAGCAGCAGAACGTCGGCGGCAATCGGACCCGCGAGCGGGCGCACGAGCAACAGCATCCCGGTTTGCAGCGGCGGACGATCGCTGCTTTGCCAGATCCAGAGCGGCTTCGTCACGTCGGTGCCCCAATACAGCCGCTCGGCGAACAGGGCCGGGAGCCGGTCGTCGTTGGGTCGTTCGGCGAAGAATCGATGTTCCGCGGTCGCCGTCGGCCCCGGTAACGACAACACGCCGACGTAGAGCAGCCCGACGCAGAACGTCAGGGCGATCGACCGCAGCTCCGGGCGCGTCAACCGGCGGGCGAGCACCACTGCCGCGACGACGGCGACGGCCGTCCAGCACACCGCCAAGCCGCGTCCGATCTCCGGCCGCGCGAAATAGCACCAGAACGCCAACCAGCCGGCGAGCCCCGCGACCGCGTATGCGACAACCAGCGTCGTCGCCGGCTCGTCGTCCCAGT
Source organism: Candidatus Elarobacter sp. (assembly GCA_036498305.1). GTDB lineage: Bacteria > Vulcanimicrobiota > Vulcanimicrobiia > Vulcanimicrobiales > Vulcanimicrobiaceae > Vulcanimicrobium. Next base: position 463 of record DASYFS010000066.1, on the reverse strand, counting down.
GGCGCCGCAGCGCGCGAGCGGCGAGATAGCCCGGCGCCAGCAGCACGACGAAGACGACCGCGTACACAACCGGCGTCGCGAACGACGAAAGGAGAAGCGCACCGTCGGACGCCATCGTACGGCGTGACCCATTGGCCGCCACCGGCCGGCTTCCCGTTCGTCGTCGCGGCCTGCGTCGTCGCGATCCTTGCGTTCGACGCGATCTCCGCGGCGCTCGTGCGCGGCAGCTCGTCGTTCCGCTACGGCCGCCTGTGGCCGCTGCAGTTCGGCTGCTACATCGTCTTCGGCTTTGTCGCGATGTACGTTCTGCTGGACATTCGCCTGGCCGGGATCGCCGGCGCGATCGCCGGCCTCGCCGACGGCACGATCGGATGGGCGATCACCTGGCGCATGGGTCCGAACCGCCGGCCGGACGCGACGCGAGGCTCGATCGTCGTCGCCGCGCTCTCGATGGTCGCGTTCG
>DASYFS010000065.1:0-10197 GCA_036498305.1 Candidatus Elarobacter sp. | reverse complement strand
CAGCCGCCGTACGGGAACCTTCATCGTCACACCATACCCTCCGTCATCCCGAGCTTGTCGAGGGACCCTCGTCGTCATCCTGAGCGGAGTCGAAGGATGACCCCGCATCGTGGCCTCCGAGATGAGGGGTCGTGCTCGGCTTCGCTCGCACGACGACGAGGGTCCCTCGACAAGCTCGGGATGACGTAAAAAAAGCCCCCGCACCGTAGATGCGAGGGCTCTTATCACTTCGAAGTCGCGGTTTAGCGCTTCGAGAACTGGAAGCGCTTGCGCGCCTTCTTGCGGCCGTACTTCTTCGATTCTTTTTCACGCGGGTCGCGCGTCAGCAGCCCGTTGCGGCGCAGCGGCTCGCGGAGCGACTCGTCCATCTCCAGCAGCGCACGCGCGATGCCGTGGCGCACGGCTCCGGCCTGCCCCGAGACCCCGCCGCCTTCGCACTTCACGTCGACGTTGAACCGCGACAGCGACTGCGTCACGTCGAGCGGCTGGCGGACGATCTGCTGCAGCGACGGGCGCGGGAAGTACTCTTCGTACGCGCGCTTGTTGATCGTGATGACGCCCTGGCCGAGGCTCAGGCGGACACGCGCGATCCCGCGCTTGCGGCGGCCCGTCCCGTGGAAGTTGTCCGAGGTCTGCATCAGGTGAGGGGCTCCGGCTTCTGAGCGGCGTGCGGGTGGTCCGACCCGACGTAGACGTTGAGGCGGCGCAACTGATGATCGCGCATGCGGTTGGTCGCGAGCATCCCGCGGACGGCGCGCTCGATCAGGCGCTCCGGGTACTTCTCACGGACCTGCTGCGCGGTCTCCGTGCGCAGGCCGCCCGGAAAGCCCGAGTGCCGATGGTAGACCTTCTGCGTCCACTTGCGCGGGGCGAGTTCCACCTTGTCGGCGTTGAGCACGATCACGTGGTCGCCGTCATCGATGTGCGGCGTCCAGGTCGGCTTCGTGCGGCCCGAAAGGGCGCGCGCGATCCGCACCGCGAGGGTCCCGAGCCGCTGCCCGGTCGCGTCGACGATGTACCAGTCGTGCTTCGTCTCGGCCGTTTTTTGCTGATATGTACGCATGGGGTCCGTCGGGGATAGCGAGAAACGCCGCGGACAGGCCACGGCAACCTGAGAAGTATACGGTTCGGGGGCCCCGGAAGTCAACCGATTCGGGCCCCTTCGGGCGATCCAAGCGAGCGCCCGAGGTCCGGCGCGGCCGGTGCGGAAAGGGGCGTTCCCCGACCGATACGATACGACGTAGCGCTTCGTTTTAGCTCGAAGGAGCCCACCGGTGACGCCCTCCGCGTTGGATCTCTCCCTGATCGCAGCTGCCGTCGTGGCGGCCCTGGCCTTCCTCTACGCCGTCGCTACGGTGCGCCGGACCCGAGGTGAGGCAGCCGCCCAGCGGGCCACCCTGCTCGGCGCCCTCGAAATCGCCGGCGCCGGCTCGCTCGAAGAGGCGGTCGCTTCGATGGTCGGCGCAAAGCGAGCCGTCCAGGCGGTCGCCGCCCTGGGTCCGGCCGTCGACGAGATCGTCGAGCGCCAGCAGCGGGTCGCCGCGGCGATGCGCGCGCAGGACAGCGCGGTCGGCGAGACGCGAGGTGCCGCGGGCGACGCCGGGCAGCACCTGGGGACCGCCAACTCGGCCGTAACGGAGCTGGCGCGCGGCGTCGGTGACTCGTCGGCCGCGATCGAAGAGACCGTTTCGTCGATCCGCACCGTCGCCGGAAACATCGGCGGCCTCGCCGACACGGTGAACGCCGTCAGCTCCGCGATCGGGGAGCTCGCCGTCTCGATCAACCAGGTCGCCGGCAGCGCCCGCGAAGCCTCGACGCTGTCGCTCGAAGCCGACCGTAAAGCGAAGGACGGCGGCATTGCGGTCGAGCGGCTCGTGCAGTCGACGCGCGAGATCGCCAACGACATCGGCAGCGTCTCCGCCAAGATGCAGGAGCTGGGCGCGGCGTCGGTCCGCATCGGCGACATCGTCGAGGTGATCGACACGATCGCCGATCAGACGAACCTGCTCGCGCTCAACGCCGCGATCGAAGCGGCACGCGCCGGCGAGCACGGCCGCGGCTTCGCGGTCGTCGCCGACGAGGTGCGCAAGCTCGCCGAGAACTCGGCGCAGTCGACGCGCGAGATCGGGATCCTGATCAAAGACATCCAAGCGAAGACCGCCGAGGTCGTCAAGTCGACGACCGCCTCGGGGACGAAGGCGGAGAGCGGACTGCAGATGGCCGACGTCGCGGGCCGCGCGATCGCCGACATCTCGAGCTCCGTGGGAGAAGCGAACCGGCTGATCGAGCAGATCTCGACCGCCGCGCGCGAACAGGCCGCCGGCTCGTCGGCGATCGTGAACTCCGTCGAGCAGATGAACCTGCTGATGCGCGAAGCGGCGCGCTCGCTCGACGAGCAGGACACCTCGAACCAGCAGATCATCGCGACGATCGCGCAGATGCAGCGTCTCACCGACACCGTCCACGCCGCGGTCGCGCGGCAGAAGGCCGCCTACGACCGCATCACCGAGGCGGCGAACCGGCTCGCAGCGGCGGGCGAGTCGTCGCGTGACGCGACGGCCGACGTCGACGGGATCGCGCACGTGCTGCGCGAGCGTGTCGCCTCGGTCGCGAATTCCGCGGCGCTCGGCAACGGCAAAGACTTGGCGCGCCTCGCCTCTTAGGGCGCGAGGCTGACGGGGCGCGATACCGCGAAGTCGGGGTAGCGCACCCCGGTGAGGTAGAGCCCGTGCGCCGGCGCCGTGGTGCCGGCGGCACGCCGGTCGCGCGCTGCGAGCGCTTCGGCGGCGAAACCGACGGCGTGCGTCGTCGCCGAATCGACGAGCGTTCCGACGATCACGCGCACCATGTGATGGAGAAAGCCGCGGCCGCGCACGGTCAGCCTGACGTGCTCGCCGCGTCGCTCGACGTCGATCGCGTTCAGCGTTCGTTCGGTGCCGCCGCGCTCCGGCAGCTCGCCGCAGAACGACACGAAGTCGTGCTGCCCGATCAGAGGCCGCGCCGCTTCGGCGAGCCGCACGTCGTCGAGCGGCGGAATCACGAACCAGGCGCGCTCACGCCACAGCGCTGAGGGGAAGCGCGTGTTGAGGATCAGGTAGTCGTAGCTGCGTTCGAGCGCGTCGAACCGCGCTGAGAACGCATCGGCGACCTGCGCGACGTCGACGACCCTGAGGTCCGGCGGCGTGTTGCCGTTGACCGCGAGCGCGAGCCGCTCCGCCGGGAAGTCGCGTTCGGCGCGAAACGAGATCACTTGCGCCGTCGCGTGCACGCCGGCGTCGGTGCGTCCCGCGGCGGTGATCTTCACCGGCTCGCGGAAGATGCGGCTCAGCGCCGCTTCGAGCTCACCGGCGATCGTGCGAAGCGGCGCGGGCTGATACTGCAGACCGTGGTACGCGGAGCCGTCGTACTCGACGACCAGACGATACGTCGGCACCCGCTGATCTTCACGGTCGAAGCTCCGGCGCCTCCGGTTCGTCGAAGGTCGCGATCAGCGCGGCGACGGCCTCGAGGTCGTAGAGATGACGCGCGTTCGAGAGCCGGTCGAGGGCCGCTTCGTGCGAGACCGGCCGCGCGTACGCGCGTCCCGCGCGCAGGCAATCGTAGGCGTCGGCGACGGAGAGCAGCCGCGTCTCCCACGGGATCGCGAGGCCGCGCAGACCGTCCGGATATCCGGAGCCGTCGATCCGCTCGTGATGCCACCGCACGATGCGCGCGATCTCCGGAGCGCCGTGCGCGCGCAGCATCTTCTCGCCGAGCTCGGCGTGGCTTTTCATCTGCTCCCACTCGCGCTCGGTGAGCGGGCGCGCAGCGGTGAGCACAGTCTGCTCGACGGCGAGTTTTCCGATGTCGTGGAAGAGTGCGGACTGTCCGAGTGCCGCCGCTTCATCGCGATCGAGACCGGCGGTGATTGCAACCCGCGTCGCCAAAATGGCGGACCCGAGCAGATGGCGGTGCGTCTCGAAATCATGTTCGAGCACCGCGTTAAGAAGCGGCATGGTAAAGGGAAGCGCGAAGAGCTCGCCCGCCGCGTCGCCCAGGAGTTGCGGGTACATGGCTTCCCAGAAACGCCCTCCCTGGGACATCGTCTCGTTCCATCCGCTCGGTCGTCCTCAGCAGGCTGCCAGTTTCCGACATTGCGCGACGGAACGACGTGATTTTTCCTCGTCAAATGCAGCGAGGCCGCTCGAAAGCGGCCTCGCGTGGGCGCGTTAGAGTTTAATTGGATCAGGCAGGCACGCGCTGCGGGACCGGACGCTTCTCGTCGAGATCGAGCAGGTCGGGCCACGTCGTGACATCCGTGCGATCGGGTGCTACGTCGTTGCGCAGGCCAAGGAAGTACTTCTCGCCGTCGCTGCCGGCCTCGGGGCCGTGCGAAAGGAACTCTTCGTTGAACGCCTGCTTGTCGGCGTCGCTCTTCTTGTCGGCGAACGGCTTGAGGTAGGCGACGATCTCGTCTTCGCTTGCCGCCTTCTTGATGACCTCGAGCAGTTGCTTGCCGTCGACGCCCAGGAACGAAAAGACTCCGTTGTCCATCGGGCAGTCGAAGTTGTACTCTCCGTTCGTCCCGTTCGCCGTCGCGATACCCTTGTCGATCGCGCGCGGCAGTTGGACGACGCCGAAGAGCTGGTCGCGCACCGAGCGCGGGTAACCGGTCGTAAGATCAAGCTTCAGCATACGCTCGTCTCGACTACGGCGCGGCCGCCGTGGTTGCAGGCGGCCGAACGGTGTAGCACGTGACCCGCTGATCGCGATAGATCGCAAGCCGCGCGTCGACGCCGCCGATGCGTTCCGCGACTGCCACCGAGCGGCGGTTCTCCGCCTGCAGCACGACCTTCAGCTCGGCGATCCCCGCAACGGCAAAGGCGTAGTCACGTAAGGCGAGCGCCGCTTCGGTCGCATAGCCGTGGCCCCACCATTCCGGCGCGAGCCACCAGCCGATCTCGACCTGCGGTTTCCCATCGATCTCACAGCGCAGCATCCCGGCCTGGCCGACGCGCGCGCCGTCGTCTTTGCGTTCGATGATCTTGAAGCCGTTCCAGGGCTCGTGCCCCGGGCGACGTTCGATCTCGAGAACGAGCGCGAGCCGCGCCTCGATCTCGTCGTGCGCATACGTGCGGCCATCGCCGATGTAGCGCATGACCCGCGGATCGGCGCTGAGGCCGGCGAGGAAGCTCAGGTCGCCGGGACGCTTATCCCGAAGAATGAGCCGCGCGGTTTCGAGGAATGCGTCACTCGACGGCGTCGTCGTCCTCTCCATCGGCTTCCTCCGGCGGCAGCGGACGCTGCAGCGGAAACAGCAGGATGTCGCGGATCGACTCGTTGTTCGTCAGCATCATCACGAGGCGGTCGACGCCGATCCCGATCCCGGCGGTCGGCGGCATCCCGTACTCGAGCGCGCGGACGAAGTCCCAGTCGGGCGGCGGCACTTCCTCATCGCCGGCTTCTTTCTCGGCGATCTGCAGCTCGAAGCGGCGACGCTGATCGTCGGGATCGTTGAGCTCCGTGAACGCGTTCGCAAGCTCCATGTGCGCTGCGAACAGCTCGTAGCGCTCGGTCAGCACGGGATCGTCCCGCATCCGCTTCGCCAGCGGCGAGAGCACGACGGGGTAACCGTAGACGAACGTCGGCTGGATGAGGTGCGGCTCGACGATGCGTTCGAACAGCTTGTCGAGCGCGTGCGCGTGCGTCGGCGACTCGGGGATCCCGAAGTCGCGCAGCAGTTGGAACGCGCCGTCGGGGTTGAGCAGCTGCTCGCGCTCGATCCCACCGTACTCCTTGAACGCCTCGAGATAGCCGATGCGGCGGAACGGCGTCTTGAACGAGACGGTGTCCTCGCCGTAGACGACGGTCTCCGTGCCGTGGACCGTGCGCGCAAGATGCTCCATGAGCTCTTCGTTGAAGCGCATCATGTCCTCGACGTCCCAGAACGCCGCGTAGAGCTCCAGCATCGTGAACTCGGGGTTGTGGGTGCGGTCGATCCCCTCGTTGCGCCAGATGCGCCCGATCTCGTAGACGCGCTCCATCCCGCCGACAATTAGGCGCTTGAGGTACAGCTCGGTCGCGATCCGCAGCGAGAGCGGGATGTCGAGGGCGTTGGAATGCGTGAGGAACGGACGCGCGGTAGCGCCGCCGGCGATCGTCAGCAGCGTCGGCGTCTCGACCTCGAAGAAGCCTTGCCCGTCGATGAAGCGCCTCATCTCGGCGACGATCCGCGAGCGGGCGATCATCGTCTCGCGGACCGGCGGGTTGACGATCAGGTCGACGTAGCGCCGCCGGTAGCGCTTCTCGACGTCCTGCAGCCCGTGCCACTTATCCGGCAGCGGCTGCAGCGATTTCCCGAGGATCTCGAACGACCGCACGTAGAGCGAGAGCTCGCCGCTCTTCGTGCGAAAGACGAACCCGCTCGCGCCCATGATGTCGCCGCGCTCGATCTCCTTTGCGATCGCGAACTGCTCGTCGCCGACGTCGTTGGCGCGGACGAAGAGCTGGAAGCGCCCGGTGCGGTCGTGCAGGTCGAAGAAGATGACCTTGCCCTGGCCGCGCGCGGACATGACGCGGCCGGCGAGCTGCCACGTCTCGCCTTCGGCGCGTCCCTGCTCTTCAAGGCCGTTGTACTTCGCGGCGAGGTCGGCCGCGTGCGCGGTGACGTCGTACCGCGTGGCGTGGAACGGATCGACGCCGCGCTCGCGCAGCGCGGCGAGTCTGGCACGCCGTGCCGCAACGAGATCGGCCATGCCGTTACGAGGCCTTCTTGGTCTTCTTCGGGTCTTTGTTGATCGACTCGATCTTGTACTTCATCTGGCCGCGCGGCGTGGTGACGTCGACCGTCTCGCCCTTCTTGCGGCCCATGAGCGCGCGCCCGAGCGGCGACTCGTTCGAGAGCCGCGCGTTCTTCGGATCGGCCTCGGCCGACCCGACGATGGTGAACTCGTGCGCCGTCTTGCTGCTGGTCTCGACGACCCGGATCGTCGCGCCGAGGTGGACCTCGTCGGCGACGTAGTCGCTCGCGTCGATGACGCGCGCGTTGCGGATCATCGACTCGAGGCGAAGGATGCGGCCTTCGACGAACGCTTGCTCCTGCTTCGCGTCCTCGTATTCCGCATTTTCCGAGATGTCGCCGAACTCTTTGGCTTGACGGATGCGCTCGTTGACCTCGCGCCGATGCACGGTCTTGAGGTCATCAAGCTCGTCTTCGAGCTTTTTGAGCCCATCGCGGGTCAAAACGATTTCTTTGTCGTTCAAAAGCGACTCCCGAGAATAGAACTTTCTCTGGTTTTCGGCAGCCGGCGAGCCGTCCGCCCCCTCCAGATCGCCAGGGGAAGCCCGATGATTGCAGAGACTCCGATAAAAACCCTGGGCGCGAAGGGCTCGTTCATCAAACCCACAGCCAGGACAGCCGCCAAGCCGGCGGCCGCCAACCCGGGAACGATGACCCCGCTCCAGCGCCGCGCCGGGTCGTCCCAGAAGAGTTGGACCGCCGCCGCGGCCGACATCGCGAACAGGACGCCGAGGAACCAGGACGTCCCCTGGAGAGCGACCGCGAACGCGTCGGCCACGTTCGGGACGAACTCCGCGGCCAGGCAGAATACGACGGAGAGGACTGTAATAAGGACGATCGCCGCGGCGGGCTCTTCGCGCTGGTCGAGCCGCCCGAGCGCTCCGGGGAGGACGCGGTCGCGGCCCATCGCCAGGACGCTGCGGCTCAGATAGACGAGGGTCGTCTGCAGCGAGGCGGCCAGCGAGACCAGCACGGTGACGCCGAGCAGCAGCGGCCAACGGCCGCCGAGGAGTCCGCCGACATACGCCAGCGCGTCCGACTGGTGCGCGTCGAAACCGGCCGCGGATCCGATGCGCGCGAAGGCGAGGACCGCCGCAATGAGGACGACGGCCGTCAGCGCTAACCCCGCCAGGCCGCCGATCCCGGGGCTCGACGGCGTTCCCTGCGCCTCCTCGGCGGTCGACGCCGAGACTTCCCAGCCGTCGATCATCCAGATGCCGACGATGATCGCGCCCAGCAGCCCCGTCCACTGCAGCGGGAGGTTGGTGAACGCGACCGCGTCGGGCCGCGGGTGCGCGCTCGAGACAAACGCCGCCGCCGCCAGAATGACGATCTCGGCGGCGAGCAGCCCGAACGCGAGCGTTGCCGTCGGACGCAGCCCGATCCACAGGACGACCGCGCTCGCCAGCGTCCACAACGACGCGACGATCGCGACGGCGAGCGGGCTCGCGGCGAGCGCCGGTGCGACGAGATCGAGCGTGTAGGTCGCGGCCGGAATCGCCGTCGCCGCAAGCGCGAAGAAGTTCGCGACCAGCAGCACCCACGCGCCGTACGCGCCGGCCTCCGGTCCGAACGCCGCGCGAATCCACGTGTACGACGATCCCGCGTCGCCGATCTTCTCGCCGAGCCGGCGGTAGCCGATCGCGACCATCGCCATCAGCACGGTCACGATCACGAGCGCGAGCCACGTCCACCGCCCCGCGGCAGCGATCATCGCCGCCATCGTGGTCGCGAGCGAGAACGCCGGCCCCATCGCCGCGGCCGCGACGACGATCAGGTCGCGCAGGCCGAGGACGCGGCGCAGCCGGTGCGAGGCTGCGCTCACCGCGTCCGCAGCAGCGAGTGGCGATACCCGTAGAGCGCGTAGATCAGCAGACCCACGAGAAACCAAATCCCGAACCGCGCCCACGTCGGCGGCCCCAGACCGCCGACCGTCAACCACACGCAGAGCACGATCCCGATCGCGGGGACGACGATCGGCCCGAACGGAACGCGAAACGGCCGCTCGACGTCGGGGTGCGTGAACCGCAGCGCCATCACGCCCGCGCAGACGATCACGAACGCCGAGAGTGTGCCGATGTTCACGAACTCGAGCAGCGTCGTGAGCGGAACGCCGAGCGCGAGGATCGCGACGACGGTCCCGGTCGTCATCGTCATCAGCAGCGGCGTCCGAGTGCGCGCGTTTACCGCGCCGAACGCCGGCGGCAGCAGCCGGTCGCGCGACATCACGTAGAAGATGCGGATCTGCCCGAGCAGCGAGATCAGCATCGACGCGCTGGTCCCCGTCACCGTTCCGATCAGCACGATCGCAAAGAGCAGCGGGTTGTTGCCCGCATGGATCACCGCGTCGAGCAGACCGGAGTTCGTGTCGATCTTGTCCCAGGCGACGACGCCGACGGCGACGGCGGCAACGACGGTGAAAAGCACGCCGCCGATGATCAGCGAGCCGATGATCGCGCGCGGAACGTCGCGTTTCGGGTTCACGGCCTCTTCGCTCGCAACCGTGACGGTGTCGAAACCGATGTACGCGAAGAACACCGCCGCCGCACCCGCGACGATCCCGCCGAGGCCGGACGGCGCGAACGGATGATACAACTGCGGATGGACGGCGCCCGCGACGCCGAGCGTGAACGCCACCAGCGCGACGAGCTGCACGACGACGAGGATCACGTTGGTCGCCGACGACTCGCGGATCCCGATCGAGAGGACCACCGAGAGCGCGAGGATCGTCAGGAACGCGAGGACGTCGACCTGCGTATGCGCGAGATCGAGGCCGCCATGCTTGACCACGACGTTCGCGGTCTGCGCCCACGTCGGGAGCGCGATCCCGACTCGGCCCAGCAGCTGCTGCAGCGCGCCGGAGAACGTCGCTGCCAGCGGCGCGACGCTGATGCCGTATTCAAGGATGAGGTCCCAGCCGATGACCCACGCGACGACCTCGCCGAGCGCCGCGTACGCATAGGTGTATGCGCTTCCGGCGACCGGCACCATCGACGCGAGCTCGGCGTAACAGAGCGCGACGAAGAGACACGTCAGCCCCGAGAGCCCGAACGCGGCGATGACGGCCGGCCCCGACGCGTGCGCGCCGGCGCCGACGGTCGTGAAGATCCCGCCCAGCATCGTTCCGAGGCCGACGGCGATGAGCGCCTTCACTCCGAGCACGCGACGCAAGGGGACGCCTTCGTCGGGCAGGCGTTCGCGATCGTGCGCCTGGCGCGCGAAGAGTTCTCGGACGAGCGACAACGGAGCTACGCGGCCTGGAACTCGATCACGCGCGGCTTCAAGTCGAGCTCACGCAACAGCTCGCGATAGTCGTCCTCGGTGACGTCGGCCCACTTCTTCCCGAGCAGCGCGACGAGCGCGGCTTCGACGACGTTCGTCCCGAACGACCGGCCGCCGAAGTCCGGCGTCGTCGTCAC
>DASYFS010000064.1:0-19463 GCA_036498305.1 Candidatus Elarobacter sp. | reverse complement strand
CGTGAGTGCCGGCGGTGGGTAGAAGCAGCTGTTAAACGGGTCGACGCGGAACGTCATCCCGACGTGGCGATCCGCTTGATGAGCGCCCACATTCAATTACTGACCGGTCCCGAGCGACTCCCGGCCGCAAGACAGGCGATTCCCGTCTTGGAACGCATCGGCGATCGGCGAGCGCTCCTCGACGTATACTGGAGCATATCCAACGAGTTGGCCCAGTCGGGGGCGTTCGTAGAGGGAGAGAAATCAATCGCTCGGGTCTTTGAGCTCGCCGACGACCTGGGGTGGCAACGCTCTGGGGCGTACATTGCTCTCCTCCAACTGCGCTGTTTGATGCGATGCTACGCCGGGCGCTTTGACGAGGCGCGCATTGACTTAGCGAAGAGCATCGCGCTGAAGGACACCATCGGCGAGAAAGACGCAACGACGCGGCTCCGATCGCAGGCCTACCTTGAGTTTGTGGACGGAAACGTTCAAAATGCCGAAGAGCTGCTCGAGAATGGCACGACGCTGGCGATCGTCACCGTAATCGGACTAGACGAACTGGCCGCGACGCGTCTCGTTCTCGGCAAAATCGACGCCGCAGAGGCCGCCGCCCGCACCGCGCTCCAACTGGGCCGCTTCGACGAGCCGCGGGATACATTGGGACCGATTCAGCATCTCGCCACCGTCGCAGCGCTTCGGGGCCGGCCGCGCGGTGCCGCACGCCTGCTCGGATTCGTGAACGCGAAGTTTCCGGAGGTGCAGCGCGTTCGCTCGCATTACCAACGCGCCGGCTACGATATTCTCGCAGCCTCCTTGCGTGATCAGCTTTCCAAAGAGACGATCGAGTCGCTGGCCGCCGACGGCGCGCTGCTTGATCTTGATCGAGCAGCCGACGAGGCTCTGAGCCTCGGCTAGAAGTTCCGAAATATCGGCGCATCCGTTTGATGCGTGACCCGTGCTAGTCTCTGCGAACAGCGAATTCGAGGGAGCACGATAAGAACATGAACGTCTCGATTCCGATGCCGTCGGACGATGTACTCTCGCACGTCATCGGCGACGACTACAACCCCGAGAGAGTCCTCAACGTCATCAAGATGTTCGCGGGTACGGATGACCTCTACAAGGCGACGATTGGGCTGGTGAATGCCCTCTTTCGAGCCAGAGGCATCGATCCAAAGGCACGAGAGATGATCATCTTGCGATCCGCGTCGATATTGAACGTTCCGTATGAGGCGCAAGCCAACAGGCAAATGGCTGCCAACGCCGGCCTTTCAAACGCGGAAATCGCAGCGGCTGCTCAAAACGGGCCCGTTCACGGGATCAACCCGGATTACGTCCTGTTGTGTAAAGCGACCGACGAGCTCTCGCTGACGGCCACGCTGACCGACGATACCTTGACCGAGATGCTGGCCAGATATGACGAGACGGTCTGCCGCAAGTTCGTGCTCCTCATCGCTTGGTTCAATCTCCTCAGTCGGTTCTTGAATGGGTGCCGAGTCCCGCTGGAAACGACCGACAAAATCGGAAGCCGCACTTCGCCCATCTGAGAACGTGGTAACCATCGTTCTGGCTGCGGTACTCCCCATCGTTGTCACATTTCTCTTGGGATTCGTGGCATCGCGGCGACACGATTTTCAGCCGAAGGATGCCGCGACCCTGAATCGGATGGTGATGCTCTACGCCGTGCCGCTGGCTCTCTTTGCCGGGACGGTTACGACTTCGCGCGCGGCGCTGCTTGAGGACACGCCCCTGGTTGTGGCGTTGGGCGTCGCCATCGTAGGCTTCTACGTCCTCGTGTTTCTGCTCGCGCGTGTTGTGTTTCACCAGCAGACGAGCATCAGCGCACTAGCGGCGCTGACCGCTTCCGCTCCGGCGGTTCCTTTTGTGGGTCCCACCGTCCTAGGCGATCTCTTCGGTGGGATCAGCGCTATTCCGATTGCGGTAGCGGGTCTCATCATCAACCTGACGGTGGTTCCCGTCACGATCCTCCTGCTGGCACTCGATCAGGGGCGCTTGGCGTCAGCTCACGCCCCACACCGCTCGATCATCGCGGCCAAAGTCGGAGAAACCGTCAAAGAGCCGATCGTTTGGGCACCCGTTCTCGCCTTCGTTATTGTCTTGGGTGGTGTCCACATTCCTCGAATCGCCGTCAACTCGTTGTCGTTGCTGGGAAATGCATCGGGCGGTGTCGCCCTGTTCGCCTCCGGAATCGTTCTCTCGGCTAGCAAACTCAAGCTCAACCGGTACGTCGTGGTCCTGGTATTGCTCAAAAACGTGGTACAGCCGGCGGCGGTCTTCGGAGGAGTGCTATGGCTAGGCTATCCCGGCCCGATAGGCAGCGAAGCGGTGCTGACAACGGCCATTCCGGCTCTCGCGCTCGTGATCATACTCGCCTTGCAATATCGCGTCGCACAAGCCGAGGCCGCTTCAGCGATATTTTTCAGCTTGATCGGATCGCCCATCACGATCGGCATGTTCTTCGCCCTAACAAGGACCTAAGCCATGACCCAAGTTGAAGCTCTGGCCAAATATTCGCACCGCGCCTCTTTTGCCGATCTTTCGGCTCAATCGCGCGAGCAATTGCCGATTCATATCCTGGACTCGCTCGGATGCTGCATCGCGGCCCTCGGCTCCGGTCCGGTGCGTGCCTGTCGCGATCAGGTCGGGGATTTTGGGGACAGCGGCCCGTGTGCGCTCATCGGCGGCGGCAAAGCGAATCCGATCTACGCGGGGTTCTGGCACACCGCGCTCGTCCGCTACGTCGATTTCATGGACAACTTTCTAGCGCCGACTGAAACGTGCCATACGGCAGACAATTTCGGTGTGGCGCTGACCATCGCCGACTACGTGGGAGCGGGCGGCCGCGACCTCATGCTCGGCGTTGCGGTAGGCTACACCGTCCAATCTCGGTTCGTCGATCATGCGAATTTCATGACCACCGGATTCGATCACACGACGCAGCTGGCGTTCTCGCTCAACGCTGCCGCTGGTCGTCTGCTGGGACTGACTCAAGAACAGATCGCCAATGCCATCGCGATGGCGGCGGTCAGCGATGCGTCCTTTGCCGTTGTTCGCGCGAAGCCGCTCTCCCAGTGGAAAGGGCTTGCTTCGGCGCAGTCAGCGCTCGGTGCAATGAATACGCTCTTCCTGGCGCGTCGCGGCGTCTTGGGGCCACTGCAAGTCATCGAGGGGCCGATGGGCATCGACCACCTCCTGCGGATGAAGATCGACATCGACTGGGACACGCAGGGCTACGACGGCGTTGTGGAAAGCACGATCAAGAAGTACAACTCGATGATCCACACCCAGTCCGCCGTTCATTGCATGGTCGAACTTGCCGGCGAGCACAAGATCGATCCCGGAAATGTGGTGTCGATCGACGCAGAGGTAATCCAACTCGCGTACGACTTTGCCGGGGGCGGCTTGTACGGCACCGATAAGGTCATCCGCACGAAAGAGCAGGCGGACCACAGCCTGCCGTACCTGCTGGCAGTGGCCCTGATTGACGGTAACGTCATGCCGGCGCAATTTGCGCCGGAACGCATCAGCAAGCCCGACGTGCAGGCGTTGCTCAAGGTGGTTTCGGTCCGTCCTAACCAGGAATACACCAAGGTTTATCCGGCGAAGATGCCTGCGAGAATCACCGTCCGGCTACGCGACGGGAACGTGATCGCTCACGAGGTTCAAGATTTCCCGGGACTCGCTTCCAATCCGTTCACGTGGGCGGAGGCGGTCGGAAAGTTCGACGCGCTCGTTGCGGGTCGGATCGATCAGGGCTTGGCCGGCGAAATTAAAGATGCCGTGCGTTCGATCGAAAACATCCAGGTTCGAGACCTGATGGCGCTCCTCGAGCGGGCGCAGGCAGCCTGAGAGGCGCGATTACGCTTCGGGGCCTTCGACGTAGAGTTCCCAACGATAACCGTCTGGGTCGTGAAACCATAAGCCGACGCTCGCGGAGCCTGGCGCAACCGGCCCGATCTCGTCGCCCGGATCTTCGAGATCGACGCCGTTGGCGCGAAGTACGTCGCGTGCGGCGACGAGCGCATCGACGCCACTCGTGCGGAATCCCAAGTGGTCAAGGACCCCGGGTGCCCGGCTTCCCTTGAAGAGCCCGAGCATGATCGCATCGTTTCCGAGCAGGACGCTTCCATCGGAGCGCGACCATTCGTCGAGATCGAAATTCGAGATCCACCACGCCGCACTGGCGGCCGGATCGTCGACGGCAATACTGAAGTGTGAAACGGGGCCGAGCGGAACGCGCATTATATCGTTGAGCCTTTCAGATGGCCGAGAGACCGCCGTCGACAGACAGCTCGACGCCGTTTACGAAGCTGGAATCGCCCGAAGCAAGAAACAGCGCGACCGTTGCAATTTCCTCGGTACGACCCATCTTTCCGCGCGGGATCGCGGATTCGAACATCCGCTTCGCCTCCTCGTCGAGAACTTGGTCCTGCGTCGGTGTGGCGATCGGCCCCGGGCTGAGCACGTTCACCCGGATATTTCTGCCCTTCAGTTCGTTGAGCCAGGCGCGTGCGAATGCGCGCAACGCCGCCTTGCTGGCAGAATAAACGCTGAAACCAGGAAAGCCTTTTACGGAAGCTACTGACCCGGTCATGAAGATCGATCCGCCGTCGTTGAACAGCGGGAGCGCCTTTTGAACCGTAAACAGCGTGCCGCGCGTATTGAGGCCGAAGGCCGCGTCGAAGTGCTCCTCGGTAATCTCGCCCAAGTTGAGGGCTTCGCCGCCGCCGGCGCTCGCGAAGAGGACGTCGATCGTGCCCTTTTCCCGCTTGACCGTATCGAACAGGCGGTCGAGGTCGTCGAGATTGGACGCGTCGCCGCGCACGGCGGTCACGTTCCGGCCGATCAGTTTGACCGCCTCATCGAGCGTCTCTTGCCTCCGGCCGGTAATGAACACGTAGGCGCCTTCCTCAACGAACCGCTTTGCGCTCGCCAGCGCCATGCCGCTCGATCCACCCGTGATCACCGCGACCTTACCCTCAAGCTTCCCCATGACTTTTCCTTACCTGGTGTCGGATAGCGCCTCGGTTGCAATTTGCGTGAAAGCGCGGTATCTTGTGGATCACTGATCCAGATACCGAGTGCATCATACGGATCACTGATCCGTTTGTCAAGGCAGCCCATGCGAGCCGACGCCAGAAAAAATTACAGCCATCTCCTCGCGGTCGCGCGCGACGTCGTCAGCGAGCACGGTGCCGATGCGTCCATGCGAGATATCGCGCGCCGGGCCGACGTCGGATTGGCTACGCTGTTTCGCCATTTCCCGACGCGAGAAGCGTTGTTCGAAGCGTTGCTCCGCAAGAATCTGGACGCGCTGACACAGAAGGCCGACGAGCTCGAAACTTCGCATCGACCTGACGAAGCGCTCGTCTCCTGGTTTCGCGAGATGCTGGCATTCGTTCACAGCTATAGCGGCGTCGTCGCGTTGATGGCGAGCGCCCACGCGGACCCGGAGTCCGCGCTGTACGCTTCGTGCGCGGCGGTGCACTCCGCGGGTGCGCGACTACTGCTCCGTGCCCAGGCCGAGGGGACGGCGCGCGCCGATATGGACGGGGAAGACCTGTTCGCGCTGACGTCGGCACTCGGCTGGCTCGTCGACCAACCCGCGTTCGCACCACGGGCCGATCGGCTGTTTCACGTTATCGCAAGCGCGATCCTGACAGATCGGTCGAGCTACGATGTCAAGAAGAGCGCGGCAAACGCTCGATGAAGGCGAGCAGGTCGGCGTTGATCACGTCGCGGTTCGTCGTCGGCATCCCGTGCGGATACCCCTTATACGTCTTTAGCGTCCCGTTCTTGACGAGTTTCGCGGTCAACGGGCCGGAGTCGGCATAGGGGACGACCTGGTCGTCGTCGCCGTGCATGACCAGCACGGGAACGGTGATCTTCTTCAGGTCTTCGGTGAAGTCGGTCTGCGAGAAGGCTACGACGCCGTCGTAATGCGCCTTCGCCCCGCCCATCATGCCCTGACGCCACCAGTTCTCGATGACGCCTTCCAGCGGCTTCGCTCCGGGACGGTTGTACCCGAAGAACGGCCCGGCGGCAAAGTCGCGAAAGAACTGCGCCCGATTGGTGGCGACCTGCTCCTGAATGCCGTCGAATACCGACTTCGGCAGGCCGCCGGGATTCGCCGGCGTTTGCAGCATGAGCGGTGGGACGGAGCTGATCAGGACGGCTGCGGCGACGCGGCTTTCGCCGTGCCGCGCGATGTAATGCGCAACCTCCCCGCCTCCGGTCGAATGGCCGACGTGGATCGCGTTCCGAAGATCGAGCTTCGTGGTGACTGCGGCGAGGTCGTCGGCGTAATGATCCATGTCGTGACCTCCGCCGACCTGCGTCGATCGGCCGTGGCCGCGACGGTCATGGGCGACGACACGAAACCCGCGCAGCACGAAGAACATCATCTGCCCGTCCCAGTCGTCGGATGACAGCGGCCATCCGTGACTGAACACGATCGGAGTACCTGAACCCCAGTCCTTGTAGAAAATCTCCGTCCCGTCGTTCGAAGTAACGAAGCTCATGGCCATCTCCTATCGTGGAGCGTCGGACTCCGCGAGCGCCCTTAGTACGGCGCCGTCGGCGAGTCGGACGCGAGGAAGGCCCCGAGGTTCCCGCCGAGCCAATGCGAGTTCCTGACTGGGATCATCTCATCTTTGACGCCGTTCGTCACGAGGGTCGGTTGGCCGATTCGCTTCAGATCCGCGAAGCGCTCGTTCGAGAATCCGTGATTTGGACGGCGGGATCTGCGCAGGCCGCCACCGGTCGATCCGTAACCTAAGGATGATGAAGACGAAAACCACGGTGACGGCGGCTGTGAAGGTCGCGAAAAAGGCAGAGGAAGCGCTCAGGAGCGAGCGGATCGGCCGCGAGGCGGTGATCGCCTCCGAGAAGCTGCGAGCCCGATTCGACGCCGAGCGCACCGCGCTGCTGCGCCGGTACGGCGTCGCGCGCGACCTCGACGAGCGCTAGAACCGGTACCTGGCGAGCGTCCCGTCGCGGCGGCCCACGACGAGCGCCGCTTGCCCCTCGACCCAGACGAGGGCGGTGACCCCCGCCTCCGGACCGCGGACGGCGGTCGGGAGCCGAGGCCGACGACGGCTTCGGCCGAACCGCAATCCCGGACATCGGCCCCTCTGCGGTGAATCGCCGACGAATGCACCCACGCGCTCTCGTCGCGGGCGGGATGGTGCTTTTGATGAGCGCCTGCGCGAGCGCGTCGCACACCGTCACCCCGCCGCCGATCCCGACCCCGACTCCCACGCTTGCGGTGGTAACGCTAACCCCGCCCAAGGTGCCGCTGCGCGGGCTGATCGACATGCAAGACATCGCCTGGCACAATGCGGACAACGGCACCCCGACGTTCGATCCATCGTACATCGCCGCATATCCCGGCCTGTTCGGCGGGATCGTCGTCAACGCAACCTGGGCGCAGATGCAGCCCGCGCACGGCGGTCCGGTTGACTTCTCGTACGTCGACGCGGCGTTGGCGAGCGTCGCCGCGTACAACGCCTCGTCGACGGTCACGCAGGCTGCGCCGGCGCGCGTCAAGCTGCGGATGTACGCGGGCAGCAATGCCCCGGCGTGGGCGAAGGCGCTGACGGGCGGACCGGTCACGATCTATCGCAATCCGGCTGGGTGCCAAGGCCAAGTCGATAGTTGCGCGCTCACCGTGGGTCCCTACTGGACGCAGCCCTACATCGACGCGTGGCGCGCGTTTCAAGCGGCGGTCGCCGCCAGATACGATCCGAACCCGCTGGTAGCCGCCGTCGCGGTGACGTCGTGCGCCGAACAGACCGACGAGCCGTTCGTCGCCTCGAGCGGTCCGATCAGCAAGCAGAACCTCAAGAACGCCGGGCTCACCGACGCGCTGCAACAGAGCTGCTTATCCGGCGCGATGACCGATTATGCCGCCTGGCCGAACACCGACGTAGATTTTACCGTCAACTCGTACAACAAGCTCGCCGGCGGCGTCGACACGGCGTTCACCGAGAGCGTGATGGCGCAGTGCCGCGCCGCCGCCGGCCCACGCTGCGTGCTCGACAACCATGCGCTCCAGGCGCCGCTGACGAGCGACCTGCAGATCTACGCCGACATCCGCGCGATGGGCGCCCCGATCAACTTTCAGACGCAAGCGCCCGAGGCGATGGGCTGTCTTTGGCCGGAAACGATCACGGAAGGATTGATGCTCGGCGCGCGCGCGATCGAAGTCTGGCCGGAGGCGAAATATCAGGGCTTCACGACGCTCTCGATCTCCGATGTTCAGACGCTCAAGAACTTGTTCTTCGCTCCCGTACCAACGACGACGCCGGTGCCGAACCCGCTGCCGTCGCCGTGCAGCGGCTTCAACTGAAGGGGCTTTGGCTCGCCGTCGTCGTACAACGAGGCGGTCGTCTGCGACCGTTTCGCATGAGGAGGCTTACGTGCGTGCTGCTGCCCTTATTGTTGGTGCGTTTTCCGTCGTTCTTGGCATCGCGGCCGTCCCCGCCGGCGCTGCGCTCGACATGTCGGCGCCGGCTCCGTGGACGGATTCGGGCGCGAAGCCGTTCGTGCAGCGCGATGCGAACGACGCGATCACCGCGATCGGCCTGACGATCCCGGCCGCCGCCGTCCGCGACACGCCGGCGAAGCGGGCTGAGGCGGTGCTTCCGATGAGCGGCGCCGGGCTGGTGAAGAGCGCGAACCTGCAGTGGCATCCGAGCGGACACGAGCCGGAGCACGTCTACGACGTTCCGCACTTCGACGTTCACTTCTACACCATCAGCGAGAAGACGCGGATGGCGATCGTACCCGGCGCACCGGCGGGCAAGGTGATGCCGGCGAAGGCGATCCTGCCGCCGGGCGGGATCCTCGCGCCCGGCTACGTTCCCGGTATGGGGATGCACGACATCCCGGCATCATCGCCGGAATTCAACCACGGCACGTTCAGCGTCTCGCCGATCATCGGGTACTGGAACGGCGAGCTGGCGTTCTTCGAGGTGATGTTCACCAAGGCGTGGCTGCTGCAGAACGAAGGGAAGCAGGGCGCGTTTCCGCAGCCCGCGGCCGTTCATCAGCACGGGCCGTATCCGGCGAACTACAGCGTGCGCTACGACAAGGCGGCCGACGCATACCAGGTCGCGCTGACCGGCTTCCGCACGCGCTGACGGGCGCGGCTAGTCGCGGCATCACTCGCACTTCGTGATGCGAACGGCCGCCATTGCTTTCGCGCTTCTCGCGCTCGGTGGATGCGCAAAAGTGGCCGCTGGGCCGATCCATTTTGAGTCTTACTGCAAAGCGGGGACGAAGGCAGACGTAACGGCGCTGCGGCGGATAGCCGCGAGCGTTTTAGACGGAACTCAATATAAGTCGCCGTCAGGACCCTTTACCGCACGTCCACTACGATATCTCGAACAATACGGCGGCGCGGTGGGCACGTGGAATCCAAAGGACTTCGACCTGCCAATCACGATCGCCGAAAACCGGAAACGCGGCTTTGAGCCGTTTGCCCTCGCGGTGCCCGACGACGGTGGCGTCCACGACGTCCGCATTGTCTTTCTGGCGTTCCGGTTCATCAATTCGCCATATCTCCAAGTGTGGGTGCCCGAATCTTCTTCGGATAGGGAGAACTCGTGCAAGTAACGAGAGATTCAACGCTGGCGCGGCTCCCGAACCGTGCGCAGCGACTCGACGTCCTCGAAGAGCGGGATGTCGGTGCGCAACGTCGCGAGCGTGCGAAACAGCATCGCGCGCTCGCGTTCCCGCTCGAGCGTCTGCGCCAGCCGCGCCGCACCGGAGATTGCGACGCCCCAGTCGCGGGCGTCGGCCGGGATCGCTTCCAGCCGGCGGAAGCGCGCGAGGACCGCGGCGGCGGATTTTGCGCCCCAGCCCGGTAGTCCGGGAAATCCGTCGGCGGCGTCGCCGACGAGCGCGAGGTAATCGGGTATGCTCGCCGGCGGGACGCCGAATTTTGCGATCACGCCGGCCTCGTCGAACACGGTTCGCGTGCGGCGATTAAGCTGCACGACGCGCGTTCCGCGGACGCACTGCGCGAGATCCTTGTCGGGCGTGCAGATGACGACCTGTTCGACGCGGGGATCGGCGTCGGCAAGCGCTGCCGCCGCGGCGAGCGCGTCGTCGGCTTCGAACTCGATCATCGGCCACACGGTGAGCCCGGCCTCGACGAGCGCCGCTTCGAGTAGCGGAAACTGCGAGAACAGGGCCGGATCGATCCCCTCGCCGGTCTTGTAGCCGGGCCACAGCGGGTTGCGGAACGACTCGATGACGTGGTCGGTCGCGACGCCGACGTGGGTCGCGCCTTCGCGCAGCATCCCGCGAATCGACGTGAGCACGCCGCGCACTGCGGCGACCTCGCGCCCCTCGTCGTCTTGCGCCGGCGGCAGCGCGTAGAAATGGCGGAACAGCTCGTACGTCCCGTCGATGAGGTGAACGATCACCGGCCGGACTTAGGGCAGAAGACGCAGACGCCCTCGCGGTTGTCCGCGAGGGCGCCATGCGTTGCCGGAACCGAACTGCTTAGTGCGGCGGTCCGCCCGGGTGGTGCGGGTTGTTGTTGCCGCCGCCGTGCTGCGGCGGCGCGGCCGGAGCCTGCCGCTGGGGCTGCGGCGCAGCCATGCGTTGCGGAGCGGCCATGCGTTGCGGAGCCGGAGCCGCGTAGCGCTGCGGGGCGGCCATGCGCTGCGGAGCCGGAGCCGCGTAGCGCTGCGGCGCGGGAGCCGCGTAGCGCTGCGGGGCCGCATAGTGCTGCGCCGCCGGAGCCGTATAGCGCTGGGGCGCCGTGTAGCGCTGCGCGGCCGGAGCGGAGTAGCGCTGCGGCGCCGTGTAGTGCTGCGGCGCGGCATAGTGTTGCGCACGCTGCGGGGCGGCGAAGCCCTGGTTCCGCGGCATGGCGTTCGAACGCTGCGGCGCCGCGAAGCGCTGGCTCTGCGGCATCGCGTTCGAACGTTGCGGGGCGGCGAAGTGCTGGTTCTGCTGCATGCCGTTCATGCGCTGCGCGGCAGCGAAGTGCGCGTTCCGCTGCACGCCGTTTGCGCGTTCGGGTCCGACGCGCTGCGCCGCGACGTAGTGCTGCACGCCTTGCGGCCGGACCGCCGCCGCCCGTACCGCCGGCATCGTGTCGCGCGCTCGGCTGAACGTCGAGACGTTCTCGCGCGCGTTGACGTAGCGCTGCGGTGCGTTCGCGCGGCTGAACGGCCGCACGACCGCCGCAACCGGCGGACGCCCGCCGTTGGCGGACCAATAGTTGGCGCGGTTCTCCTGCGCGTAGCGCAGGTGCTCGTTCTGCTGGGGCGTCGCGAAGATGCGCCGGCCGCGCATGACGGCAAAGTCGCGATCGGTCGGACGCGCGTCGATCCCGCCGCGGCCGCCGTTGTAGTCGACGCGATCCCAATCGCGGCGCACCACGGTGTTGTTCACGAACACGTTCCGAACGACGTACGGGTTCACGTTCGTCACGGCCGTGTTGTAGAAGAAGCGGTCGTGGTCCCAATCGCCGCCGACGTAGCCGTTGCCGTAATAGCCGTATCCGTAGTCGATACCGCCGTAGTAGCCGACCTGCGGCGCCCAATACCCCGGGTTCCAGACGTATGAATCGTCTTGGAACGCCCAGTAGCCGGGAGTCCAATACAGATTGGATTGCGGCGGCATCACCCACGTGCCGGGGACCCAGTAATAGCCCGACGGGCTGTACGCCCAATAGCCGGGTTGCCAGATATAGTTCGGTGCCGGAGCGGGAGGCTGCGAGTAATAGGGAAGCTCGGGCGGTCCGAAACTGACCGTGAGGTTGACTTGCGCGCTCGCGACGGGCGGAGCTGCCGCGAGGGTGATGGTCATCGCCAGGGCCGTGAAGAGAACCGGAATGAATGCGGACAAGCGTCGCATACCGGAACGTTACCCTTTCCGACAATTTCGATATCGCTCATACCCGCGACACGCGGGCGACCGCTCGTCAGGTCGCGGCGTCGAAGATGCCGCGGAAGCGCTCGAATGCGTCGGGGATCACATCGCACGGCGCAGAGCCGAAGCCCAGCGCAAAGCCGCGCAAATCGGTGCGGGCGATGCAATCGGCCGAGAGCGGGTTGAGCACGACGCCGTGCGCTCTCGCGAAGCGCGCGATCCCCAGATCGTCGAGATCTTCGGCGCCGATGACGGTGAGATGAATCCCGCCCGTCACCGGGCCGACGCGCAGCCGATCGTGCATCGGCGCGAACAGCGAGCTCAACAGCTCGGCGCGGCGGCGGTACTCGCCGGTCATTCGCCGCACGTGGCGTGACAGGTAGCCTTCGGCGATGAAGTCGCCGAGGATGCGCTGCGTGTGCGGGTCTCCGCCGAGCGACGAGACGCGGCGCGCCGCCGCGAACGCCGGCGCCAGATGCCGCGGCGCGACGATGTAGCCGAGCCGCAGCCCGGGCGCGAGCACCTTGCTGAACGTTCCGACGTAGATCACGCGACCGTCCGCGTCGCCGTTTTGCAGCGCCGGAAGCGGCGGCCCGCCGAAGTGGAACTCGCCGTCGTAGTCGTCCTCGACGACGTAGGCGTCGTGCCGGCGCGCCCATCCGAGCAGCGCGCTGCGCTGCTCCGGCGTCATCGCGCCGCCGAGCGGATACTGATGCGACGGCGTGACGACGGTGAGCCGCGCCGGCGGCGCGTCCTCGGCGCGCATCCCGTCGGCGTCGACCGCGACGGGGACGACCGCGGCGCCGCGCGCTTCGAAGATGAAGCGCGCGAGCCCGTAGCACGGATCTTCCATCAACACCGGATCGCCGGGCTCCAACATCACCGAGGCGATCAGCGCGAGTGCGGCTTGCGCGCCTTCGACGATCACGATCTGATCGGCGCCGGCGTTGAGTCCGCGGAACTGCCGCAGATGGTCGGCGAGCACCGTGCGCAGGTGCTTCGAGCCGCTCGGCTCGCCGTAGGCGAAGCGGCGCGGGTCGTAGCGGCGCCGGCGCGCAAATCGGTCCCACGCCTCGCGCGGAAACGCGGTGACGTCCGGAACGCCGACGCCGAACGGCAACAGCGCAGGTCCGGTCGGATCGGGCATCAGCTCCGCGATGTCGAGATACTTCCGCGCCGCGGGCGGAACGTCGAGCGGCGGGACCGCGCGCGGCGACGCGACCGTTCCGATGCCGCGCGCGACGAACGTCCCCGAGCCGACGCGCGCGACGAGATAGCCTTCGGCGATCAGCTGATCGACCGCGGCGACGACGGTGTTGCGCGAGACCCCGAGCCGGCTTGCGAACTCGCGCGTCGGCAGCAGACGGCTCCCGCCTGCGAGCGCTCCGGTGCGAATCGCGTCACGCAATCGCTGCACGAGTTGCCGCGAGAGCGGGACCGGCGAGCCGTGATCGGGGAACAGGGAGAAGTCGTCGTACGCGAGGCGTGGCTCTTCCATGGACAGCACCACTCTACGCCAATCTGCGCGGACCCGGCGAGTACCAATGCGTTTCCGCCCGGCGGGGCCACTTCGAGAGATCCTGTTGCCGACCGACACAACCATCCCCCTCCGCGAAACGCGTTCCGCATGAGCGCGCAGTTGATGTTTTGGGCGGCCGGAATGATCGTCGGCTGCGCGACCGCTGGGATGATCGGGAAGGGCTTCGTCGAGGAACGCGGGCGGCAGCTGATCCCGCTCTTCGTCGTCCTCGCGGTCCTGCTCGGCCTCGCCATCGGGTGGGCGCTCAACGCGTGGGTCGACTACATCCACTTCACGGCGAACGGCGGCGGCGCGCCCGGCCTCTAGCGGGGAGGATCGCCGGGGGTCGGCCCAAAGCTATCGCGCCGGTGTCAGAGTCCCAAACCGATCTCCTGGTTCAGAGCGCGCGCGAGCACGAAGCCGATTTTCCCGGCGTCCGCGCCGTCGTCCCGAAGCGGCACGTCGCCATCGTCACCTGCATGGACTCGCGCATCGATAACTTCGCGATCTTCGGCCTGCAGAGCGGCGAGGCGCACATCATCCGCAACGCGGGCGGACTCGTCACCGACGACGTGCTGCGCTCGCTGGTCGTCTCGCAACGCGTCCTCCAAACGCGCGAGGTGATCCTCGTCCACCACACCAACTGCGGGCTGCACAACGCGGACGAGCCGGCGATGCGCGCCGCGATTCGCGCCGAAACCGGCGCCGAGCCGCCGTACCCGTTCGGCGCGTTCGCCGATCTCGACCAGGCGGTGCGCGACGCGATCCGGCGCGTTCGCGAGCACCCCTTCATCCCGCACCGCGATCAGGTGCGCGGCTTCGTCTACGACGTCAGCGACGGCCACCTGCGCGAGGTGACGAACCCCTGACTCAGGCGCGCGGCTGCGCGAGCGCGATGAAGTCCCGAGCGCCCGGGAGCATCACGCCGCCCAGCCCCGTGTAGACGTAGCGCGCGCCGTGGCCGATGCCGTAGCGCACCCACGACGCGCTCCCCGACGTCCCGGTCAGCACGCCGGCGCCGATCGCGGTTTCGAACGCGCGCTCGACCGCACGGCGAAAGTCGGGGCGGGTCAGATCGCCTGGATGGCCGAGCGCCTGTGAGAGATCCATCGGGCCGATGAAGACGACGTCGACGCCCGGAACCGCGGCGATCTCCGCGACGTTCGCGAGCCCCTCACGATCCTCGATCTGCACGCAGACGATCGTCTCGCGGTTCGCGCGCTCGACGTAGGCGATGACGTCGAGGTCGACACCGTAGCCGGCGGTGCGCACGCTGGTCCCGAGGCCGCGCTCGCCGATCGGCGCGTACTTTACCGCCCGCACGACGGCAGCGGCTTGCGCGGCGGTCGCGACGTGCGGTACCTGAACGCCCGCCGCCCCGCGATCCAGCGCGGCGAGAATCGTCTCCGGACGATCGTTCGGCGGCCGCACCATCAGGCTGAGCCCCGCGGCGTCGGCGGCGATGCACGCGTTCTCGAGCGCCTCCGGCGAAAAGACGCCGTGCTCGCAATCGATCAGCGCCCAATGGAAACCGACGCGCGCGCACAGCTCGACGAGCTGCGGCGTCGCGAACGTCAGGCCCACACCCGCCGCGACGCCGCGCTGCAAACGCTCGCGCAGCGTCACCTGCCGGCGCCGACGAACCCGGCCGAGGCGCTCACCATGGCCGGGTCCTTCTACGCCGCTCGCCTCAATGACTGTAGATGAACGGCGGCATCTTGCCGACGGCGTCCTTCGTGGCTCCGGGAAGGACCAGTTGGCCGCCCTCGAGCTTCAACTGCTTCATCGGGATCGCGACGAGGCGGGACGGGATGCCGAGGAACAGCCCGACGCCGATGATGGCGAACGAGAGCGAATTGGACGGCGAGACGATCACGTCTTCGATCTTGCCGAGGTCTTCTTTCTTGTCGTTCTGGACGCTCTTGCCGAGCAAGTCTTTCTTCACGCTCCAGCCGACGACGACTTCGCGCATCTCGATGACGGTTACGCCGAGCGGCACGATCCCCGCGGCAGGCGCGGGCGTCGGCGTTGCCGCGGGCAACGCGCGCGGCGAAATGGTGATCCCGGCGGTCAACGCGAACGCAGCGAGAACGACGAGCGAGAAACGACGCTTCATGCTTGAGCCTTTCACGAGCACGGTGCGGAGTGCACGAAACTTGCCCGCGGCGTTTGCGGCTGAACCTGCGCAGCTATGGCATCTTTCGAGTCCGGTAGCGGCCGCTACCGGTAGCGGGTCTCCCGGCGATACGTCGAAAAGGAGCGAACGGCGCCGTGCGCGCCGTCGACCAAGGAGGTCAGCGTGGACGAAGAACGGTTCAACATCTCCGTGCGCAAGTTCTTGAAAGAAGTCGGTGTCACGTCGCAGCGTGAGATCGAGAAGGCGGTGCGCGAAGCGCTCGCCGACGGGCGCCTCGCCGAGAACGCGAAGCTGGACGCGGAGATGACGCTGACGATCGGAACGCTCCACCTCAAGCACGTCGTCGACGGCACGATCGAGCTGGGCTGAAGCCCCCGTCGTCCGTGCCCGACCGTCTTGGACCCTTACCGCCGCTGCTGATCGCGTTCACCGTCGTGACCGGGATCGTCGACGCCGTAAGCTTTCTCGGCCTCGGCCACGTCTTCGTCGCGAACATGACCGGGAACATCATCTTTCTCGGCCTCGCCGCCGCCGGCGTACCCGGCGTCTCGGCGGCGACCTCGCTCGTCTCGATCGCCGCCTTCCTCGTCGCGGGGATCGCGGGCGGACGGCTCGTCCGGGCCCGTCATCACCGCGGGCGGCTCCTCGCCGACTGCGCCGCCGCGGAGCTCGTCCTGCTCGTTGCCGGCGTCGCCGTTGCCGCGAGCAGCGACGCCGAGCCGGCGCACCTCGCGCTGATCGTTCTGCTCGCGCTCGCGATGGGTCTGCAGAACGCGGTCGCGCGCGCGCTCGCCGTCCCGGATCTCATCACGACGGTGCTGACGATGACGCTGACGGGTCTGGCCGCCGACTCTCGGCTCGGCGGCGGAGCCGGTGCGAACAACGGCCGCCGTCTCGCCGCAGTCTTCGCGATGTTCGTCGGCGCGTTCATCGGCGCGCTGCTGTTGCTGCGCGTCAGTTCGTTCGCTGCGCTCGCCGCGGCAGCGATCATCCTCGCCGGATCGTGGGCGTTCGCGTTCTCCCGCGCCCGCCGCGAACCGGACGGCGCGTGGGGCGCGTTCCCCGGCCGCTAGGCCCGGGGAATCAGCGCGCGGCGCGCTTCTTGCGCGTCGCCACCGCTTTGCGCGCGGAGCGCTTGCGATCTTCGGCCGTCCGTCCGGTGCTGGGCCGTTTGCCCAGCTCGTGCCAGTCGCTCTCGGACAGCTCGACGCCGTAGTACTTCGCGGCCTTCTTGATGTTGGCGAAGGCGAGCTCGCGCTCTTCGTCGGGGACGCCGGTGACTTGATCGAATCGCGCGATCGCGTTGCGCACGTGACGCGCGTCGGTCAGCGGCTCTTTGCGTTCGCGCGGGAACGCGTAGACCGTGTCGGGGAGATCGCTGCGGCGCGTCAAGACGCCGTGTTTCTCGTAGGGTTTCCAGGTCGCTCGCATGGCCAGGATATACCCGTTCGCCAGGAGTCGGCCGCCCGTCCGCGGGAGAGCGCACGATGAGCCGCATCCACGACCTCGGCGGCGCGCACGGCTTCGGTCCGCTGGAGATCGAGGCCGACGAGCCGCCGTTCCATCACGAATGGGAGGCGCGCGTCTTCGCGATCAACCGGCTGCTGCTGCGCGCCGGCGTCTACAATCTCGACGAGTTTCGCGACGCCGTCGAACGGATGCCGCCGGCGGAGTATCTCGCCGCGTCGTACTACGAGAAGTGGCTGTTCGGGATCGAGACGCTCGTCCGCGAGAAAGGCCTGTCCGGTGTTCGCGATCGGTGAACGCGTCCGCACGAAGCTGATGAACCCGCCCGGACACACGCGCCTGCCGTCGTATCTGCGCGGCCGCAGCGGGCGAATCGTCTGGGCGCTCGGAACGCTGCCCTTCTCGGACCGCCGCGCCGCCGGCGACGCAACCGCGGCGCAGCTCGCCTACACCGTCTGCTTCGACGCCGCCGACTTGTGGGGCGCCGACGCCGAGCCGCGCTCGCAGGTCTGTGCGGATCTGTTCGAGTCCTATTTGGAGGCCGAGTGAGCCATTCACACACCCACGAAACGTCCGCCGGCGCGTCCAACCGCGTGAAGACGCTCGTCGCCGAGCTCGAGGGCGCCGGACTGCTCACCGAGAGCGCCCTCGATGCGACGATCGAGTCGTTCCTCACCCACGCGAGCCCCGCCAACGCCGCACGCGCGATCGCGCGGGCGTGGGCCGATCCCGCGTTCCGCACGCGGCTGCTGGCCGACGGCAACGCCGCTCTCGCCGAGCTCGGCATCGATCTCGCGCACTGGGCGCCGGTGAAGCTGCGCGTCGTCGCCAACGAACCGCAGCGTCACAACCTCATCGTGTGCACGCTGTGCTCGTGCTACCCGATTGCGCTTCTCGGCCCGTCGCCGAGTTGGTACAAGAGCGCCGCGTATCGGTCGCGCGCCGTGCGCGATCCGCGCGGGGTGCTCGCCGAGTTCGGGACCGTGCTCGGAGACGACGTCGAGATCGTCGTGTGGGACAGCACCGCCGAAGTGCGCTACCTCGTGCTGCCGCAGCGTCCCGCGGGAACGGAAACGCTGGACGAGGCCGCGCTGGCGGCGCTCGTCACCCGCAACGGGATGATCGGGACGGCGACGGTCTAGGCGGCGCTCAGCGCGATCTGACAGCGCGCCTTCCCGGCGCGCTTGGCCCCGTACATCGCGCGGTCGACTGAGGCGAGAACGCCTTCGAGCTGGTTGCCGCGCGACGCCGGCGCGATCCCGACGCTGGCGGTAACGCGCGGCGTGCGCACGACGCAGGCGGCGGCGATCGTGATGCGGTTGATCAAGCGGGTCCCCAGCGCCGCCGCTTCGCGCGGGTCCAGGTCGAGGAGCACGGCGAACTCGTCGCCGCCCAAGCGCGCGACGATCGCGCCGCTCGGCACCGCGTCGCGCAACGCCGTCGCGATCGAGGCGAGGACTGCGTCGCCGCGCTGGTGACCGCCGGTGTCGTTGACGGCCTTAAAGCCGTCGAGGTCGAGCAGCATCACGGTCGCGTTCGGACCGTCGGCGAGCCGCGCCGAGACCTCGCGGTGGAACGCGAGCCGGTTGTAGAGTCCGGTCAGCGGATCCCGCTCGGCGAGCTCGCGCAAATATTCTTCGCGGTGCCGCCGCGCGGTGACGTCGAGAACGTGCACCATCACGTCGCCGGTCGCGCCGCGCATGGCAACGCCGCTGAGCTCGCACCAGCGGCCCGGAACGGCTGCGAGCGCGGCTTCGAGCGTGAAGTTGGCGGCGTCGCCGTCGAGGATCGCGGCGAGCTTGGCGGCCAGCTCCTGCCGCGAGTTGATGTCGACGAGATCGAGGAGCGAACCAGCGGCCGCACCGGTGACGCCGGCAAACGCGGCGTTGCGCCGGAGGATCGTGCCGTCAGCCATCGCGGAGCACATCCCGATGGGACTCTCGTCGAACATGATGCGTACGGTGTGGCCCGTCGCGCCCGCCGTTTCCATGCTCTTTCTATCGGGAGCGGAAGCGCCCGTCCCCGTGCGCTTGCCGGACTCTTGACAGAGAGCCCCTGCTCTCCTTGGGCCCCGGCAAGAGTGACAGTTGCGGCGCGCCCGCCCGGAGAACCCCGGCGGGTGGAACACGACCTGCCCGACAGCGACGGCTTCTCATCCCTCGGCCTCGAGCCGGCACTCCTTGGCGCACTGACCGCGCTCGGCTACGAGGAACCCACCGCGATCCAGCGCGAGGCGATCCCGCCGCTGATCGCCGGCCGCGACGTGCTCGGCCAGGCCGCGACCGGGACGGGAAAGACCGCTGCCTTCGCCCTACCGCTTCTCCATCGCATCGGACCGCCGAGCGAGGGCGCACGCCGTATCCGTGGCCTCGTCCTCGTCCCGACCCGCGAGCTGGCGATGCAGGTCGCCGAAGCGGTCCATCGCTACGGCAAGGCGCTCGACGT
>DASYFS010000063.1:0-3674 GCA_036498305.1 Candidatus Elarobacter sp. | reverse complement strand
GCGGCGACCTGCAGCCAGTCGGCGGCGATCGCCCGCAGCGTCGCCCGCTTCCGAATCCCGACGGCAGCTTTGGCGCCGCCGTAGGCCGCCGTCGAACGCGCCTTCACCTCGACGAAGACGACGACGTCGCCGTCGCGCGCGATGACGTCGATCTCACCGCCGGGAAGCCGCACGTTGCGTCCGACGATCCGGTACCCGTTGGCCTCGAGCAGCGCGACCGCCGCGTCCTCTCCGGCGCGCCCGCTCGCGGTGCTCACGCCTCGATCCCCGGCAGCATCTCCCACGCCGCGCGGACGCGCCAGAAGTTGCGGCGGTGCTCGACGCATGGTCCGTGCGACTCGAGCGCCTCGATGTGCTGCGGCGTCGCGTAGCCCTTGTGCAGCGCGAAGCCGTACTGCGGGTAGGTCGCGTCGAGCGCGACGAGCAGCGCGTCGCGATGCACCTTGGCGACGATCGACGCCGCCGCGACGCTGGCGCACTTCGCGTCGCCCTTGATCACCGGTTCTTGCGGGCCGACCCATGACTTGATGCGGACCGCGTCGGTCAGCAGATACTCCGGCTGCACGCTCAGGGCCGCGAGCGCGCGCTCCATCGCGAGCACGCTCGCCCAATAGATGTTGAAGCGATCGATCTCGGCGACGCTGGCCTCGCCGATAGCCCACGCGATCGCGCGCGCCTTGATCTCGACGGCCAGCTCGGCGCGCAGCTCGGCCGAAACTTGCTTCGAGTCGTTGAGGCCGCGCAACTTCAGCGGTCCGTCGACGACGACGCACGCGGCGACGACCGGACCTGCGAGCGGCCCGCGGCCGACCTCGTCGATCCCGCCGACGAGCCGGTGGCCCGCGGCGTGGGCGCGCGCTTCGAACAGGTGCAGCCGGTCGAGACGGCGTCGCTCGCGCTGCGTGGCATTTCTGGTCTTGCGGGCACTCGCCGAGAGCGGCATCAGGCCGCCTCCGGGCGTTCGAAGCTGATTCGGCCGAACTTCCCCTCGCCGAAATCTTTGAGGTACGCGCCCGCCGCGTTGTGGAGGTCGACCTCGCCGCCGCGCCGCGTGAACCCGCGCCCACGCGCGAAATCTTCGAGGCTCGGCACGCCGCCGAGCGTGCGCGCCTGCGCCCACGCATAGAACTGCCCCGCGACCTCCTCGGCGTCGAAGCGTTCGCGTGGGAGCGCGCCGGTGAGGGCGAGCTGCCACTGCGCCTGCGGGGTAGCGATCTTCGGAACGAGGATCCCGGGAGAGTCCATTACTTCGAGTTTCGGCCGAACGCGGAACCATTGCAGCGACCGCGTCAGGCCGGCTTTATCCTCGGCCTTGGCGGCCGTCCGGCCGAGCAGGCCGTTGATGATCGTTGATTTGCCGGTGTTCGGTATGCCGACGACCATCGCCCGCGTCGTTCCGGTCGGTTCCGTCAGCCCGTCGAGCGCCTCGGCGACCCGGCGGACCGAGGACTGATCCTTGCCGTTCACCGCGACCGCGGTCCGGCCGGCGGCGGCGTACCATGCCAGCCATTCCCGCGTGACGTGCGGGTCGGCTAGGTCCTCGCCGGTCAGAACGATCAGCCGGCGCTTGCGCCCGGCGAGCTCGTCGAGCGCGGGGTTCGCGCTTGCGCGCGGCAGCCGCGCGTCGAGCACTTCGACGACGACGTCGACGACACGCAGCCGTTCCCCCAGCTTGCGCATCGCCTGGGCCATGTGGCCGGGGTACCACTGGATCTGCGCCTGCTGGACGCCGCCGCCTTTCGCCATCGCCGCTTCAGATGCGGCGCGGGGGCCAGATCCCGACGAGCGCCTTGCCGACGAGCTCGGAGTCGCGGACGACGCCGAAGTTGCGCGAGTCGTCGCTGTCGGCGCGGTTGTCGCCGAGGACGTACACCGCGCCGGGCGGGACGGTCACCGCCGGTGCGCTGCGCCGGTCGGGGAATTGCACGTACGGTTCCGGCAGCGTGCGGCCGTCGATGGTGACGACGCCGCCGGTTACCGCGACCCGCTCCCCCGGCAGCGCGACGACGCGCTTGATGTACGTTTCCGGGGTCGGCGATTCGTGCCGGAAGGCGACGACGTCGCCGCGGCGGATTTGGCCGAATCGGTATGCGAGGGTGTTGATGAGAACGAACTCGCCCGTGTGCACTCGCGGCTCCATCGAGAGCCCGTCCACGTGCGACGTTCGCATGAAGAACGCGGCGGCGATGACGGCCAGCAAGATGAGTTGCGCGGAGAGCGAGACGACCGTACGCGCCTTCGCCACGCCGGTCACGTTCAACGTCTCCGGCGCAGGCTCATTGTTTGCGCGCCGCGGCTACTTCAGGATGCGGAGACGGGTCACGGGATAGAACAGCAGGAACGCGTGTCCCGTGAACGAGGCGGGCTGCCCGGCGCGCGGTCCGGTGTAAAATTTTCCGCCGGTCTGCGCGAAGCCCCAGATGTGGGAGTCTTCCGAGTTGTTCCGGTTGTCGCCCATCATCCAGTAGCAGCCCTCGGGGATCCGATCGGGAGCCTGCCACTTGTCGCGCGGCGGGATGTTCGCGGTCGACGGATCGAGCCGCATCCCGTCGACGTAGACGCCGTAGTCTTTGATCTCGAGCTCGTAGTTCGGCTTCTCGGCGATGTACGGCTCGACCATCGCAACACCGTTGCGGTAGACGATGCCCTTGTGCACGCGCAGCGTATCGCCGGGAAGTCCGATGGTGCGTTTGATGAAGTCGTTCGGCTGCACCAGCGGGGGCGGGAAGACGACGATGTCGCCTTCGTGCGGCTTGCTGAAGCGGTACTCGAACTCGTTGACCAGGAGGACGTCTTTGATCTGAAGCGTCGGCTCCATCGATCCGCTCGGGATGTAGAACGTGCGGACGACGAACGTGATCAGGAACAGCGCGACGAGCCCGGCGACGATGAACGCGTCGAGGTACTCGCGGATGACGGTGCGCGTGGTCGGCCTGGCCGCAGGCGCACCCGCGATCGTTCCGCCGCCGCCGGCGGGGACCGTCTCCGGTTTGATGCTGATGGCGACGCGGACGATCGCGAAGAGCGCGATCAGCGCGAGCAGTTCAAGCGGGGTCACGAAGGGAGGGACCGCGTTACTTCGCGGTCTTGCGTTCCTTGATGCGGGCCGCCTTACCGATCTTGTCGCTCAAATAGTAGAGCCGCGAACGGCGCACGATGCCGCGCTTGCTGACTTCGATCTTCTCAACGCGCGGGCTGTGCAGCAGGAACGAACGCTCGACGCCGACGCCGTGCGCGACGCGCCGCACCGTGATCGTCTCGTTCAGGCCGCCGTTCTTCCGAACCGTGACGACGCCCTCGAACATCTGGGTGCGTTCCTTGCCGCCCTCGACGACCTTGGCATACACCTTGACGGTATCGCCCGGTCGGAAATCGGGGACGTTCGGCTTTTCCTGTTCCTTCTGGATCAGGTCGAGTACGTTCATGACAGCTCTCTACGGCGAATGACAAAAGGCGCACGGGGCGCGCGGGCAACCTCGGGATTGTACCACGGCGCCCCTACCCGGACAAGGCCGCAGGGTTTCGCCGTCGCGGGCGCCGCGGAACCGTTCAAGGTGCTTGCCCTCCTCGGGAGAACGACGAGCGCTTCGACCGCTTGGGGAGGGTGCCATGTCGTTCCGGATCGCCGCAGCTGCGGCCGCCGTAGTGCTCGCTACAGCCGCGCAGGCGACGGC
>DASYFS010000062.1:0-9504 GCA_036498305.1 Candidatus Elarobacter sp. | reverse complement strand
GGTCGTCGTCGAGGAGCCGCCGCGCTATGTCAGCCGCGGCGGCGAGAAGCTCGAGGGAGCGCTGCGCGACTTTGCCATCGACCCGAGCGGCCTCGAGACGCTCGACGTCGGAGCATCGACGGGCGGGTTCACCGACGCCCTGCTGCAGCACGGCGCCCGGCACGTGACGGCGCTCGACGTCGGCCGCGGCCAGATCGCCTGGAAGCTGCGCAGCGAACCGCGTGTGACCGTGGTCGAGCGCACGAACTTTCGCACGCTCCCCGACGACGCATATCCGGCCGGCTTCGACCTGATCGTCGTCGATGCGTCGTTTATCTCGCTGCGCACGATCGTCGCGCGCGCCGTCGCGTACCTGCGCCCGCACGGCGCGATCGTCGCGCTGGTGAAGCCGCAGTTCGAAGCCGGCCGCGAACGGCTCGGCGGCGGCGGCGTCGTGCGTGATCCCGCCGTTCACCGTGCGGTGCTCGGCGAAGTGCGCGATGCGCTGCGCGCCACCGGCGTGCGCGCCGTCGCCGCGACGCGTTCCCCGCTGAAAGGACCGGCGGGAAACGTCGAGTTCTTCTTCGCGCTGCGCCGCGACGGCGACGAAGTCGACGACGCCCGCCTCGATGCGCTCGTCGACGAGGCCCACGCGTGAAGTCGATCGCGTTGTACGTCAACACGGAACGGCCGCACGCATCCGAGGCGGCGAGCCGCGTCGTGCAGCTCGCGGAGAAGCACGGACTGAAGCTCGCGCTGTGCGACGGCGCGGGGAACGACCTCGGCTTTGTCGCCAGCTGCGATCTTCACGAGGCCGACCTGCTGGTCACGGTCGGCGGCGACGGGACGCTGCTGCGCGCCGCACGGCTCGTCCACGAGCTCTTGATCCCGATCCTCGGCGTCAACACCGGCCGCCTCGGATTCCTCACCGAGGTCGAAGCGACCGACGACGGGTTCGCGGCGCTCGACAAGCTGTTCGCGAGCGATCCGCGCGTCGAGGAGCGCGTCGCGCTGCATGCGCAGGTCGCCGGGCGCGACGTGATCCACTTCGCGCTCAACGAGGTCGTCGTCCGCCGGGTCACGCAGGCGCGCCTGGCGCCGTTCGGCCTCGCGCTCGACGGCGAGACGATCACGCACCTGCCCGCCGACGGCGTCATCGTCTCGACGCCGACCGGCTCGACGGCGTACTTCCTCTCGGCCGGCGGCCCGATCATCCACCCCGCCGTCGACGCGCTCGGCGTGATGGGGCTGATGCCGCACACGCTCTTCGCGCGGCCGATCCTCGTCAAGTCCGACGCGACGATCGAGATCACGTGCGACAACGAGCTCAGCCTCGCGAATCTCGAGAACGACGGCTTCGTCGCCGAGCAGCTGCGCGCCGGAGATCGGGTCGTGATCAAGAAGGCGCCGAAGCCGGTCCGCTTCGCCCGCGTCCGCCCGCGCGCGTTCTTCGCGCGCCTCGAAGAGAAGCTGCAATGGGGCGTCCCGATCAAGTCGCACTGAGCGCGACGCCGTGACGCTCGTACGCCTGACGATCGAAGACGTCGGGCTGATCCGGCGCGCCGAGGTCGACTTCGCCGCCGGGCTGACCGTGCTGACCGGCGAGACCGGATCGGGAAAGACGATGCTGCTGGGCGGCCTCGCGCTCGCGCTCGGCGAGCGCGCCGACCCCGAGCTCGTGCGGACCGGCGCGCAGCGCGCGCGTGCGACGCTCGAGATCGCGCCCGACGACGCGCTGCGCGCGCGGCTCGCCGACGCCGGCTTCACGCTCGATGCCGATGATGACGCGATCGTGGTGCGCGAGGTGCTCGCCGGCGGCCGCTCGCAGGCGCGGATCAACGGCACGCCCGCGGCCGCGAGTCAGCTTCGCGAGCTGATCGGCGGCGTCGTCGACGTCGTCTCGCAGCACCAGGCGCAACGGCTGCTGGCGCCGGCGTACGCGCTCGACGTTCTCGACCGTTTCGGCGGCGACGCCGCGCGGGACGCTGCCGTCGCGGTGCGCCGTGCGTACGACGCGGCCCGTGCGGTACGCGAGCGCTGGACCTCGCTCCGCGACGCCGACGATCGTGCCCTGGCGCGTGCCGAGTTCGCGCGCTTCGCCCGCGACGAGATCGACTCCGCGGCGATCGTCGCCGACGACGAAGACGAGACGGTGCGCGCGCGCCGCGACGTCCTCACCAACGCCGAACGGATCACCGCGTCGCTCGCCGCCGCCGCCGCCGCGCTCGAAGACGAGCGGGGTGCCGTCGACGCGCTCGGTACGGCAGCCGGCGCGCTTCACGCGCTCGCCCGGTACGGCGAGCGTTTCGCGGAACTCGCGGCGACGACCGACGCGCTGCAGTCGGATGCGAATGAGCTTGCTGCGGCGCTCGCGCGCGAGCGCGACGCGATCGAGCTCGATCCCGCCGAGCTCGACGTGTTGACGGGACGGCTCGACGTCCTCGACCGCCTGAAGAAGAAGTACGGCGCGACGCTCGCCGACGTCCGCGCCGCGCGCGAGGCGTACGCTGCCGAGGTCGCCGACGTCGAGGATCGCGATCAGCGCCTCGCTGCCGCGGAGCGCGAGCTCGCCGCGGTAGAAGGCGAGCTGAGCGCCGAGGCGGCCCGGCTGCGCACGCTCCGCGAGGTCGCGGCGTCGGAGCTCGCTGTCGCCGTCGCAACGGAGTTGGCGGCGCTGGAGATGCCCGCCGCGCGCTTGCGGATCGCGCTCGAGCCGCTCGACGTGGTGGGACCGACGGGCAGCGAGCGCGCGGAGCTGCGCTTCGCCGCGAACCCCGGCGAGCCGGAGCGCGCGCTCGCGAAGGTCGCCTCGGGCGGAGAGCTGTCGCGCGTGCTGCTCGCGCTCGTCGTGGTCCTCGCCGACCGCCGCGACCGCACGGCGCTCGTCTTCGACGAGATCGATGCCGGGATCGGCGGCGCGACCGCCGGCGCGGTCGGGACGCGGCTGGCGCGGTTGGCGCGCGACGCGCAGGTCGTCTGCGTCACCCACCTCGCCCAGATCGCCTCTCACGCCGACGGCCACATCGCGCTGCGCAAGCGAGAACACGACGGCACGACCACGATCGAGGCAAACCCGCTCGACGCCGCGGCGCGCGAGGCCGAGATCGCCCGGATGCTCTCCGGCGAGCAGCGCGGCGTCGCGCTCGAGCATGCCGCGGCACTCATCCGAGGGGCGCGCAACCTGAAAACGGGGTGAGGATCACGCTCGGGTCCCCGGGGAAACCCAGGGAGCCGGGGTATCTTTCCGCCATGCAGAGGGTGCTGCTGGCAGCGCTTCTCCTCGTCGTACCGTGTACGGCCGTCGCCGATGAGGCGCCGACCGTCCCCGTCGTGCTCGCCGCGATGGCGGCGTCGCCGGAGCAGCCCGACGCGTACAAGGCGTCGGTTCAGCTCCACGTGCGGATGCGGGTCTTCCCGTTCATCCGCCTCACGCTCCGCGGCGACTCGTGGTATCGCCGGCCCGGGCTCTACCGGTTCGTGTTCCGCGGCGTCCCGCTCGTCGCCAAGGCCTTCTCCGACATGAAGTACGACCTCGGCGATCCGGCGCGCTGGCCCGAGCGATACACCGTTGCGTTCGCGCCGCAGTCGACCGACACGGCGCCGGTCTTACGGATGACGCCGAAGTCGCCGGGCCTCGTCACGCATCTCGACGTCGCGGTCGACCCCGCGCGCGGACGGATCCTGCGCGCGACGTGGGCCCGTCGCGACGGCGGCGAGATCGTGCTCGTGCAGACCTACGGTGCGGGCGGCGACGGACACGCCGTCGTCTCGAAGCAGTTCGCGACGATCAACCTGCCGCGGATGAAGGCCGAGCTCGAGGCCGACTACGCCGACTTCGTGCCGACTGAGAGTGCGGTCGGGATCGCTCCCGAATCCAAACAGTAGGGACGCGGGCGGCGCGAGCCGCAACCCCAGGACGATGCAGACGTCCGCCCCGCCGCGCGCCTTCGCCAGCGACAACAACGCCGGCGTCCACCCCGACGTGATGGCCGCCCTTGCGGCAGCGAACGACGGGCACGTTCCGGGCTACGGCGACGACGAGCTCACCCGCCGCGTCGAGGACGAGTTCCGCGCGCGGCTGCACGACGACGCCCGCGTGTTCTTCTGCTGGAACGGAACCGGGTCGAACGTCGTCGCGCTGGCGGCGGCGCTGCGTCCGCACCAGGCGGTGATCACGCCGCAGTTCTCGCACCTCAACGTCGACGAGTGCGGCGCGTTCGAACGCTTCGTGGGTGGAAAGCTGATCGACGTCCCCGTCGAGAACGGAAAGCTCACGCCCGCCGACGTGACGGCGCAGCTCCATGGGATCGGCGATCAGCACCACGTTCAACCGGCAGCGATCTCGATCTCGCAGTCGACCGAAGTCGGTACGGTCTACACCCTCGACGAGCTGCGCGCGCTCGGCGACTGCTGCCGCGAGCACAACCTGCTGTTCCATCTCGACGGCGCGCGGATCGCGAACGCCGTCGCCGCGCTCGGCGTCGACCTGCGCACGATGCTGGTCGAGACCGGCGTCGACGTCTGCACCTTCGGCGGCACGAAGAACGGGATGATGTTCGGCGAGGCGATCGTGTTCCCGCGCGCGCACCCCGCCGCCGATATCCTGCCCTACACGCGCAAGCAGGGGATGCAGCTTGCCTCGAAGATGCGCTTCGTCGCGGCGCAGTTCGAGGCGCTGCTGCGCGGCGATCTGTGGCTGCGCAACGCGGCGCATGCCAACGCCATGGCCCGGCTGCTCGCCGAGCGCCTGCGCGACCTCGACGATGTCGTGACGATCGCCTATCCGGTCGAGGCGAACGGCGTCTTCCCGATCCTTCCCGCCGCCGCGATCGAGCCGCTTCAGCGCGAGCGCCGCTTCTACATCTGGGACCCCGAGCGCAACGTCGCGCGCTGGATGACCGCCTGGGACACGACACCCGACGACGTGCACGCCTTCGCCGACGCGGTCTGGCGCATCGCGCCGGGCGCGAAGCCGGCCGCCGTCTGATGGCGCTCGAGGACTTCCACTTCCGGCTGCCGATCCGTGTCGTCTTCGGCGACCTCGACTACTACCGCCACGTCAACAACGCGCGATACATTACGTGGTGCGAGAGCGCGCGGCTCGACTGGCTCGAAGCGGCGCTCGGCGTCCCGCTGATCTCGCCGCGCGCGGTGATCATGGCCTCGCAGACGTACGCGTACGAGAAGCAGGTCGGCTACCACGAGGAGCTCGTCATGGGTTGCCGCTGCTCGCGGCTCGGCCGCAAGTCGCTCGAGCTGACGTACGAGCTGTGGCGCGGCGAGGAGCGCACCGGCCACGGCACCTCGGCGCTCGTCGCGTTCGACTACGACGCGAACGCGTCGATCGCGGTCCCGGCCGACTGGCGCGCCCGGATCGTCGCGTACGAGCGCGTCGCGCCCGCCGGCGCCTGACACGCCGGGCTCACCAAACGAAGCGCCGGATGTTCATGGGCAGCGTCCCCCCATAGGTGTCTTGATCGGTATACCAGAGGTTGCCGTCGGGGCCGGTCGTGATCAGCTGCATCTCGTTCGACTTCTGGACGTTGTACTCGGTGATGATGCCGGCCGGCGTGATGCGCCCGATCTTCCCGGCGTTGCTCGTGCCCTGCTCGGTGAACCAGATGTTGCCGTCGGGGCCGGCCGTGATCCCGATCTGGGCGCCGAAGCCAGACGGCGGCGTGAACTCGGTGACGACGCCGCTCGTCGTGATGCGGCCGACCCGGTTCCCCCCCTGTTCGGTGAACCACAGGTTGCCGTCCGCGCCGGCGGCGATGAACGCGGGGAAGCTGCTCGGATGCGGCAGGACGAACTCGGTGACGACGCCGCTCGTCGTCATGCGGGCGATCCGATTTCGGCCGAACTCGGTGATCCACAGGTTGCCGTCGGAACCGGCCGTGATCCCGAGCGGCGACGATGTGTTCACCGGGAGCGCGAAGTCGGTCTCGGGGCCCCCGCCGAGCGGCATCCGCCCGATCTGGCTGGCGGGCTCGATCGTGAACCAGAGGGCGCCGTCGGGGCCGACGGCGATCTCGGACGGCTTCTGCGCGCCGATGCCGGCGGGGAACAGCGTGGTCGCGCCTGAGGTCGTCGTGCGGTCGATCCCGTTGTTGTTGTCCGAGCTCCACAGGTTCCCATCGGGTCCCAGCACCATGGTCTCGAAGTGGCACGGGCAGCCCGGCGGGCTGAACATCGTAATGACGCCCGTGAGGGTGATGCGCCCGATCTGGCCGCCCTGCGTGCCGAACCAAACGTTGCCGTCGGGGCCGCCCACGATCCCGAACACGTACGGGTTCGTTCCCGGAACCGGAAAGACGGTCTCGCTCGGCCCGAGCAGCGTCAGCTGCGTCGTCGCGGTCGGGCCGCCGCCGCTCGCGGTCGCGGTGAATGTGCTCGCGTACGCGGCGGTCGCGGTGCCGTCGTATGCCACGCTTACGCCGGACGGCGGGGGCGCGGTCAGCGCCGTCGCGCCGAGCGCGATCTCGCCGTTCGGATTCGGTGCGGCGGCGAGCGTGATCGTCACCGGCGCGTCGTTCGCATCGACGTAGGCGTCGCTGATGATCACGTTCCCGGCTGCGTCGAGGACGGCGACGGTCATCG
Source organism: Candidatus Elarobacter sp. (assembly GCA_036498305.1). Classification (GTDB taxonomy): domain Bacteria; phylum Vulcanimicrobiota; class Vulcanimicrobiia; order Vulcanimicrobiales; family Vulcanimicrobiaceae; genus Vulcanimicrobium. The sequence continues at coordinate 2,928 of DASYFS010000062.1, read as the reverse complement.
TCTGCGCCGAGGCGACGGTCCCGTGGATCGACGGGTTCGTCAGCGAGAGCGTGATCGTGCTCCCCGGGCCGACGACGCCGCCGAGCGTGACGTTTACGGCATTCGCCTGGCCCGGGGCTATCGTCTGCGCCACGGCGCCGGCGCCGAGCACGTGCGCGCCGCCGAATGCCCCGCCGCTCGGCGCAGCGTCATACGAGGTGAAGACGAACGCGTCGCTCCCCGCCGGCGCCGGGATCGGTACGGTGCAGCTGCGCGGGGTGCCGACGGTCCCGCCGCAGGCTGCCGAGCCCGACGAGACGTCGGTCGCGCTCGACCCCAGCAGGTTCGCGTGCGTCGTATCGGTCGACGCGTAAACGTTGACGAGCACGCCGTTCGTCGACGGGGATACGAACTTCGGCCCGCGCTTGCGCAGCGCGGCCGCGGTCGCGGCGGGAATGACGATGCGGGCCGTGACCGACGGCTTGGCAGCAGCGCCGCCTGCCGCGGAGGGGAGGGTCGCGCCGCGGCCCGCGCAGCCGGCGATGCACGCGCTCAAACCCAAGGCGACCAGAACCCGTCGTCGCATAACAACCTTTCCCAGCCATGGGCTAGCCTGGTGCGCTTCCAGGCCGCGCTCACGTCACCTGGGGACGCCGGTGAGGCGCGGGTTCAGGTCGTTGGGAGGCGGTGAATCTTCAGAACGTTGGTGCCGCCGGCGCCGACCGGCATTCCGCTGGTGATCGCGATCGTCTCGCCCGGTGAGGCGTAACCCTCGGCGACGATCCGCGCCTCGGCGATCTCGATCAGCGTCTCGATATAGCGATACGTCTGCACGACCGACGACTCGACGCCCCACACGACCGCCATCCGCCGCGCGACCTCTTCGAGCGGCGTGAGCGCGATGATCCGCGCCCGCGGCCGGAACGACGAAACGTAGCGCGCGGTATTTCCCGTCGTCGAGCCGCTGACGATCAGCCGCAGCCCCAGCGTGTCGGCGGCGCGGACGGCGGATTCGGCGATCGACATCCCGATCTCGGCGTCCGGCTCGATGAACGACGCTTCGGTCGAGATCCGGCGCGCGTGCATCTCGAGGTGCGGATAGTTCGCTTCGACGTGCGTGGCGATCCGCGCCATCGTTCGCACCGCCTCGAGCGGATACTGCCCGCGCGCCGTCTCACCGGAGAGCATCACGGCGTCGGTTCCGTCGAGGATCGCGTTGGCGACGTCGGTCGCCTCGGCGCGCGTCGGACGCGGCGAGGAGATCATCGACTCGAGCATCTGCGTTGCGGTGACGACCGGCTTCGACACCCGGTTGGCGCGCGCGATCAGATCTTTTTGCGTCAGCGGAACGTCTTCGAGCGGGATCTCGATCCCGAGGTCGCCGCGCGCCACCATGATCCCGTCGGCGGCGGCGAGGATGTCCTCGATGTGCTCGAGCGCCTCGTGCTTCTCGATCTTCGCCATCAGCGGGATCGCCTTGCCCTGCTTCGCGACATGGTCGCGGACGATCGCGATGTCGGCGCCGGTGCGCACGAACGAGATCGCGATCCAGTCGACACCGTGCGCGACGCCGAAATCGACGTGCTCGAGATCGCGCGCGGTCACCGCTTCGAGGTCGAGCGTGCCGTCGGGATAGTTGATCCCCTGCTTCTCGCGCAGCTCGCCGCCGACTTCGACCGTCGTCGAGACGCGCGGTCCGTCGATCCCGGTGACGCGCAGCGCGATGGAGCCGTCGGCGAGGTAGACGCGCTTGCCGACCTCGACGTCGCGCGCCAGCCCTTCGTAGGTGACGGAGACGTGTTGCGCGTCGCCGGGCTCTTGGACGGTCGTGAGCGTGAACGGCTCGCCGGCCGCCAGCGTGATCGACGCGGTCCCGTTCGAGAACGTCCCCGTGCGCACTTTCGGCCCCGGGAGATCCTGAAGCAGCGCCACGTGCATGTCGAGCTCGCGGGCGATCTTGCGAACGTCGGCGATCGTCGCCGCGTGCTCGTCGTGGGTGCCGTGCGAGAAGTTGAGCCGCACGACGTTGACGCCGGCAAGGAAGAGCGAACGCAGCATCGCGGGGTCGCGCGACGCCGGTCCGATCGTCGCGACGATCTTGGTCCGTTTCGGAGGCGCCTGCATCGGCCTCGCCGGTTCCCCGGGCGGAACCTCGGTCCTGCGCAAGGGAGAAACCTCCGTCACAACACCCGCCGAGCGGATGGCTTTTCCCGCGCCGCCGGGATGGTGTTCCGCCGAGGGCTGGAATGAGGGCTCGGTCGTGAGTCCGCGCCGCGCGCACCGGGACGCTCATATCGAACGGCCGTCGTGGCGGCGCGATACGTTCGCCGTCGGCCTGTCGATGGTGATCCACGCGTTGGCGATCGCGGCGATCTTTCTCGTGCAGCTGACCGATACGGGCGGCGCGCCGCAGGAAGGCGACGTCACCGCCGACGTCATCGTACGCGAGTCGGCTCACGCCGCGCCGGCGGCTCCCTCGGCGCCGCCGCTTCCGGTCGCCAGCGCCGTGCCGGCCGCGGTTCCGATCCCGGTCCGGCCGCGGCCGCGGCCGACCGTGCGTCCCGTCGTCCTCGCCCGGCCGGTCCCGCGGCGCGTCGTCCGCCCGACACCGCCCCCGCCACGCCACCGCGAGCTCGCGGTGACGCGACCCTCGGCGCCGCCCCAACCAACGCCGCCGCCGACGACCCCGCCTACGCCGCCGCCGACTTCCGCGCCGGCGCGCGTCCCGACCGCTGCACCGACGATCGAGGTCGCGGTCGCCACCACCGCGCCGACGGTGCCGCCGACGCGTCCTCCGACGGAGGCGCCGACCGTCGCGCCGACGGCCGCGCCGACCACGGCTCCGGTCGTCCCGGCGGCGACGGCTCCGCCGACGGCGCGTCCCACCGCGGCCCCGACCGCCGCGCCCACGGCCGCTCCGACCAGCGCGCCGACCGCCGCAGCGACGGC
>DASYFS010000061.1:0-18669 GCA_036498305.1 Candidatus Elarobacter sp. | reverse complement strand
ATGAAGAACATCCGCCCGCCTTCGTCGCCGGCCGCGAAGAGCGTGGCGCCGGTGTCGAGCTCGACGCGTTCCAAGTGGCCGGCCAGCGTCGCCGCCAGATCCTCGCCGACTTGTTCCGAGAGCCACAGCGCGAAGCTGGGCGGCTCCTCGTCGTACGAATCGAACTGGCGGAGCAGGTCGTTCTCGCACCACTCCATCGCCAGATCGAGGTCGTCGAACATCAGCGCGTCGTCCTCGGTGTCGGCGAGCGCGTTCCACCGGCGCGCGACCTCGGCGCTCATCCCCGAGAGCAGCACGCGCACCTGGTTGCGGTCGACGTGGTTGAGCAGCTTCGCGAACGCCGTCGCGACCGACGAGTCCATCCCGGTGACGCGCGAGAAGTCGGTCACGATCCAGGCCGGCCCGTCGACCGCCGCGACCCGCGCGAGCAGCTCGCGGTAGATCGCATCGGCCATCCCGAAGAAGACGAAGCCGCGCAGGACGTACACCTGCGCGCGGTCACCGTACGTGCGCAGCACCTCCATCTCGCGCTGCGAGCGCCGCAGCGTGCTGTGGAACGTCGCGGCGGTGACGCGGCGCTCGATCGCGTCGATGCGCGCGTAGCGCGCGGCGAACGCGACGCAGCTCAGCGCGACGCCGAGCGCGAGCGCCGGGACGAACCCGAACCCCAGGACGATCGCGACGATCGCCCAGATCGTCAGCATGTCGACGACGCTCAAGCGCCGCCACGCCGCGATCATCCATCGATACGTGACCGAGCCGCCTGCGGCGACCAACAACGCCGCGGGCACGACCGTCGGGACGCGGCTGACAAGCGGCGCGGCGCCGAGCACCACGACGAGCAGCGCGATGACCGAGACGAGGATGCCGACCGCGCGGTCCTGCGTCCCGAGCGACCGGTTCAGCGAGCTGCGGATGTAGGCGACGAAGCCGATCATCGCGCCGGCGAACGCCCCCGCGATGTTGGATATCCCGGCGAGACGCAGCTCCGCGTCGAGATCGACGTCGTGATGCGTGAGCACCTCGAGCCCGTTGGCGTTGACCAGCATCGTCATCGTTCCGATCACCGCCGCCGCGACGATCGCCGGCGACTGCAGCGCGACGGCCCGCCAATCGACCGCGCTCGGCGCCGTCAATTCCGGAATCCAATGCGTCCCCGCCGGAACCGAGAGAAACCACCCGGCACCCTGCAGCTCCGCGAACGGTACGTGAGAGAGCGCCGCGGCGGCGAACCCCACCGCGATCGCGGCGAGGATCCCGATCGGCATCGCGATCGCTCCCCAGCGACGCGTCGCGAGCAATAGCAGCGCCGCGAATGCCAAACCGATGACGAGCTGCGGCCAATGCGTGGCGATCTGCTGCGGCACGCCGCCGAGCAGACGGATTCCCGCGAGCGTCGTGACGAGCCCGGAGGCGGCGCCGAACCCGCCGATCATCGGGTACGGCAGATAGCGGATGGCGCGCGCCGCCCGCAGCGTTCCGAGCGTGAAGTAGAACAGCCCCGAGAAGAGCGTCGCGATCGCGAGCGTCACCAGCGCCGTCGGAACCGCGCGCGCGCCTTCGCTCGGCGCCCACGAGATGACGGAGAGCGCGAGCACGGCGGTCACCGCGCCGTCGAGGCCGCCGATGGCGAACGGGAAGCCGCTGCGCAGCGAGATGATCGCGCCGGCGACGATGCACAGCAGCGCGGCGTCGATCCCGTAGCCGATGCCGCCGGCGAGCGGTCCGGAGAAGACGAACGCCGCGAACGCGACCGAGGTCGCCATGGTAAAGACGGCGACGACGAACGCGTTCCCCAGCGTCACGACGCCGCGCCGAATGGAGCTGGCGCTCATTGCCCCCCGGTTCCGCCGCGGATGCGCGACCTGCCTCCCGGCGGCCGGTTCAGCCGCGCGGCGCGCTGACGAACCGCAGGTAGCCGGTGTCGCGGCCCGTGCAGCTGAACCCGGACCGCCGAAGGAGTGCGGCCGCTGCGAAATTCTCGGGCAGACAGTACCCGACGATCGGCAGCGAGCCGTCCTGCTCCGCCATCGCGCGCCCCACCATCCGGTGCGCGATGCCGAGCCGGCGGTGCGACGGCGCGACGGCGACGCCGATCTCGATCTCCAGATCGCCGCGCGCAACGTCGACGACCGCGACCGGGACCGTGCCGTCACGCGCGACGAAGGCACGATGCCGTTCGTTCGCGCGCAGATCGTTCAGCAGCCACTCCGCGCCGAAGCCGCCGCCGAAGCGCAGCCGCAGATCCTCAGGCGTCAGGGTGGCGAAGACCGCGACGACGGCGGCGAAGAGCTTCTCGCGGCGGCGAATTTCGGCTGGCACGTTCGATACCTCGAGACGGCTTTCCGGCCTCGTAGGTATACCGACCTGTATACCTCCGGGAGACAGGTCGGTATACCTGCGCGGCGAAGCCCATGCCGATGGCCGCAGTCGATGTGCCGCGCGGCTCCCTGGGCGACCACATCGCCTCCGTCGCGGCGAAGCTCTTCTATCGTGAGGGGATCAACGTGGTCGGCGTCGATCGCGTCGCCGCCGAGGCCGAGGTCACGAAGCGCACCCTCTACCGCTACTTCCGCTCCAAGGACGAGCTGATCGTCGCGGCGCTCAAGCGCGGCCCCCGCGTCCGCTTCCCCGCGGAGGGCACGCCGAAAGCGCGGATGCTCGGCGCCTTCGATATGCTGATCGCGTTTCTCGACGGGACGAAGCTGCGCGGCTGCCCGTTCATGAACGGCGCCGCCGAGCTCGCCGACCCGCGCCATCCCGGCCGGGAGGTCGTGCGGCGCGCGACCGAGCGCCGCCGCGCATGGTTCCGCGCGCTCGCCGAAGAGGCCGGCGCTCCGGCCCAGCTCGGCGAGCAGCTCGACGTGCTCTTCGACGGCGCGCTGGCGAGCTCGATGATCGCAACCGATCTCGCCCCCGCGCGCGCCGCGCTCGCGGCGGCGAAGGCGCTCGTCAACGCCGCAACCTAGACTTTGTTGATCGTCCCCCGGCAGCCCGGCGCGTTGCACGTGCAGCGCTTGCGGTCGGAGTGGTACGTCGCTACGTAGTCGACGGTGATCTCCTCGCCCGGCGCGATGTCGCGCATCGCGAGGACGATCAGCTTCTTGCCGATGGTCTGCATGAACGCGGTCGGCCGGCACGAGTGGTTGATGTAGTGCGTCCCGTTCCCGCCGCGCCCGCCGTCGATGCTGTAGCGTTGGTCGAGCCCGCTGATCCGCAGCACACGCCGCTTCGCCGCGCGACGCGCCGCCTCGGCGTTAGTGATCTTCTCGCCGGTGTACTCGGCGATCTTCTTGCGCCGGGCAAACGGAACGGTCGCGAAGCAGCCCATCCCGTGAACCGCGGATCTGCGCACGTCAAGCCCCGGCGCGAGGTTGCGCTTGCTCAGTACGGCATCTCGTCGTGGTCGAGGCCGAAGTAGTGGCCGAGCTCGTGGATCACCGTCTCGCGCACTTCACGCACCGCTTCGGCCCGATTGCGGGCGACGCGGTTGATCGGCCCGCGAAATACCGCGATCTCGTCGGGGAGCAGCGGCGCGTCGTCGTAGCTGCGATCGGTCAGCGCTACGCCGCGGAAGATCCCTAAGAGCTCGCCGCCCTCCTCATCGTCGTGCTCATCGGGCTCGAGGCTCGCGAGGTCATCATCGGTCGGCTCGTCCTCGACTGCGATGACGACGTTCTGCATGCGTGCGGCGAAGCGGGCGGGGAGCGACGCGAGCGCTTCTTCGACGACCTGCTCGAAATCGGCGTGCGACAGCTCACTTCTGCTCATCGCGCGGCCGCTTCGTCGGAGCGCGGCGAGCCGCCTCGAGTAGGGGGACGCCCCGTCGGACGGCGTACCAGGCGTCATTGCCGCTGCACCGAGGGAGGCCAATGAAGAATCCGGTCGTGCACGTTGAGATCGTCGGCTCGGACGCAACGCAGCTCCGAGAGTTCTACGGCAGCGCGTTCGGCTGGGAGTTCGGAGCACCGTCGCGCGGTGCGAACACGCAGGACTACCGCATGACCGGCGAGGCCGACGGCGGCAGCGTCACCGCGGGGATCGGCGGCGACGTCGAAGGCTACGGCGGTCACGTCACCTTCTACATCTCCGTGCCCGACCTCGAAGCGGCGCTCGCGACGGTGGAGCGCCTCGGCGGCACGACGATGATGGCGCCGACCCGCGTTCCGGACGGTCCGCGCATCGCGCTCTTTCACGATCCGGAAGGGCACATGGTCGGCCTGGTTCAGCTCGACGCCGCTTAACGACGCGACGAGACGACGTCCATGACGGACGTCGCGCGCGTATATCCGGCCGGAATGCGGAACGTCGCGGCCGGCACGTCGCCGCGCTGCAGCGAGTCGACCGCGTAGGACAACTTCGCCGAGAACGGCGACGTCCCGGGCTCGACGCTGGCCTCGATCGTGAGCGGGAACGCCGCGAAGTCGTCGGCGAGCTGCGTCGTCGCGGTGACATGCGATTCCGCAGCGTCGGTGCGCCGTCGCACGGTCAGCGAGAACGCGAGCCCGGTGCTCGGCTGGCCGACCGTCGTCGTGTGTCCGGTCAAGTGCAGCGAGACGTCGAGCACTTCGAGATCGCGCAACGGCGAGACGCCCGGCGTGCCGCGCGGCACGGGACGCCGTGACGGCGACGGCCGCGGCGACGGTGACGGCGACGACCCGCCGAGATGCGGCATGAGCGGCTGCGTGTAGTACCGCTTCGTCGTGTCGTTCCAGATCGTCACCGTGCCGGCGCGGCGGTCGATCAGCAGCGTCGCCCGCATCGGCGGCAGCGTGAACACCGGCGTCGTCAGCGACAGCACGTCGACGCGCACGAACCCCGGCGCGGCGGAGACGCCGAACTTTCCGTTTCCGGTGAAAACAGCGTTCGGCGTTGTGAAGGTGACGTCGGCATGCGACAGCGCGGTGAACGTGAGCGGCGCGGGCGACGGGCTCGGCGCGGGCGGCGCCGTCTGTGCGAACGCGGCGCTCGCGCTGAACGTGAGAAGAGCGCCGAGGAGAACCGCGGCCGAGGTGCGCATGCGAGTCACGTTCGTCAGTGGCGAACGGTCGCCCCCGCCGCCTGCGGATCGGGGAACGCCGGCGTGCTCGGCGAGCACCCGTCGGCCGCGCCGACCGGCGGCGTGTACGGGCTCGGCTGCGCGTCGCTGACGCCGAACTCCATCGGATAGAACGAGCCGCCGTCGGTCATCGTGACCGTCGTCGATGCGCCGTTCGCGTGCGGCGGCAGCTGATACGTCGCGACCCAGTACGGCTGCGGCTGGCGGACGCAGCCCATCTCCTTCAGCAGGCCGTCGACGATGAAGCTGCTGCGCAGCGGTCCGCCCAGCGGCTTCTCGTAGAGGTAGACGATCTGCGGCGTGTCGGCCGGGTTCGTCAGCGCGAGCGTGATCCGGTGAACGACGCCGTAGTCGCCGTAGTCGCGGCCGTCGTCGCTCGGATCGATGTTGCGCGGCGTCGGCGCGCGTCCGCCGTATTGCACCGCGGCCGCGGGACCGCCGACGGTGTACGTTTGCGAGATGCGCCCGTAGCCGGCGAGATCGAAGGTGCCGTGGCGATGATGACCGTCGTAGGGGACGCGCGGTCCGGCGAGATACATCTCCGGCCGTCCGCCGGCCGCCGATGCGATCACCGAGACGGTGACGCCGCTCCCGCGCAGCACCTGCACGTCGAGCGCGCCGGCCGTCACCTCACCCTGCAGCAGCAGCGCGTGGTGGACGACCAGCGGCGTCCCCGGCACGATGTCGACGACGACGCTCTCGTCGTTCTGCTCGTAGCGCAGAAAGTCGCGCGTCACCGTGTGCCCCACGCTCATCACGTCGAGATCGGGCCCCGCGTTCGCCTCGGTCAGCGCGACCTGCGCCGGCGCTTGCGCGCTCACGACGACGTCGACGTCGCGCGGCATCCCGACGTCGGAGTGATAGTAGTAGAGACGCGCCGCGCGTGCCGGCGTGACGGCGCCGCGAAAGACGAGCCCTTCGGCGGTGAGATACTCGGGGTCGTCGCTGAGAAACAGCACCGCCGGGTCCGGCGGCGGGACGACCGTCCCGTTGAGCGTCACCGTCGTCGTCCCGCTCACGTCGGCGAAGCCGACCCCGCCCGCAAGCGTGATACCGACGAGAACCGCGGCCCGCGTCCCCGAGGGGAGCGGCAGCAGCGGCCAGGGGACGATCGGGCCGTAGCGGATCGCGCTCCCGGGCCGCAAGGTTGGCCGGATCGCGCGATCGATCGCGGCGCGGATCTGCGCGTCGAGGAAGGCAGCGTCGGCGACCGGCGTCCCGCTGACGGCGAGCGAGAGGTTCGCCGGGATCACCCCGGCCGGCGCGAGCGGCGCCGCGACGGGCGACGGCACGGGCGAAGGCGACTCGAGGACCTGCGCCGCCGCCGTTCGGCCGAGGAGGCCGACGAGCAGCGCGAGGGTCGCAGCGAGCCGGAGGGACGCGGGGCGAGGCTCGCGCGACGGCATACCGTCCGACCCCTTACCCAATCGAAGACCCGCCTCCCGGCGGGTCTTCCCGGCTCAGCGGACCGGCTGGGCGGTCCGGCTGCCTGATTCTTGGGTCTCTCCGGTGACCGTTTGGGCGGTCCCCGATTGGCCGGACCCGGTGACGGCGCGCTGGCCCTGCGCGTCCTGGCTGCCGACCGCGACCTGGATGCGGCGCGGCTTCGCCTTCTCCGACAGCGGCAGGTTGAGGTTGAGCATCCCGTTCTCGACCTTCGCCTCGATGCGCTCGACGTCGATCTCGTCGGGCAGAACCAGCGCGCGCGTGAAGCGGCGGCGGTCGTTGCGGCCCTCGACGACGAGCTGGTTGTCCTCGACGGTGATGCTCACCTCATCCGGGCGGAATCCCGCGACGGGCATCTCGACGCGATATCCCTGGTCGTTGCGCTCGATGCTGAAGCCCAACGCTTCCGGCGTTCCGATCAAACTCAGCGGATCGATTCCGAAAATATCGCCGAGCCACGACCGTGAACCTTGACGATTCGAACGATACATATACGCTCCACTTCGATGAAGATACTGGACTGACGGTGGCGTGATACCCACTCCGCGCACCCAAATCGGCGGCTTGCCGAGGCGTCGTCTGCGGCACACCGAATGACCGAGCATGGCCCCGATTCGCGCGCGCGCCGAAGCACTGCTGAGCTCGATCGAAGAGGTCGACGCGACGCTGAACTGTTACGTCGCGATCGACCGCGCGGCCGTCCTGCGCGAGGCCGATCGGCTGGACGCGCTCTCGCCGAGCGAGCGCGGACCGCTGCACGGCAGGACGCTCGCGGTGAAGGACATCATCGACGTCGCGGGGCTGCCGACACGCGCCGGCTCGTCGTTCTACCGCCGCGATCCCGAGCGCGACGCGCCGGTCGTCGCCGCGCTGCGCGCCGCCGGAGCGCTGGTGATCGGCAAGACGAACACGCACGAGTTCGCGTGGGGGATCACGACCGAGAACCCGCACTTCGGCCGCACCGCCAACCCGTGGGATCCGGCGCGCAGCGTCGGCGGCTCGAGCGGCGGTTCCGGTGCGGCGGTTGCAGCGGGGCTCGCCGACATCGCGCTGGGAAGCGACACGCTCGGCTCGATTCGCCTCCCCGCGGCGCTCAACGGGATCAGCGGGATCCGTCCGGCGCTCGACGCGCTCTCACTCGACGGCGTCTTCCCGCTCGCGGCGGGCCTCGACACCGTCGGGCCGTTCGCGCGCGACCTCGCGACGGTGCAGCGCGTCTACGAGGTGCTCGCCGGCGCGCCTGTGCGCGACGTGCAGGTGCAGCGCGTCTGCAGGCTGCGCGGCGGGTTTTGGGAGCGCGTCGAGCCGGCGGTCCTGAGCGCGCTCGACGACGCCGTCGCAGTACTGCGCGCCGGCGGGATCATCGTCGACGAGATCGCGTGGTCCGACGACGCGCTGCTCCCCGCGATCCAGGCGGTGCAGGCGATCGCGGCGGCCGACGTACACCGCGCATTGTTCGCGGAACACGAAGCGGAGTACGGCGAGGACGTGCGCGGCCGCGTCGCGGGCGCCCTCGCCGCCGGCACCGCCGAAGCCGACGCTGCGCGGGAAGCGATCGCGTTTGCGCGCGCGACCTTCGATGCGGCGACCCGCGGCTACGACGGTGCGCTCGCGGCGAGCGCGGCCGGTGAAGCGCCGCGCGCGCCGGTCCCGGCCGAGTACCGCGCCGAGACGCTGCCGCTGATGGCGCCGGCCAGCGGCTTCGGCCTCGCCGCCGTCGCGGTGCCGATCGGCTTCGGCTCGAACGGGATGCCGCTCGGAATGCAGATCATCGCACCAGGCGAGGTCGCACCTGCGTTCGCACTCGGACGCCGCTATCAATCCGTGACGTCGTGGCACGAGGCGCGCGCGCCGCTCGCGAACGGGGCGGCAGCCGCGTCGCGCTCGTAGGCGGCGATCGCGTCGGCTTCTTTCCGCGGATCGAGGGCGATCCGGCGCTCGTGCGTCGCGGTCGCCGACCACGCCGCGATCGCCGCGCACGTCTCGCGCAGCCGTCGCAGCGTCAAGCCCGACGCGAGTGCCTTGCCGACGCCGGCCTGCATCAGCGCGCGGTCGGGCGGATCGAGCCAGTACGGCAGCTCGGTCCACGGCTCGACGCCGGCTGCGAGCAGTACGTCGCTCGGGACGCAGACGAGGCGGGAACGTGAGCCGACGGCGTCCGCGGCCGCGCGTACGACGTCGATCAGTGCGTACGGCTGCGCGGGACCCGTGGCGTTGAACGCGCCGGCGAGGTTGCGGCGCGCGCCGCCGAGGATCCACGCCGCGAGGTCGGCGACGTCGACGATCTGAACCGGCGTCTCGGCGTCACCGGGGACGATCGCCGGCATCCCGCGCCGCAGCCGGTCGAACCACGAGAGAAAGCGATCGCTGACGTCGTGCGGGCCGACGATGAAGCCGGCGCGGACCTGCAGCGTGCGGCCGGGAAACGCCGCCTCCGCTGCGGCTTCGCACTTTGCCTTGCGCGGTCCGTAGGTCGCGACGTGCTCCGCGTCGTCGGGGTCGACGTCCGGCGGCATCTCCGCGAGCGGCGCCGTCTCGTCGAACCACGGTGCGAGCGGCTCGCGGTATACGGAGAGGCTCGAGAGGAACGTGTAATGGCCGGCCGCGCCGGCAAGCAGCTGCGCCGAGGCCGCGACCTGGGCGGGGACCTGGCCGCTGGTGTCGACCACGACGTCCCACCGCCGGCCGGCGAGCGGCGAGGGATCGCGGCGGTCGCCGGTGATGCTCTCCACGCCCGGCGGCGCCGGGTGGTTGCCGCGGTTGAACGCCGTAACCCGATCGCCCGCGTCGAGCGCGGCGTCGATGACGGCGCGGCCGAGAAACCGGTATGCGCCCAGCAGCAGAACGTCCACCACCGGCCGTTTGCGCGGCGCAAAGGTTCCGTCCCGCCGCGCCGTTACGGTAAAAAAAACTTGCCTGCTCAACAATCAGCCCCCTATACTGAAGGCCGCATTCGTCTTTGGGAGGACCAGTGGACGTGATTGATGTGAAGCAGGCCGCCACGCGTTGTGCGGCGGCCGCGGCGATGCTCGGGCTGCTGACGACGGCAACCGCGGTTCCGGCGGCCGAGCCGCCGATCAAGATCGGCGTGATCGGCGAGGCCTCGGCGGTCGCCGGCGCCTCGATCACCAAGGCGGCCCAGATGGCCGCCGACGACATCAACGCCCACGGCGGCGTCAACGGCCGCCAGGTCGAGGTCGTGATCTACGACGACCACTCGTCGGCCGCGGACGCGGTGCGCGCCTTCCAGCGCGCCGCCAACGAGGACAAGGTCTCCGCCGTCGTCGCCAGCTACATCAGCGAGGTCGCGCTCGCGATCATCCCGTGGTCGGCGCGCCTGCACATGCCCTGGATCACGCCCGGCGCAGCGACCACCGACATCTCGAAGGCCGTCCACGACAACTACGACCAGAACAAGTACACCTTCCACGGCTGGCTGACGTCGGCGTTCATCGCGCAGTCGATCTGCGATTTCGAGCACGACACGATCGTCCGCGACTTCCACGCGAAGTCGACCGTCGTGATGAGCGAGGACGCCGCGTGGACGAAGCCGCTCGACGAGCGCTTCCTCTCGTGCCTGCCGCCCGCCGGGCTCAAGGTCCTCGACCACATCCGCTTCAACCCCGACACGACCGACTTCACCCCGATCTTCAATAAGATCGAAGGCGAGCATCCGGACGTGATCACGACCGGGATCAGCCACGTCGGCGTGCAGCCGACGGTGCAGTGGCACGACCAGCACGTCCCGATCGCGATGGTCGGGCAAAGCTCGCAAGCGACGACGAGCACCTTCTGGAAAGACACCAACGGCAACGCCGAAGGCGTCGTCACCGCCAGCGCCGCCGCGCCGGGCGTCGCGATCACGCCGAACACGATCCCGTTCACGCAAGCGTACCAGAAGAAGTACGGCGACACGCCGGCCTACTGCGGCTACACGACCTACGACGAGATCCACATCATCGCCGACGCGATCAAGCGCGCGGGTTCGACCGATCCCGACAAGATCGTCGCCGAGATGGAGAAGACGAAGTACGTCGGCACGGTCGGGACGATGGAGTTCTATCCGAAGGGCGACCAGTACGCCCACGCGCTCAAGTACGGCCCCGGGCTCGTCACCGGCGTCGTGATCCAGTGGCAGAACGGGAAGCAAGTGACGGTGTGGCCGCGCGACAAGGCCAACGCCAAGATCGAGTTCCCGGCCTTCATCAAGTCACCGCACTGAGCGCGGTCGCGTTCAGCGAATGAACGGACTGCAACTCGAGCAAATCCTCATCGACGGCTTCGCGATCAGCGCCCTGTACGCGCTCGGAGCCGTCGGCTTCACCCTCATGTTCGGCGTCTCGGGCGTGCTCAATCTCGCGCACGGCGGGATCATGCTCGTCGCTGCGCTGGTCGGGTGGTGGGCCGCCGGTGAGCTGGGCCTGGGCGTCTACGGGGGGACGCTGGTCGGGATCCTGGCCGGGATCCTGGCCGCGTACCTCACGTATTTCGTCGTCGTCCGTCCGATCCAGCGTTCGCGCAAGATCCCCAAGGAAGAGACGGAGATCTTCGTGCTGACCGGGACGCTGCTGTGGGGGATCATGATCCAGGGGCTGCTGGCGTTCATCTTCAGCGACAACCCGGTGACGATGCGGCCGCTGATCGGCGGCGTGGCGACGCTCGGCGGCGTGCGGGTTCCGTGGAACGAGATCATGATCGCGGTGCTGTGCTGGCTCGTGATCGGGCTCTTGTGGCTGCTGATCAACCGCACACCCGTCGGCAAGTCGATGCTCGCCGCCTCGATCAACCCGCGCGGGCTGACGCTGCTCGGCTTCGACCTCTCCAAGATCTACTTGCTGGTGTGGAGCATCTACGGCGTCCTCGCGGGCGGTGCCGGGGTGCTCCTCGCCTCGTTCCTCGGCGTCGGAACGCCGAACGCCGGTCAGCTCACCGCGAGCGCGTTCTCGATCGTCGTTCTGGGCGGCCTGGGAAGCGTGAGCGGCTCGCTGATCGCGGCGTTCGTCGTCGGCTACCTCGAGACGCTCACCGCCTATCTCGTCGCGCCGACGCTGCGCCCGATCCCAGCGCTGCTGCTGCTCGTGATCGTCGTCTATCTGCGGCCGCAAGGGCTGCTCGGGCGGCGCTGATCATTCCGCGCATCATCTGGATCGCGCTCGCGATCGTCGTCGTCGCGGCGTTCTTGCCGCTCGGGCTCTCGGCGTACGTCCTCGGCGTGCTGACGGTCGCGTACTACTTCGGCGTCTTCTCGATGGCGTGGGACCTGCTGTTCGGCTTCGCCGGCGAGGTGAACTTCGGCCCGACGTTCCTGATCGGCCTGGGCGCATACACCGCTGCGATCCTCGACAACCACGGGTGGCCGATCGTGCTGTGCGTGCTGTGCGGGACGATCGTCGCCGTGATCGGCGGCGGGCTGCTCGCGCTCCCGGCGCTGCGGCTGCGCGGACCGTACTTCGGCCTGGTCACGCTGGTCGCGGTGCTGCTGCTGCAGAACGCGATCGTGATCTTCGCTGCGGTGACCGGCGGCGAGATCGGGATGACGGTTCCCAACGTCATCTCCGCCGACGCGAAGGTGAACTACTGGTTCGCGCTCGGCTTCATGGCGATCAGCGCGGTGATCCTCTACGGCCTGTCGCGCTCGGCGATCGGGCTGATCCTTCAAGCCAGCGGACAGGATGCGATCGAGGCTGCCGCGCTCGGCTTCAACGTCACCAAGCACAAGCTCGCGGCGTTCTGCATCAGCGCCTTCTTCTCGGGGCTCGCGGGCGCGCTGCTCGTCCTCTACATGGGCGCGGCGTCGGTCGGGACGATCGTCGACATCTCGATCGGCGTGCAGATCATCATCGCCGCCGTCCTCGGCGGCCGGCGCACGATCCTCGGCGGCGCGCTCGGGGCCGTCATTCTGATCGGCGCGAGCGAGGTGCTGCGCCCGCTCGGGCAGCTCAACACGTTCGTCGTCTCGGCGTTCGCGCTGCTCGTGATCCTCTTCTTCCCGGGCGGGATGCTCGGGAGCGTCCTGCGCGCGGGAGAGCGCGAGTGAACGCGACGCAGCCGCGCCTCGTCGTCCGCGGGCTCGTCAAGCGTTTCGGCGGGCTCGTCGCGGTCAACGACATCAGCTTCACGATCGCACCCGGCGAGATTCTCGGCCTGATCGGACCCAACGGCTCCGGCAAGTCGACAGTGATGCGCGCGATCATGGGGATCGAACGCCCCGACGCGGGCTCGGTCGTGCTCGACGGGACCGAGATCGCCGGCTGGCCGCCGTACCAGATCGCGCGCGAAGGGGTCGGCATCGTCTTCCAGCACTCGCGCCCTCTGCACCGCCAGACCGTGCTCGAGAACGTGAAGCTCGCGCTCCTTCCCGACTCGCTGCTGCGGCTCGTCGCCGAGCCCGGGGTCGACGAGCGCGCGCGCGCGATCGCCGAGAGCGTCGGCTTGGGAGGCGTCCTGCACCGGCACCCGTCGACGCTGCCGTTCGCCGATCTGCGGCGGATGGAGATGGCGAAGGCGATCGCGCGCAACCCGAAGGTCGTGCTGATCGACGAACCGTTCGCCGGGCTGACGCTCGCGGAGATCGCGACGTTCTCCGAGCTGATCCGGCAGCTGCGCGACGAGGGCCGCGCGGTGCTGCTCGTCGATCACAACGTGAAGAGCGTCGCGGCGCTCGTCGACCGCGTCCTGGCGATGTACCTCGGCGAGTACGTCGCGGAGGGGACCGCCGATGAGGTCATGCGCAACGAGACCGTCCGGCGCGTCTACCTGGGCGGGACGATCCAGACGTACGAGCGCGACGACGCCGCGATCGAGGCGAAGCCGGTGCTGCTTGACGTTCGCGACGTCGCGGTCTTGTACGGCAAAGCGCAGGCGCTGCAGAACGTGAGCCTGACCGTGCACGAGGGCGAGTTCGTCTCGGTCGTCGGGCTCAACGGCGCCGGCAAGACGACGCTGTTCAACGCGATCTCGGGGCTCGTTCCGTACACCGGCGACATCCGCTTCGCGGACCGTTCGCTGCGCGGGATGGCGCCGGGCGCGATCGCGCGTGCCGGGATCGTGCAGTGTCCGGAGACGCGCGAGCTGTTCGGCGACATGACCGTCCGCGAGAACCTGGATCTGGGCGGACAGCATCTCCCCGCCGCGGACCGCGCCGGACAATTAGCGTGGCTGTTCGAGCTCTTCCCGATCCTCGCCGCGCGCCAGCGGCAGATCGCGCGCACCCTCTCCGGCGGCGAGCAGCAGATGCTCGCGATCGCGCGCGCGCTGATGACAAAGCCGAAGCTGCTGATCCTCGACGAGCCGACCCTCGGCCTCGCGCCCGTGATCCTCGAGCAGCTTTCGAAGGCGCTCGAGCGGCTGCGCGCGAGCACGCCGATCACCGTGCTGCTCGGCGAGCAGAACGTCACCTTCGCGCTGCCGCACGCCGATCGCGTCTATCTTCTGGAGCACGCGCGCATCATCTGGGGCGGCGATCCGGCGCGCTTCGCGGCCGAGATGGGCGCCGGCTACTTGTAGCGAGCGAGCGCGCGGCGGGGACGTTTGTCCCAGATCACACTCGGGTACTTCGCGGCTGGGCAGCAACACTTCTCCGGTCAGAAAGCCCGACACACAATGCGAAGCAACGGATTGCTTGGACTCGCCGCCGCGGCAGCGCTCACCGCGTGCGCGCCCGGCGCACCGCCGGCGAGCGGCGCGCTCGCACCGAGCGGCACGACACCGAACGGGGCCGTTCGGTCGATCACCTGCCACGGGGTCGTCGTCCCGAATCCCGGCTACGTGCCGTATCACGTCGGCCAATGGGGACAGGTCGTGCACGTCACGCCGAACCAGGTCGCGCTGACGACGTGTACCGGTGCGGCACCGGCCGTCGTCGTCGCGGAAGACAACTACGCCGGCGATTTCACGGCGATCTCGGGGAACCCGTCGATCGCCACGGTGACGCCGCCGACGAGCAGCGGCGTGGTCAGCCCCACCAACGGCGGCCTGAAGTCGGCGCAGTTCACCATCGTCCCGCACGCCGCCGGCACGACCGCGATCTTCTTCCTCGACAAGAAGATGAACGCCGACGTCGTCGTCGTTACGGTCCTCCCCTGTCCGCCGCCGACGGCGACGCCGGCCGCAACGGCCACCCCGAAACCTACGGCTACGCCAGTGCCGACCGCTACGCCGACGCCGGCGCCAACCGCGACACCGACGCCGGCCGCCACGCCGACGCCGAAGCACACGCCGACGCCGACGGCAACTCCCACCCCGACACCGACGCCGTCCGCGGGCGGAGGGACGTCCTAGCTCAACACGCCGCGCAAGTGCCGTAGATCGTGACGTCGTGGTCCCGCGTGTGGAAACCGCGCGGGAGCCGCGACTTCACGTCGCACCCTTCGAGCTCGTAGACGCGCGCGCAGCGGTCGCAGACGAAGTGGTGATGATGGCTCTTCCCGGCGCGCTCGTAGAGCAGCGGCCGTCCGGGAACCTCGACCGTGCGCAGCCACTGTTCGTCGAGCAGCGATTTCAGCGCCCGATAGACCGTCGCGATGCCGAGGCCGCCGCTGCGCCGCTTCGCCGCGGCGTAGACCTCGTCGGGCGAGAGCGGGTGCTCGGCGTTCTCGAGGACGTGGCGGATCGCGCGCTTCTGGCGCGTGTCGCGTCCCTGCGGCGCGTCCTCGTTCATGGCGGCAACGTTCTCCATCGGTATCGAGAACTCCCTATCAATAAGCACCGGGAGCAGCCTTGCGGCCGTCGAATCGAGCGGTGATGAACAAAGGCCTCGCCTTCGCCGTCGCTGCGGTCGCCGCGCTCGGGTTAGCCGGCGGATCGGTCATGCTCGGCGCAACGGTCTTTCGCCAGTCGCCTCCCGTGACCGCCGTGGTCTCCGCCGTCGAGCACGTCTTCGTCCCCGACGCAAGCCAGGTCTTCGGGAAAGACCACCTCAGCGTGCTGCTCGTCGGCCTCGACTACGACTACGACAAGCTCGATCAGCCGACGTCGAAGTCATCGCGCAGCGACCTGATCATGGCGCTCAACCTCGACTTCAAGAACCATCGCATCAACGAGGTCTCCGTGCTGCGCGACATGGTCGCGACGCTGCCGAACGGTACGCGGGCCAAGATCAACCAGGCGCAGTCCGACGGGGGCATCACGGAATCGAAAGCCGTCATCGCCGATTGGCTCGGCATTCCGCCGTTCGACCGCTACATCGTCATGCGAATCAACGCCGCAAAAGATGCCATCGACGCGATCGGCGGCGTCGACGTGGTAGTCA
This sequence comes from Candidatus Elarobacter sp., assembly GCA_036498305.1. Taxonomy (GTDB): domain Bacteria; phylum Vulcanimicrobiota; class Vulcanimicrobiia; order Vulcanimicrobiales; family Vulcanimicrobiaceae; genus Vulcanimicrobium. Next base: position 2,914 of record DASYFS010000061.1, on the reverse strand, counting down.
AGAACTCCGATGCGCTCAAAGGAACCGGCCCCAACGGGCCGCTCGACTATGTCGACTCGTGGGGCCACCTCCATGTTCACCTCAAGCCCGGCTACCAGCACCTCGACGGAACGCGGGCGGTCGGGTACGCGCGGTTCCGGCACGACTGGTGCAGCGATCCGTGCCGCATCATGCGCCAGCAGCAAGTCGTGCGCGCGATCGTCCAAAAGATCACGCACGATCGCCTCAATACCGTCACCCACGCGCAGGCACTGCTGTCCGTCGTGAGACGCGACATCGAGACCGACTTCACAACCACCGAGCAGCTCTCGGCGGCGCTCGCCTTCGCGAGCCTCAAGCCGAGCGACATCCGCGTGGCGCAAGTCCCGTACTCCGACACCGTGATCTTGCCGGACTACGGTGACTCGCTGATCCCCGACGAGAGCGCGAAGCGGCGACTCGTCGCCGAGTTGTTGACGCCGCCGGTCGAGCAAACCGACGTGGCAGCGGCGCCGGCGGCCGGTACGGTGCAGATCCGGGTCGAGAACGGAACGCCCGTCGCGGGGCTCGCCGCGCGTGTCGCGGACGATCTCCGCCGCAAGGGCTTCCGCGTGGCGGGCATTGGCAACGCCGCCACCAGCGACGTCTCGGTCACGCGCATCGAGAGCGATCCGGCCGAAGCAGGGGTCTCGCTCGCCGTCCAACGCTCGCTGCCGGGCGCGACGATCGTGCCGATCCCGCTGCCCCGCGGGACCGGGCTGCCCGAAGTCCGGATCGTCCTCGGCCGCGACCTCGTGGGAAAGAAGAACTAACGATGACGCGCCGCGCGCTCTCCGCGATCCTCGCGACGGGCGCGTGCGGCGCGGCGCTCGGCATCCTTCCCTGCGCGGCGAACGAGCCGGGCTACAACGTCTGGTTCGCGGGCCGGGTGCTCTCCGTCGACGCGAGCCGCGGCCGCCTGCGCGTCGCGCGCGGCCCGACCGAGACGGCCGGACGCGGCGTCGAGGAATGCGTCGTCGACGGCGCCGACTTGCGCAACGTGCGGCCGGGGATGCGCATCGAGGCGCAAGCCGACACCCGGCGCCGGCCATGGCGCGTGCTGCACCTGCGCGTGATGCGCCGGCTCCCGGTCACGCCCGCCGGCGAGACGCAGACCGTCTAAGCCCCTCGCGCGACCCGTGCCAGCGGGAAGCGGACGGTGAGCTCCGTCCCTTCGCCCTCGCGGCTCTTGAGCGCGATCGTCCCGCCGGAGCGTCGCACCGCCCCGCGCACGATCGCAAGGCCGAGCCCGCTCCCTTCGACCTCACCGTCGGCACGGCCGCGGTAGAAGCGGTCGAACGCGTGCGCCTGATCCAGCTCCGACATCCCGGGGCCGCGATCGCGCACGATCAGCACGACGTCGTCGCCGGCGACGGCCGTGCTCACCGTGACGTCGGCGCCCGGCGCGTATTTCAGCGCGTTGTCGACGAGGTTGCGCACGGTTTCCGTCACGTCGGCCGGATCGGCGATCACGTCGGCACCGCCGGCGGCCGCGAGCCTGATCTTCGCCGCTCCCTCCGGCGGGAGCGCGCGGACGATGTCGGCGGCGATCGCCGAGACATCGACGACCTCGCGCGTCCCCGCTTCGCCGCGCTCGAGCCGCGCGAGCAGGATCAGCTTCTCGATCAGCGCGCGCATCCGGCGGCTCTCCTGCCGCATGTTGGCGAAGACGCGCTCGCGCAGCGCTGGCGTCTCGAACGTCGCGTCTTCGACGATGTCGAGATACCCGATGATGACGGTCAGCGGCGTGCGCAGCTCGTGGCCGGCGTCGGCGATGAACTGCCGGATCTCGGCTTCGCTGCGGTCGCGCTGTGCCAGCGCGCGCTCGATATGCCCGAGCGCGGCGTTGTAGCACGCCGCGAGCTCGCCGATCTCGTCGTCGCTCGTCGCGCGCAGCGGATCGGTGCGGAACTCTCCGCGCGAGAGCCGCCGCATCGCCTCGGAGATCGCGCGCAGCGGCGCGACGGCACGGCGCGCGACCGCGAACGACGCCGCCCACGCCAGGACGATCGCCACCAGCGCGAGCGGGCCCATCACGACCCAGAAATCGCGCATGATCCGCTCGAGCGTCGTCAGATCGGCGGTGATCGTGACGTAGCCGTCTTCCACGACGATCTGTGTCTGCCGCAGGTTCATCAGCGCGGCGAGCGCGCCCACCCAGCCGACGGCGGCGTGCGGCGGCGCGCTCTGGGCGAGCAATCGATGGTTGTTGTCGAAGATGGCGACGCGCACCCGCGGGCGCGCGATGTCCCCCGCGATCTCCTTCGCGGTATCCCGCAGGGACCGGTGCGCCGCGCGCGTCTCGGCGAGACGGCGGTCGAGGGTAGCGGCCGCCAAGGCGATCACGTCGTTCGCGTTGGCGGCGTACGTCCGCGCCAAAAAGAGCTCCGACGCGGCGCCCAACAGCAGGATCAGAACCGCAGCGACGGCGGCTTCGCGAAGCGCGAGCCGGCTCGCGAACGAGCGCGGAGCGCGCTCAGTCATCGCGCAGCGTGTACCCGACGCCGCGGATCGTATGGATCAGGCGCCGCTGCGCGCCGTCGTCGATCTTCGCGCGCAGATACGAGACGTAGCGCTCGACGCTGCCCGGCCCGACGTCCTTCTCGTCGCCCCACACCAGATCGAGGAGCTGATCGCGAGTGAAGACCCGCCGCGGGTGCCGCAGCAGCGTCACGAACAGATCGAACTCGAGGGGCGAGAGGTCGATCGGCTTTCCCGCGCGCCGTACCGTGCGCGACTCGAGCTCGACCTCGACGTCGGCATACGCTATCGCGTCGACGTGATCGAGCCGCGTCCTGCGCAGCGCCGAGCGCAGCCGCGCGACGAGCTCGGTGATCTCGAACGGCTTCGCGACGTAGTCGTCGGCGCCGCCGTCGAGGCCGCGCACGCGGTCGTC
>DASYFS010000060.1:0-33444 GCA_036498305.1 Candidatus Elarobacter sp. | reverse complement strand
CCGGACGCCCAAACGTCGCCGCCCCGCACCCCAACCACCCAAAGTCCAACGCGAAGCCCACCGCCCGCAAGAGAAAAATAAGAGGACCCGCCTGAGCGGGTCCTCTCGTTGTCACGCTGGGAGTTGGTCTTAGCGGAAGAGGCTGATGACCGACTGAGCGTTGGTGTTCGACTGGGCGAGAACCGACGTACCGACCTGCACCAGGATCTGGAGCTTCGTGTACTCGGTCGTCTCCTGGCCGACGTTGAGGTCGCGGATCGCCGATTCCGACGCCTTGAGGTTGACCGACGCAACGTTGTCGTTGTTGAGGTCTTCCTGGAGGCGAACGATCGTCGCACCGAGCTGTGCGCGCTGGGCGAGCACCGACTGCAGGGCGTTGTCGATCTGTCCGATCGCGTCTTCCGAGGCCAGCGAGCCGAAGCCCGTCGCGCCGACGAGGTTGACGTTCGCGATGCGGAGGTTCGAGGTCGAGGTCTGGATGAATCCGACCTGGATCGTCGCGCCTTCGCTCGCACCGGACTGGAAGTTGAAGGCCGGGCCGTTGGGGTTCGAGTTCGCCGAGACGAACTGCGAGACTTTGATGTACGACGTGACGCCGACATCGAGGGTTCCGACGACGCCGAACGCGATGCAGACGTTATCGACGACGGTCGCGGTCGGCGCAACGCCGCTCGCGAGAACCGAAGTAACGACGACCGCGCTCCCCGTCGAGCTCGCGCTCGTGAAGAACGAGATGATCAGACCCTGCTGCGTCGACGTGAACTGCGCAACCTGGACTTCGATCGTGCCGTCGCACGGGCCGGCGACGGTGGTCGCCTTACCGGCGGCAACGTTGACCGAGGCCGGGATGACGAGGGTGCCACCGGCGGCGAGGTCCGCGTTCGCGGTGATCGTCGCGCTGGCATCGACCGCCTGCTGGAAGCCGGCGTGCGAACCGTCGAGCAGCAACTGACCGTTGAAGCTCGTGTTCTGCGAGATCCGGTTGACCTCGAGCAGCAGCTGCTGCACTTCCGACTGCAGGTTCTTGCGGTCGTCCGTCGAGGTGATGTCCGACGCACCTTCGACCGCGAGCGTACGGATACGCTGCAGAATGTCGGTGGTCGTCTGCAGCGCGCCTTCGGCGACCTGCGAGGCGTTCGTCGCGTCTTGGACGTTACGCGCACCCTGGTCGAAACCGTTGACCTGCGACTGCAGGGATTCGGCGATCGCGAGACCCGACGGGTCATCCGCCGCCGTGTTGATTCTCAGACCGCTCGAAAGGCGCTGGACGGCCGTACCGAGCGCGCTCTGGTTGCGGTTGAGGTTCAGGCTGACCGAGTTCGCCAACAGGTTGTTGGCGATCGAAAGCCCACCAATTCCGGGCATTTATTCTTCCTCCATGAAATTCACACGTGTGTCTAGGACGGCTTCCTGACGTCCTCATCCGGTGATCGGCGGGAGTGTCCGCCGACTTTAGGGTCCTGAGCGCTTCGGCGCCGGTGGCCGGCGCCCTCTCGTCAGGTCGGCGACCCGAGCGGTCTGCGCGGGGGCCGGCTCCGGCTGGCCCGCGGCGGCTCGGTTGGTCCGCTGAATCTCCTCGTAGACCTCGGAGCGGTGGACCGGAACTGCCCGGGGCGCCTCGATCCCGAGCTTCACGGTGTCACGATCGACGGCGACCACGACGATGCGGATGTCGTCCCCGATCATGATCGCTTGATTGAGCTTGCGGCTGAGTACCAGCACGTGGGCGCGCCCTCCGTGGCATTGAAAGGGAGGCGCTTCCCGAACGGGGCCCGGCGCGCCTCTCGGCGCACCGCGAGTGTGCTACGAGGCGGCGGCCGGCGAGCCGCTCTGCTTCCGCGGGATCGCCTGGCGAACCGAGTAGCCGCCGGTCTCGAGCATCACCTGGCGCCCGACCTTGCTCTTGAGGTTCACGACGATCGGCGCCAGCAGGTTCATCGTCATCTCGGCGGCGCCGGCGGTGACCACCACGACCGAGAGAACCACGAAGTCCTCGGGGTGCGCGATCTCGAGCGAGACCGTGGCGTAGTGGGGGAGCTGCGGCTCGTAGTCCGGGAAGATCGCCCACGGGTCGGCGGTCGGCAGAGCGACCGAGTGGTCGTCGAGGCTCTGGAGCCAGACGAACTTCTCTTGGCCCGGCAGATTGAGGGCGATGAAGCGGTGCAGGGAGCCGAACCCGGGGAGTCCCCACGGGAAGCTCAGCACTTCGGACTCCCGATAGCTGCAGGTGCCGAAGCGCGGTAGGTTGAGGGTGATCTCGCGGTCGGTCGTCTCCACGGTTTCCGTCACGTCGCTCCTGCTCACGTCAGATAGTCGAAGAGGGTCTTGGACTCGAGGCGGTTGGTGGTCGCATAGGCCGCTTGCAGGGCGGTCTGCGTCGCCGAGAACTTGGCGGTGGCCGCGGCGACGTCGGTGTCCTCGATCCCGGACTCCACCTTGGTGTTATCGGTCACCGACGTCTGGAGTTGACTTTGGATGGAGCCGAGCGTCTGGATGCGTGCCCCGATCACCGAGCGCGACTGCAGCAAGGTGTTGAGCGCATGGTCGATGTCGCCGAGCTGCGTCGAAATGTTCTGCACGAAGTCCGACTGCGCGGCCAGACCGAAGACGGTCGTGAAGTTGCTCGTGTTCGTCGCGCCGGGTGACGACGCGTCGCTGACGTAGAAGCTGCCGGTTCCCTTGAGCACGAGCTTCTGCGTCTGCTGGTTGAACGTCGCGGTGACGCCGGTCGACGCGCTCACGGCGTTGATGCGGCCCACGATGCTCGCCGCGGTTCCGTCGTCGATCGCGGTGCCGGGCGGGACGGTGATCGTCTGCACCGACTGCACGCCGTTGACGCTGCCGTTGATCGAGAACGTGTAGTTGCCGCTGCTGTCGGGCGTCGGCGTGTTCGCGAAGACGCCGGGCGTGTTGAGCGCCGTCGGTGCCGGTGCGGTAGCGCCGACCTTCGGCCCGTAGATCGTCTGTCCGGCGACGTTGATCGCGGTCGCGCTCTGATCGGTCGCGACTTTCCCGGTCAGCGTGTCGCGCAAGGTGATCAGCGTCTGGAAGATGTCGGGCGAGCCGTTCGCGGCGTTGTAGTTGAACGCCGCCTGGAACGTCGTCGAGAGCGCGAACGACTCGTTGTTGTAGACGAGCTCTCCCTGCTGCTGCTCGTTGCCGGTGAAGACGATCGCCGACGTCGGGCTGCCCTGGGTGATCACCGGCGGGTTCGCCTTCGTCGAGGTTCCCGCGAAGATGTAGCGTCCGCCGTACGACGTGTTGCCGATCGCAACGGCCTGCTGCACGATCTGGTCGATCTGATTGGCGAGCGACGTCCGCTGCTGATCCGTGAGCGTGTCGGAGGCGCCTTGAATCGCGAGCGCGCGGGCGCTCTGGAGGACCGAGGTCAGGCTGCTGAGCGCGCCGTCGGTCGTCGTCAGCTCGGAGACGGCGTTCTGCACGTTCGTCGCCTGCTGGTTCGTCGTGCTGATCGTCGTGTGCAGGCCGAGATCCTGAGCGATCTGCCCCGGGGCGTCGCTGGGATTGCTGACCTGCTTCCCGCTGGAGAGCTGCTGGCCGACTTGGGCGTACAGCGATGCCTGGTCGTCGATGGCGGCGATCTGTTGGGCGTAGATGGTCGAGGTGGCGATCCGCATCGGTTATCCTCCGGGAATCAGACCGAGCGCGGTCGTGAGCAGCTGCTCGACGACGTTGAGGGTCTTGGCCGCAGCCGAGTACGCGTTTTGGTACTTGACCAGGTTCTGCGTCTCTTCGTCGAGGTTGATCCCGTCGATGCTCTGCCGCACCGAGTCGATGTTCGACGCCAGCGTCTGCTGCGAGGTGGAGCTCGTCGTGGCGGTCTGGGTGTCGGTCCCGAGCTGGCTCACCAGCGAGCCGTAGTACGCCCCCAGCGTTTGGGTCTGCGCCGTCGTGATCGAAAAGTTCACCAGATGCGCGTTCGCGGCGGTGAACGTGATCGTCCCGGTGTTCCGGTTCACCGCCGACACGATGACGTTCTCTTGCTGCGCCGTCCCCGCGCCGATCGTGAGCACCTGGCCGACGCCGATACCGGCGAACGCCTGCGGGTTGCCGCCCGGCGGCGCGACGGTGACCAAGCCGGCGCCGGCGATCGCAGTCGACGAGGTCGTCTGCAGCGACGGGATGCCGTAGTTGTTCGAGAACAGCTTGATCAGCGCGTTGGCGCCCGAGTTGTCGCCGGCGCCGAAGGCGTTGGTGCTATCCTGCTTGACGTTGTTGAGCCCCGACGCGCCGAGGACTTCGAGCAGCGAGGTCGAGGGCGTCCCGGAGCTTCCGCCGGCCGCCACGTTCGAGTCCTTGATGGTGAAGTCCGCGCTCGTCGCCGTCCCGAGCGCCGCCTGCGCGGCACGGTGCGCGAGCGAGATGTTGTTCGGGTCGCGCGTGAAGACGATCTTCTGCCCGACGGTGTCGTACGACGCGGTGACGCCGAGCTGCGCGCTGTTGAAGCTGGTGACGAAGCCGTCGATCGACGTGGAGTTCCCGGCCGCGCCGTAGTCGTAGTTGAACGTCTGCGGCACGCCGTCCACCGTGACCGTCAAGGTGCCGGTCGTCGCGCCGGCACCGTTCGCCGGATGGAACAGCGTCACGTTGCCGATGAGGGCGCTCGCCGTGTTGACGGTGTTGTTCGCGGCGTTGAGCGCGGTGACCAGCGAGCCGGCCGAGGTCGAGGCGAGCACCGACGGCACCTGGGCGGGATCGGTGATCCCGAGCGCAATGTTCGTCGCGCTGATCGCCTGGGTGTTCACGATCGGCTGGAACAGCGCCGAGCCCTGGTTGCCGTTCCCGTCGTACGACGCCGACGTGATCTTGTTGATCTCGTTGGCGGCGGCGTTCGCGAAGCTGTTGAGCTTCGTCGCGTAGGGCGTGAGCTTGGTGTTGTAGACGTCGAGATAGCCGCCGAGCTGGCCGCTCCCGACCTGGACCGGCGTCGGGTTCGCAGGGTTCGGATCGCCGGCGAAGCCGATGACCAGCGTCGGGTTGCCCGAGGAGTCGGTCCCCACGACCGGCGCGGAGAGGTGGTACGCTTGCGTGTCGTTGACGAGCGCCTTCCCGCCGACGGTGACCAGCGTCGAGCCGTTCGACTGGATCGACGACTGCGTCGAGAGCAACTGCGAGAGCTGGTCGACGTATTGGTCGCGCTGGTCCTTGTACGTGTTCGGGTTGTCGCCGATCGCGGTCGAGGCGCGAATCTGCCCGTTGAGCGCGGCGATCTTGTCGATCAGGGCGTTGGCCTGATTGACGACGTTCGTCGCCTGCCCGATCACGGTCGTCTGCGACTGCGTGATCGCGGTGCCGACGCTGTTCAGCTTCGAGACGAACGACTGCGCCGACGAGAGGACGCCTTGGCGCGTCGAGGCGTCGGTGGGGTTCGAGGCGAGCTGCGAGATCGCGGTCTGGAGGTTCGTCCAGGCGGTGTTGATCCCGTTGTTCGGCTCGCCGAAGCTGGACTGGATCGCGGAGAGCTGCTGCTGCTCGACGCTGTAGTAGTTCTGCGAGGCCGACGCGCCGCGGAAGAGCTGATCGTAGGAGTCCTGATGGATCCGCGTGATCGACTGGACGGTCACGCCCGTGCCCTGGGTCCCGGGGCCGGTCCACGTCGAGTAGCCGATCGAACCGACGACCGGCTGGCTCTCGACGAGGTTCACTTCCTGGCGCGAGGCGCCGGGCGTGTTGACGTTCGCGATGTTGTTCGAGGTCGTGTTCGCCGCTTGCTGGTACGCGTCGAGCGCGCTCCCGGCGATGTTGAGTCCGAAGAAGCTCATGCGCGGCGGCTCACGATCACGCTGCCGTTGGGAGCCGGAACGGTCCCGCGGCGCTTGTACGTACCGGGCTGTTCGCTCCCGGCGCGCTGCATCAGCGCGACGGTGCGTGCGAGGCGCTCCATCCCGGCGACGATCAGCGACTTGTTGTTGGCGACGGTCAGCTTGAGCGAGATGCGCCGGACGCCGATCTCGTGCGCGTAGCCGTAGATCGCGCGCCGCATCGCCGGCGGCGCGTACGCGGCGACCTGCTGCAGCGTGAGCTGGCCGAAGCCGCGCTTCTGCATCCCGGTTCGCTGTTGGTACGCGCTCGCGTGCAGCACGGCGTATGCCTCGACCCGCCGTTCCGTCGCCTCGATCACCTCCGGCTCGTTCTGCACGAGCGCGTCGGTCAGCTTGAGCGCGGACTGTTCCAAATCGGCCAGCGCTTTGGCCTCGGCGCCGATCAGCGCCACAAACGTCTCCCACTCGCTCACGGGTTCACCCCCATGGCGCGGCGGTGCGCCGTTAGGCTACGGCGGCTTCGACGATCAGCCGGCCCAGCAGCTTGTCGACGATCTCCTCGGTCGGAACGAAGTAGCGCCCTTCGGTGATCCGGCGCTGCAGGTCGTCGACGAGGTCCTTGCGATAGAAGGGTTCGGCGACCGCCGAGTGCGCGATCTCCAGCATCTGCGCCGAGAGCTCCGAGCGTTCGAACGAATCGGCCGTATCGAACGCGAGCGTGTCGACGAGCGGTTTCCTTTTTACCGTTCGGTAGGCGGAGACCGCGGACCGAATCTCGGCCCGGCTGATGATCATGGCGTCCTTTGCCCCTCTTGCGATCCGCGGCGTTGCTATAAGCCGTATCGTCGCCCGGAGTCTGGGACTTTAGACCCATGACTTTCGTCGTGGTCACTGGCTGCCGTCCTTGGCTGGTGCGTTGGGAAGGGTCGCCGGCGGGGTCGCGAGGACCGCCGCGCGGAGCTGCTGCTCGAGGATCGCGCCGATCCCGAGCGAGCCGGTCTTGGCGAGCTCCTCGGAGCGCTTCTCGTCGAGCATGTCGGAGAAGGTCTGCTCGGCGTTCGACGTCTTTCCGTTCCCGGTCAGGGAAACCGGCGGTGCCGTCTTGCGCATCTCCTTGAAGAGCATCCCGACGAACAGCGACTCCATCTGCTGCGCCGCTTGGTGCAGCTTCGTGAGCGCCTGCTGTTGGCCGGCCGTCAGCGGCTGATTCTGATTCTCAGCACCGCCGACGCGATCGATCGACATCAGATGATCTCCACGTCCGCCTGGAGCGAGCCCGCTTCGCGCAGCGCCTGCACGATCGAGATCAGGTCGCGCGGCGAGACGCCGATCGTGTTGAGCGCGCGCACCACTTGCGCCAGCGTCGCCGCACCGCTGATGTAGATCAGCTTCTTGTTGCCTTCGGCCGCGGTGATCTGCGTGTTGGATTGGACCGGCGGCTGGCCTTTGGTGAGCGGGTTCGCCGCGATCACCTGATTGTTCGTGGCGATCGTGATCGAGAGGTTGCCGTGGGCGATCGCGCACGGCGCCAGCGTGATGTCGCCGCCCATCACGACGGTCCCGGTCCGCTCGTTAACGACGACCTTCGCGATCTGGTCCGCGTTGAGCGAGATATCGCCGGCATCCGCGAGGAAGCCGACCGGATCGCCGGCGTAGCGCGCGGGATAGTTCACGCGCACGGTCTCGGCGTCGAGCGCGCGCGCCGTTCCGGAGCCGAAGCGGCCGTTGAGCGCCTGAGCCATCTTCGCGGCGGTACGGTAGTCCGGCGAGGTCAGCACGTACGAAAAGCCGGCCTGATCCTGCTGCAGGTTGGTGATCATGTCGCGCGCGATCACGGCGCCCTGCGGGACGCGGCCGGCGGTGACGTGGTTGACCGTGACGCTGTTGGGGCCGGCGAAGTTCGTTCCGGCGGTGAAGCCGCCGACCGAGACCGGGCCCTGCGCCGTCGCGTAGACCAGGTTGTTGGCGGCGCGCAGCTCGGTGAGGATGAGCGTCCCGCCCTGCAGGCTCGTCGAGTCGCCGATCGCCGAGACCGTCACGTCGGCGTTGTCGCCGGAGTGCGCGAACGGTCCGAGCTGCGCGGTGACGATGACCGCCGCGACGTCGCGGGTGCGGACGTCCTGCGAGTTCGTCGAGAGTCCGAACGACTGCAGCACGTTCTGAATCGTCTTCGAGGTGAACGCGGCCGAGGTCGAGTCGCCGGTCTGGTTGAGGCCGGTGACGATCCCGTAGCCGACGAGCTGGTTGGCGGTGACACCCTGCACGCGCGCGACGTCCTTGAGCCGAACCGGCTGCGCGCCGGCGAGCGACGGGACCGAGGCGGCGAGGAACGCCGCTGCGAGGGCGAGCGCGATCTGCTTGTTCATCTTCATCTTTCGCATCGTCAGAACAGCCAGTGGACGATCTTCGAGAGAATACCGGGGTGTCGCGAGTCGGTGTACTTCCCGGCGAACTCGGCGTGCACGTCTGCGACGCGCGTCGAGAGCACGGTGTCGGTGCCGTCGATGTCCTCGGGCCGGATCAGCCCGGTGACGTGCAGCGTCTGCTTTTGACCGTCGATGAGCAGCCCCTGATCGCCGGCGATCCGCAGCGCGCCCGAGGGGAGGACGTCGACGACTTGCGCCTCCATCGAGGTGACGAAGCTGTTCGAGCCGACGTCCGAGCGGTTCTCCGACGAGGTGCGGTTCGCGCTCACGCCCGAGGTCAGCCGGACCAGCGGGAGGTTGAAGATCCCCGATCCCGCGCCGCCGCCGGCCTGGTAGCTGTTGTTGACGTTGATCGCGTTCTGGCTCGCGCTCGTCACCGAGAAGTTGAAGATGACCTGCACGAGATCGCCGATCTGCGTCGCCCGGTGGTCGGCGGTGAGGCGCAGCGGATGACCGGGCGCGGCGGGCGGCGGGGCCGACTGATACAGCGTGTCGGCAGCGGCCGGGACGACGCAGGCCGCGACAATCGCGGCCGACAGCAGCGCTCGGTACATCACTGTTCTCCTCCGGGCAGGGTGAGCTCGACCCGGTTGGGGCCGGTAACGATCCCCGCGATCGCTTTTTGCGTCTGCGGGTTGACGACGGTAACGCTGTCGCCCAGCGCGCCGCCCGTGCGCGCGACGACATCGGCGGTCAGCGCGACGGCGCCGTCGTGGATGACGAGGATCGCCGCCATTCCGGGCTTCACGAGCTGGTTCGCGGCGGTCTGCTCGAGGTAGATCGCCGTCCCTCTGCTCGTCGGGGCGCTGATCCTGCGGCCCATCAGCAGGTTCGTCTCGACCGGCGGACGGCCGTTCGAGGCGACGCGCGCTTGCACGAGATCGCCCGGCGCGAGCACTTGGCCCGGGAGCAGATCGTGCGCTGCGACCGCCGTCATGACGTAGCTGGTGATGCGGTAGCCGGCGACGACGGTGCGCGCGACCTTGCCGTTCACTTCGATCGCGACCGGGACGCTGACGTAGGTCGGCGTGACCTGCGGCGAGCCGGCGGGGACGATCGCAAGCGTCCCGAGCGGGACGTTCTGATCCTGGATCGCGTACGCCGGCGCGATCGAGCGATCGGGGCCGCCGATCAGCCCGTGCGCGATGCGATCGGCGACGGCGGCGACCTGCGTCGCACGCACGATCTGCCGCGCGTCGGCCGCGGACGCGGTCGCGCCGCCCGCCGGCATGATGCCGGCGGCGGCGAGGACCACGACTGCGAGCGCGCGGCGGAGAAGCATTACCGCTTGAGCGCTACCGCGGTTTGCAGCATCTCGTCGGCGGTCTGAATCGACTTCGAGTTCGCCTCGTACGAGCGCTGCGCGGTGATCATGTTGACGATCTCCTCGACGACCGCGACGTTGCTCTGCTCGAGGTAGCCGCCCTGAAGCGTCCCGGTTCCGTTAAGGCCCGGCTGCGCGACGATCGGCGCGCCGGAGGCGCCGGTCTGCACGAGCAGGTTCTGGCCCTTCGGCGCGAGCCCGGCGGCGTTGACGAAGCGGACGAGGTTGATCTGACCGATCTGCTGCGGCGCCTGTTGACCCGGAATCTGGACGGTGACGGTGCCGTCGGTCCCGACCTGGACCTGCGTCGCGTTCGCGGGGATCGTGATCTGCGGGTTGAGGAAGTAGCCGTCGGCGGTGACGACCGAGCCGTTCGCGTCGCGCTTGAACGAACCGTCGCGCGTGTACGCCGCGGTCCCGTCGGGGAGCGTGACCTGGAAGAAGCCGTCGCCCTGGATCGCGATGTCGAGCGGGTTGCTCGATTGCGTCATCACGCCTTGGGTGAAGATCTTCTCCGACGCGCCGACCTTGACGCCGAGCCCGACGTCCTGACCGACGGGGACGACCGACGGGCCGACCGGCGTGCCGGGAGCGCGCAAGTTCTGATAGATCAGGTCCTGGAAGCGCGCTTCGTTCTTGCGGAAGCCGGTCGTGTTGACGTTGGCCAGGTTGTTGCTGATCGTGTCGATGTTGTATTGCTGGGCGATCATCCCGGTCGCAGCCGAGTACAGGGCTCTCATCATGGTCGGGGGTCCTCGCTACTGGTTGCTGCGGCCGACGGTCTGGATCGCTTGCGCGACCGCGTCGTCCTGGGTTTGGATCGATTTCTGATTGGCGTCGAACCAGCGCTCGTTGGAGATCAGGTCGACCATCGAGCGCACGACGTCGGCGTTGCTCTTCTCGACCGAGCCTTGCAATGTCGACGTGTTCGTCGCGGCGGCGGCACCGGAGTTGCCGGTGTCGACGAAGCGGTTCGAGCCTTCGGGCCGCAACGCGCTCGTGTTCGCGAACTCGACGACGGCGAGCTTGTCGATCGTCTGACCGCTGACGCTGACCGTTCCGTCGCGGCCGATCTGCACTTGACCTTGGTTCGGAATGACGATCGCGTTGCCGCTGGTCCCCATCACGCGGTCGCCGTTCTGCGCCGTGAGATAGCCGTTCTGGTCGCGCAGAAACGCGCCGTCGCGCGTGTACCGCAGCTGACCCGCGCCGGTTTGGATCGCGAAGAAGCCGGGACCCGAGAGCGCGACGTCGAGATCGTTGCCGGTCGACGCGATCGCGCCTTGCTCGTAGACCGCCGGCGTGTCGTACACTTGCGAGCCGCTGCCGAGCGCGCCGATCGCCTGTTGCGTCGGGACGCCGGAAAGCCGCTTCCCGTTGACCTGGCCGGGATCGACCTGGAAACGGTATAGCTGACTCTCAGGCTGCGACTGCACTTGCAAAAGCGTGCGCTTGAAGCCCGTCGTGTTGACGTTCGCAAGGTTGTTGGCGATCGTGTCGACCGCCGCTTGCGCGACGAGCGCCCCCGACGTCGCCGAGTACATGCCTCGAACCAAAGGAAAAAACCCTCCGCACGCGTGTCGTTTCCGTGCAGGTCCGTCAATCGGTCGGGACCCGCAAGCGACTCCAACCGTGCGAGGGTTGTCCAGCCGCTTCCAAGAGAAGATCGGCCGGACCGTCGGCCGACTTTAGTCCGGCGGGGTCGGCCAGGGGTCGACGGGGAGCGGCTCGCGGTTCGGGAGCGGCACCTGGGGCGCGGGGCGGACCGCCGCCGCCGATGAGACGGTCGTCGGTTCCGGCAGGGTGGCGGGCTGGACCTCGCCGCTCGTCCGTTCCGTGCGCAGCCGCGCCGCGATGTCCGCGAACCGCTCGGCGACGGCGGCGGCGCCGGCCGGGCGGTCCGCCGGATCGCGGGCGAGGAGCGCGTGCACCAGCGCGGCCAGGTCGGAATCGATACCCGGCACGAGCGTCGCCAGCGGCGCGGGATCCTCTTCGAAGCGCCGCAGCGCGACGTCGATCGTGCCGTCGCCGTCAAACGGCGGCCGGCCGCTCAGCGCGTGGTAGAGGACGGCGCCGAGCGAGTAGAGGTCGCCCTGGGCCGAGCCTTTCCCGTACCGCGCTTGCTCCGGCGAGACGTAGTGGGCGGTCCCGACCAGGCTGCCGTGCATCGTCAGCTCGGGGTCGTCTTCCACCCGGGCCAGCCCGAAGTCCATCAGGTGCGCGAGCCCCTGACCGTCGACGATGATGTTCGCCGGCTTCACGTCGCGGTGGACGATCCCGAGGCCGTGCGCCGCGGCGAGCGCGCGCGCGACCTGCACGCCCAGCCAGGCCGCGCGTTCGGGGGGAAGCGGCGCGTCCGCGATCAGCGCCGAGAGCGGACGCCCTTCGACGTAGTCCATGACGATGTACGGCCGCTCGTCGTCGGTGACGCCGACGTCATGGACCGTGACGACGTTCGGATGGACGAGCCGCGCCTCCGCGAGCGCCTCGCGGCGAAATCGCTCGTGCAGCACGCCGCCCTCGTCGTGCCGCCGCTGCAGCAGCTTGATCGCGACGGTGCGCTCCAGCACGGTATCGTAGGCGGCAAACACCGTCGCCATCCCGCCGTGCCCGGCGACGTGATCGAGCCGGTATCGGCCCCCGAGTAAGTCCTCCGCCGCCATCGCGACGAGTGTACCCCGCGCGGGGCGGAAAGGCCCCTAGGCTAGCGCGGGATCACACCTGCATGCGGGAGATCTCGGAATACGCGTCGAGCAGCTTCTGCCGCATCGCCATCGCGTAGTTCAACGCCAGGTTCGCCTCCTCGACGGAGGTGACGACCTTGCCGAGATCGTTGGTCTTGCCGCTGGCGAGATCGCGCTGGAGCTGATCCGAGGTGTTCAGCTTGTCGTTGACGCCGGAAAGCAGATCCTTGACGGTGTCCTTGAACGACGGCCCCGCGGCGGCGTCCGTCGATCCGGTGCCGCCCGGGATCGGGCCGACGTTCGGCGCATCGCTCGTCTTCGTCGCGGCGCCGAGGTCGGGGACGAACGTCCCGGGGATCACTTTGGAGATGGCGCTGGCGTAATCCATATCAGGCGCGCAGCAGTCCCAGCGTCGAGGTGCCCATCAGCCGCGTCTCTTGGATCGCGGTCACGTTCGCTTCGTAGGCGCGCGAGGCGGCCATCATGTCGACCATCTCTTTGACGACTTCGATGTTCGGCATGTGGACGTACCCGTTCGCGTCGGCGTCGGGGTGGCTGGGATCGTAGATCAGCTTGTCGGGGCTCTGGTCCTTCACGATCCCCACGACGTCGACGCCGGCGCGCGAGGCACCCGGATCGCTCGAGTCGTCCATGGGATTGAGGGACGTGCTGCCCGTGGTCTCGTTCTTCTGCGCGAAGACGACCAGCTGGCGTTTGAAGGGGCCGCCCTCGGCGGTCCGCGTCGTGTTGACGTTGGCGATGTTGTTCGCGATGACGTCCATCGCGAGGCGCTGCGCGGAGAGTCCGGTCGCGCTGACCTCGATCGAGCTGTAGAGACCGTCGGCCATCGGTTAGAAACGCTCCTGGATCGCTTCGCGAATCCGGGTGTACGAGTTCTGCAGCAGCTGCCCCATCGTTTGTCCGTACGCGGAGTTGAGCGAAAGCTTCGCCATCTCCTGATCGACGTCGACGTTGGAGCCGTCGACGCGCATCTGCTGCGAGTCGTCGACGGTCGTGGTGATCTCGAACGGCTGCGCGTCCTGCGCCCCGCCGATCGGGATGTGCCGGTCGTTCGTCGTCGCCAGCGCGAGCTCGTTCGGATCGCCCGCGGTGGCCTCGGTCGCCGCCAGCGCCTCTTTGAAGGAGACGTCGGAACGCCGGAAATTCGGCGTGTTGACGTTCGCGACGTTGTTCGCGATGACGGAGTGCGTCTCGGAGGCTCCGTCCATAGCATTCTTGAGCATGCCGACGGTCGAGCCGAAAGAGATCTCGCCCATTACCACGACCATCGGCCCGCGGCCGGTCCGACTTGAGCCCTTAGCGCCCGAACTGGGCCGCATGGAGGGCGGCGTACGCGCCCCCGGAGGCGAGCAGCGTCTCATGGCTTCCGGTCTCCCGGACCCGCCCGCCCTCGATGTAGAGGATCTTGGTCGCGCGCCGGATCGTCGAGAGCCGGTGGGCGATGATCAGGGTCGTCCGTCCCGGGAGCAGCCGATCGAGCGCATCCTCGATCAGCGCCTCGGAGTGCGAGTCGAGCGCCGAGGTGGCCTCGTCGAGGATCAAAATCCGCGGGTCGCGCAGGATCGCCCGGGCGATCGCGATCCGCTGCCGCTGTCCGCCCGAGAGCCGGATCCCGCGCTCGCCGACGACCGTCTGGTAGCCTTCCGGCAGCTTGCGGACGAACTCGTCGGCGTTCGCCTCGTGCGCCGCCGCGATCAGCTCGTCGTCACCGGCGTTCAGCCGCCCGTACCGGATGTTGTCGGCGATCGTCCCGTTGAAGAGCTGCGTCTCCTGCGGCACGATCGCGATCCCGTCGCGCAGATCGGAGAGCCGGACGTCGGCGATGTCGACGCCGTCGACCGTAATCCGCCCCTGCTGTAGCTCGTAGAACCGCGGCACGAGGTTGACGATCGTGCTCTTCCCGGCCCCCGACGGCCCGACGAGCGCGACGACCTCGCCGTGCAGCATCTCCGCCGAGAAGTCGACCAGCACCGGCCGGTCGTCGTCATAGCTGAAGGTGACGTGCTCGAACCGCACGTCGCCGCGCATACACGGCAGCGCCTTCGCGCTCGGCGGATCGTCGGGCTCGACCGGCACGTCGAGGATCTCGAACACCCGTCCGGCCCCGACGAACGCGCGCCCGAAGTCGGCAAAGAAGATCGAGAACCGGTTCATCGGATTGATCAGCAAGCTCGTTGCCGTCCAGAACTCGAACGCCTGCGGCGGCGTCATCCGCCCGACCGAGACCTCGCGGGCGGTGAACGCGATGACGGCGCAGATCGCCAGCATGACGATCATCGCGAGCACCGGCGCTTGGGTCTGGCTGAACTGCGTGACCTTCATGGCCGCGCCGAAATAGTTCTCGTTGGCGCGCTCGAAGCGATCGCGCTCGAACCGCTCGCGCCGGAACGCTTTCACGACGCGCATGTTGCCGAGCACTTCGGTCAGGTTGCTGGAGAGGTCCGCGATCCGCTCCTGCGCCCGTCGCGTCCCGCTGACGATCAGCCCGTTGAACATGCTCACGACCCAGGCCACGATCGGCGCCGCAACTAAGAGCACGAGCGCGAGGAACCAGTCGAGCGCGATGATGTAGACAAGCGCGCCGATGAACGTCACTGTTATCTGCACGAACTGCGGCAGCGAGATCGACATCGCGTCGGTCATCAGGTTGAGGTCGGCCGACATCCGCGACTGCAGCTCGCCCGGTCGCCAGCGGTCGAACTCGCGCAGCGGCATCCGCGCAATGCGGTAGAACATCCGCGCCCGGAACGTCGCGACCATCTTCTGCCCGGCGAACGCCGTCAGATAGGCCTGACCGTATCCCGCCGCGTTGCCGACGATCTGCGAGACGACGATCAGCACGACGATCAGCACCAGAACGTTCCAGTTCGGGTTGGGAACCAGGACGTCGGCGCGCAGGTAGCCTGCTACCTTCGCCAGCATGAGCGGCGCGGCACCGGCGATGACGCCGAAGAACGTCCCCAGCGCCAGGCGCCCATAGTAGGGACGCGCTTCGCGAAGGAGCCGGCGATACGTCGGGTTCACCACGAAACCTTCGCCGCGGCCGAACAGTACCTTCGGCAGTTCTCACTCACCTGAGGTCGAGTACGCACCGTGGATTGCTTCTTCCATCACGCCGTCCCATCAGTCGCGCAGTGCACCGGCTGCCGCAAGCCGATCTGCCCGACGTGCCGCAACGAGAGCGGCGTCTGCCCCAGCTGCGTCATGGCCGCCAAGATCGAAGCCGCGCGCGGAGCGCAAGCGATCAACGGCAACGTGGGCCCCTCGTACGGCACCTACCAAACCCCGCCCCCGCCGCACCCCGAACCGCAGCCGCAGTACCAGCAGTACGCGCCGCCGCCGCCCAGGGTCACGGTGACCACCTCCAACGCGCTGAGCGTGCGTCCGGAGACCCGCGGCCTTGTGGCGCTGAGCTACCCGTTCTGGCCGCTCGCGCTGATCGCACTCCTCGATGCGAGGGGCTCGCTCTTCGTGCGCCGCCAAGCCTGGCAAGCACTGGGGTTCAACGCCGGCATGTGGGGCTTCGGTGCCCTCCTCGGCGCAATCGCCTCGCTCCCGATCATCGGCTTCGGAGCCTGGCCCCTACTCCCGTTCATCGCTCCAGTGTGGCTCGTAGCCAGCGTCGTCTACGCCTTCAAAGTCTTCCAAGGCGACGACGTAAACGTCCCAATCGTCAGCGACTGGGTCGACGCACGCCTCCCATCCTCAGAACACCGCACAGCCTAACCGGTCGCTATAAGCGCTCCTCGCACGCCCTCGTCGTCGTGTTCGCGATGAGGGCGTGCCGCATAACTCCGTCACGAATCGTGCCGGAGGGTGCGGGGCGGCGGCGCTTGGGCGGCCGGTACTTTGCGACGAGCGAAGCCCGGAGGGCGAGAGCGAGGAGCAACGTAGCGACCAGAGCGCAGGATGCGCGGCGGGAGCGTGCCGGACGCCCAAGCGCCGCCGCCCCGCACCCGCCGCCACCAAAGCTCGATTACGAGTGCTGCCGCACCCCCGAAGACCGAACCCAAGCCTCAACGTCGGCCGTCGTGCGCGGGATGGCGGCTGAGAGATTCTCGACGCCGCTCTCGGTGATCAGGACGTCGTCTTCGATGCGCACGCCGATGCCGCGGTATTTTGCCGGCACCGTGAGGTCGTCGGGCTGGAAGTAGAGACCGGGTTCGACGGTGAGAACCATGCCGGCTTTGAGTGCGCCGAACTTGTATGTTTCGGCGCGCGCTTTGGCGCAGTCGTGGACGTCGAGGCCGAGCATGTGGCTGACGTTGTGCAGCGAGTAGCGCTTGTAGAACAGGTTCTCGTCGCGCAGCGCTTCTTCGGCTGAGGCGAGGATGCCGAGGCGTTCAAGCCCGGCGGCGAGGACCTGCATCGCCGCTTTGTTGGGAGCGAGGAAGTCGTTGCCGGGGCGGCATTGCTCCAGGGCGGCTTCCTGCGCGGCGAGGACGAGCTCGTAGACGGTCTTTTGTTCCGGCGTGAAGGCTCCGCTCATCGGGATCGTGCGCGTGACGTCCGCCGTGTAGAGCGTTTCCGCTTCGACGCCCGCATCGAGCAGCAGCAACTCGTTCTCGCCGAGCGTGCGATTGTTGTGCGTCCAATGCAGCGTGCACGCGTTGGGACCGGAGGCCGCGATCGTCCCGTAGCCGACGTCGTTGCCGTCGGTGCGCGCGCGCAGGTTGAAGGTGCCTTCGATGTGACGCTCGGTCGTCGCGGCCGGCAGCGCGCGGATGACGTCGTCGAAACCGCGCTGCGTCGCCGCGATCGCGCGCCGCAGCTCGCGAACCTCGAGCTCGTCCTTGATCAGGCGCATCTCTGAGAGGAACGTCGCGAACTCGGCGTCGGGATCGTGCTCGTCGGTCGCCGTCGACGGCAGCGTCGCATCGAGCTCGGGTTCGATCCCGCGCAGCACGCGCCGCTCGGCGGCGGTCGTCGCCGCGAGCGCGTCCTTGAGCTCAGCCAGCGGCTTCGTCGCGATGCCGTAGCGCTGCGCCGTTTGCGGGAGCCCGAGCCGCGGGCCGACCCACAGCTCGCCCTTCACCCGGTCGGTGAAGAACGTCGCGTCGGTCTTGCCGGGGTTCGGCTCGCAGTAGAGGATCGCGTCGTGGCCGCCGTCGCGCGCCGTCATGACGAGGACGTTGTCGGGCTCGACGTTGCCGGTGAGGTAATAGAAGTCGGTTCCCGGGCGGAAGCGGTACGCGGTGTCGTTCGAGCGCGTCTTCTCGCGCCCGGTCGGAACGATCAGCGTGAGACCCGGATGCGCCGCCGACAGCGCCGTGCGCCGCGCGGCGAAGCGTTCGATGCCGTCGACGGGTGCCGCCGGCGTGCCGGGCGGGAGCGCCCAGCCCGACGTCATGAAGCGCAGGAGGTTCTCGGGGGTGCCGCTGTCGTGCGCCGCGGGCTTCGGCTGATCGTTCATCACGATCAGCTTTCGGCTCAGCCGGGGGCGCGGACCTCGCGCGTGTAGCGCCCGAGGAAGGCGCGCGCCGCTTCCTCGTGGTCGAGGACCGGCGCGGGGTAGCCGCGGTCGCTGAAGAGCGGGAGCTCGATCTGCCGCTCGCGCCGGCCGGCGGCCGGATCGAGGATAGCGACGTCCGGGAGGTTGGCGAGCTCGGGGATCCAGCGCCGGATGTAGGCCGCGGTGGGGTCGAAGCGCCGGGCTTGCTTGGCCGGATTGTAGATGCGCGGGTAGGCGGCGAGATCGGCGCCGACGCCGGCCGCCCACTGCCAGTTGCCGGCCGCCAGTGCCGGGTCGTCCTCGATGAGGTAGCGGTCCCACTCGTCGCGGCCGACACGCCAGTCGATGCCCAGATCGAAGGTCAGGAACGAGGCTGCGATCGAGCGGACGCGCGGGTGCATCCAGCCGGTCGCGTGCAGCTCGCGGATCCCCGCGTCGACGAGCGGAAAGCCGGTGCGCCCCTCGCGCCAGGCCTCGAGCTGCGGATGCGTGCGCGCGAACGCGAAGCCGCGCATCTTCGGCTGCAGCGGCTCTTCGTCGAGCGACTCGTTGAACCACGCGAGCTGCAGGAAGAAGTCGCGCTGCCCGAGCGCGCGCAGGAAGAGCGTCAGCGACGTCCGCTCCTCGGTCAGCAGAAACGGATCGCCGTTGCGCTCGCAGGCGGCGCGCACGACCTCGCGCGCGCCGATCGTGCCGAACGAGAGCGGCGCGGAGAGTCGCGAGGTGCCGCCGTCGCCCGGCACGTTGCGGGCGACGCCGTAATGCAGCACCGGGCCGCGCAGGTAGGCCGCGAGCTGCGCGCGCGCCTGGTCCTCACCGGCCTCCGGCTCGCTCCCCGGGACGGCGCCGAATTCCTCGGGCGACGGCAGCGGCTCGCTCGGGATCTCGACGGCGGCGAACTGGGCGCTCCCCGCATCCGGCGGCGGCGCCAGCATGCGCCAGCGCGCGAGGTAGGGGACCAGCGCGCGGTACCCCTCGCCGCGATGGTGCTCGGAGGCCGCCTCTTCCGGCGGCAACGCCGGGGCGTCGTGAACGGGTAGCGCGCGCAGGCCCGCTTCTTCGAGCGTCGACTGCAGGGTGCGGTCGCGGCGAATGCTCTTGCTATCGTAGCCGCAGCTCCAGCCGACGACCGACGCGCCGACGGCGCGTGCGAGCGCGCGCAAGATCTGTCCCGCGTTTCCGCGCCGCACGATCAGCGCGCTGCCGCGCGCGCGCAGCGCGAGGTCGAGCGAACGCACCGCCGCGCAATAGTACGCGGCGCGGCGCGGGGAGCGGCGCAGCCGCGCGGCGCCGACCGAATCGATCACCAAAACCGGTACGACGTCGCCGTGACGCGCTGCGGCGGCAAGTCCGGCGTGATCGCTCAGACGCAAGTCCCTCGTGAAAGCGAACACCGCCCGGGCCACGCCGGGCGGCGTTCACTACGCCGGCTTCGCGGTCCTCGGCCTAGAGCGTCTGCACGTAGGCGGCGACGTCCTGGACGTCCTTGTCGTTGAGCGGCGACGGCCAGAGCTTCGGCATCGGCGGCTTCGGGTCGTGGATCCATGCGATCGTCTGATCGTAGTTCTTCTTCGCCTTCTCGCCTTTGAGCGAGGGACCGATCCCGCCCTCGACGCCGGTCGCGCCGTGGCAGCTCGCGCAATTCGTCGAGAAGATCTGCTTCCCGTGTGCTGCGTCGCCGAGCGCGGTCGTCGCGGCGCCCGACGTCGACGAGGGGGCGGCGCTCGTCGTGGATGCGCTGCCCTGCGTGGTCGTCGTCGACGATTGCGACTGATCCGTACTCTTGGAACAGCCCGTCGCGAGCGCAACCGCAACGGCGCCGGCCACGACAAAAACGAATGGTTTGCTCAGCATGACGCTCCTATTCCCAGGGCGGCCGCAAACCCCCGGGCTCGCCCGCCGGACGGGCCGGCGACGGGAGAACGATTCCTAGGCTGCGTACTTGCGCCAGGTGAGCCGCGTCTTCATCCGATACGCGTCGCAGCGCGACGCCGAACGGCTGGTCTCCGACGGCGTCGTCACCGGTTCGACGCCGACCGGTGAGCCTTGGGAGCCGCGCGTCCAGAAATGGCTGAGCGAGCAGCAGGCCGGGCGGCGCCTGATCCTCGTCGCCGAAGACTCGTCGGGACTCCTCGGCACCGTGCAGCTCGTCTTCAGCTTTCCGACCGGCTACGCCGACCCCGAGGCCGCGAACGGCATCGACGTCGCGATGGTCGAGGCGCTGCGAACGCGCAGCGACGCGCCGCACGGGGTCGCGACGCAGCTGATCACCGACGTCCAGAACATCGCGCGCAAGCGCCACGTGAAGACGCTGACGTTTCTTTTGGCGATGGGCGACAACCGCGGGATCGCTCAGGCGAAGTCGTGGGGCTTCGAGGAGTTCCGGATCATGCCCGATCAGGGCCGGATGCTGGCGTTCTTCCGGAAGTCGATCGAGTAACGTCCCTCGTCATCCCGAGCGCCTTTAGCGGCCAAAGTTTCGAAGAAACTTTGTCCGATAAAGGCTCGAGGGACCTTCGTCGTTGTCCTGAGCGCAGTCGAAGGGCAACCCCGCATCTCGGCGATCAAGATCGCAGCGTTCCGCTCGGCTTCGCTCGCGGAACCACGAGGGTCCCTCGACAAGCTCGGGATGACGAACGGGGCGTTAGCCGCCGATCTCGCTGAAGGCGCGCATCGCCGACGAGGTCTCGCCGAGCACGAGATGGTGCCGCTCGGGCTTCACGTGCATCGCGGCCCGCAACAGGGAGACGATCGATTCTTGCCCGCCGCCATTGCGCAGCGGCGTGCGGAGATCGATGAGATGATCGCCGAACAGGCACAGCTTCAGCCGGCCGTCGGCCGACAGCCGTACCCGGTTGCAGCGTTCGCAGTAGTCGTGCGCCAGCGGCGAGATCACGCCGACGGTGCCCGGCGCATCGTCGTACGCAAACGTTCGCGCCGGCCCGTTCCCATGCGGGTTCGCCACCGCGCGCAGCTCGCCCAGCGCGCTGAGCCGTTCGATGACTTCATCGGAGGAGACCCAGCTCTGCGCCTGCAGCGCGACGTTGTCCTCGACCGGCATCACCTCGATGAACCGCACGTGCACGGCACGCTCGCGGGTCAGCGCGGCAAACGCTTCGAGCTCGTCGTCGTTGGTGCCGCGCATCAGGACGCAGTTCAGCTTCACCGGGCCGAGCCCGTTCGCGAGCGCGGCATCGATTCCGGCGAGCACGCGCTCGAGGCCCGGACGGCGCGCGATCGCGGTGAAGCGCCCGTCGTCGAGCGTGTCGAGCGAGACGTTGACGCGGTTGAGGCCGGCAGCCAGCAGCGCTTCAGCCTGGTCGGCGAGCAGCAGTCCGTTCGTTGAAAGCGCGATGTCGTCGATCCCCGGGATCGCGGCGATCATGCGAACGAGCGTGTCGAGGTTGCGGCGGATCAGCGGCTCACCGCCGGTCAGACGGATGCTGCGCACGCCGATGCTTGCGGCGGCGGCGACGATCTCGGCGATCTCCTCGTAGCTGAGGATCTCCGGCTTGGGGATCCACGGCAGGCCCGCTTCGGGCATGCAGTAGACGCAGCGCAGGTTGCAGCGATCGGTCACCGACACCCGAAGGTACGTGATCGGCCGCTGAAAGGCGTCGGTGAGCGGGGCTCCCCCGATCAGGTCGATCGTCTGCACGTGAGCGGCAAGATTCCCCGAAGCCGAGAATGGTTCCCATCGTGGTCATCCCGAGCTTGTCGAGGGACCCTCGTTGTCGGGCCGAGCGTAGTCGAGGGCCGACCCCGCGTCTTGGCCGTCACGATAGTGGTGTTCCGCTCGACTGCGCTCGCGGAACCACGGGGGTCCCTCGACAAGCTCGGGATGACGTCGCGCTGCGGGTGGCCGCGCGACGGGACTACGAGTTCTCGAACACCTTGTCGTCGACCGGGACGTTGAGCTTGTAGTTCCCGAACGTCGAGGTCACGTCGGCGTTGTAATGCGGGATGTCGACCTTGCCGGTCTGGGTCTTCACGACGTAGTTTCCGTTGATCTGGTCGTACGTCTGGGTGACGGCGATCGTGCCGCCGCCTTCTTTGTAGTAGTAGGTCATCCCGATGACGGTCGCCGTCTTGTCGTCGACCTTCACGTCGATGTGATCGATGCGGCCGTTTTTCTTCCGCACGAGCTTGAACGTGCCGGCGGTGCCGTCGTCTCCGGTGGGGGTCACGTCGTAGACGGACGGCCATTCCGAGGGCGGCTCGATCGTCGCGACGACGTGCTTGACCTGCTGCGCGATGATCGGCAGCGTATCGAAGATGACGGCGTTCTTGTCTGGCCGCTTGAAGTAGGCGTGCCCCTGCAGGGTCGGGTTGAGGTACGGAAAGCCGTGGCTCACGACGGCGGCGGTGACGTCCGCCTGGTAGCTGGTGAGGCCGGCGTTGACCCTCTGCATCCGGGCGTACAGCTCGGATTCGGAGCCTGCCGCGACGGTGCGGACGGGCGCGATCAGCGCGGCAATCGCGACGGCGGCGAGCAAAGCGAAACGGCGATTCTTCATAACGTCTGCTGCTGGAACGCCGCGAGGGTTCCGCGAGGTTCCAACGCGAGCATCACTTCTTCGCGGACCGCGGGGTCGCGCTCGCTCGCCGCTGCTGCGTGCAGCGCGGCGCGCGCCCGCGGCGAGCCGATGCGCCCGAGCGCCCAGGCCGCGTGACCGCGGACGAGCGCGCTGTGATCGTCGCGCAGCGCGTCGATGAGCGCGGGGACGTTGGCGCGATCGAGCTCGTTGCCGAGCGCGACCGCGGCATTGCGGCGCAACACCGCCGCGCCGCGCCACCCCATCCCGGTCGCGCGCATGCTGCGAAACGCCGCGCCGCGCGTTCGCAGCAGCACGCGCAGATCGGGCGCGGCGATCGCATCAGCGGCCGGAGCGAACGCGGCGCCGCCCGCGCGGCCGGCAAGGATCGACGGCGGGCAGGCGTCGTTGCAGAGATCGCAGCCCCACACCCACGTGCCGATCAGCGGACGGAGCGCGCGCGGAATCGCATCGCGGCGCTGCGTCAGATCGCTGATGCAGCGCGTCGCGTCCATCGTGCGGTCGCCGCGCAACGCGCCGGTCGGGCAGACGTCGACGCAGCGCGTGCACGCGCCGCACGACGTGCGCAGGGGCGGATCCGGTTCGAGCGCGAGCGTCGTCACGATCTCGCCGAGGAACACCGCGGAGCCCAGACCGTGTACGATCAGGCTGGTGTGCTTGCCGATCCAGCCCAGTCCGGACCGCGCCGCGAAGGCGCGCTCCGCGAGCGGCGCCGTGTCGCACACGACCTCGGTCGCCGGCGCGCCGGCCAACAGGTCGATCTCCGCCGCGATCGCGCGCAGCAGCGCGTGCATGGCGCGGTGGTAATCCCGCGACCAGGCGTACGCGGAGACGCGGCCTCGCCCGCGGCGTTCCGGCGGCGGCGCGGTCGCGTACGGGACGGCGATGCAGACGACGCTGCGCGCACCGGGCAACAGCGCCTGCGGGTCGGTCGCGGCGCGCGCGTAGGCGTCGCCGTACGACCAGGTCGCAAGGTCGCCGCGCCCGAGCGCAGCGCGCATCCGATCGAGCGTCGCCGGATCGCTGTCCGCGGCGGCGATCCGCACCGCGCGTGCGCCGCAACGCACCGCGATCTCCTTGACGGCTCGGCTCGTGTCGAGCGCCGTCGCCGCCATGCTTAGAGTGTCGGGATCCCGCCGCGCCGGCGCTTGCGCGGAAACGCCGCGTCGATCCGCGCGATCTCGTCGGCCGAGAGGCGCAGATCGCCGGCACCGGCGTTCTCCTCGACGTGTGCGACGCTCGCGGCCTTCGGGATCGCGAACACCGCGTCGTCGCGGGTGAGGAAGGCGAGGATGATCTGATGGGGCGTCGCGCCGTGCGCCTGCGCGATCTCGCGAACGACGTGCGCGCCCTTCGCGTGCTCCCATTCGCCGCGTCCGAACGGCGTGTAGGCGGTCACGGCGATGCCGTGCTCGCGGCAGTACGGCAGCTCGTGCTCTTCGACCGTGCGCTCCGCCAGATGGTAGAGGACCTGATTGCACGCGATCTTCTCGCGCGTGAGCGCGGCCTGCGCCTCCTCCAGGTCGGCGACCTCGAAGTTGCTGACGCCCAGCGCGCGGATCTTGCCGTCGGCGACGAGTTGCTCCATCGCGCCCATCGTTTCTTCGAGCGGATACGAGCCGCGCCAATGCAGCAGGTACGCGTCGAGGTAGTCGGTCTGCAGATGCTGCAGCGAACGCTCGCAGGCGCGAATCGTCCCGTCATAGCTGGCGTTCGACGGCAGCACCTTGCTGACGATGAAGAGCTCCTCGCGACGCAGGCCGCGGATCGCCTCGCCGATCAGCCGCTCCGAGGCGCCGTCGCCGTACATCTCAGCGGTGTCGATGTGCGTCATTCCGAGCTCGATGCCGCGCCGCAGCGCGCGTTTCGCTTCTTCGGCCCGCTCGCCGCGGGTCGGCGTGTTCCACGTTCCCTGACCGATGACCGGGACGTCGCGCCCGGTCGGGCCGAACGGCCGCTCGATCACGGCAAGAAATCGTCCCCGACGGCGGCGTCCTTCGCCGAGAGCCGCGGCGGCCCGACGAGCGGCCACCCGACGCCGATCTTCGTGTTACACCACAGCACCGCGCCTTCGCGGCTGGGATCGTACGGCACGCTGTTCTTATAGTACACAACCGCCTCGTCGTCGAGGGCAAGGAAGCCGTGGCCGAAGCCGGCCGGGACGTAGAGCTGCTTGTGGTTGCGATCGCTCAGCAGAAAGCCTTGCCACTTCAGGTAGGTCGGCGAGTCGCGCCGCAGGTCGACGATCGCGTCCCAGATGCGGCCCTTCACGCACTGCACCAACTTCGCCATCGCGAAGTCATAATGCAGGCCGCGCAGCACGTTGCGCGTCGACCAGGAGCACGAGTCCTGCGCCCAGCGGACATCGAGGCCGAGGTCGGCGTACTTCGGATCCGACCACGTCTCTTTGAAGAAGCCACGGTCGTCTTCGAAGACATCGGGAACGAAGACGCGCGCTTCGGCGAAGATGGTCGGGAACGATTGGATCATCAGCTCGTCATCCCGAGCGCCTTTAGCGGCCAAAGTTTTGAAAAAACTTTGTCCGATAAAGGCTCGAGGGACCCCCGTCGTCGCGCGAGCGAAGTCGAGTGCGACCCCTCATCGTGACCGCCAAGATGCGGGGTCGGACCGCGGCTTCGCGCGGGCCGACGACGAGGGTCCCTCGACAAGCTCGGGATGACGTGAGGGTTAGAATAAATCGAAGCTGGCGTCGCGTGCGGCGAGGGCGAGGAGTCCATCGCGCAGGTGATAGACCTTGCCGAAGCCGGCTTCCTTGAGGCGCTCGGCCGCCCAGCGTGATTTCGAGCCGACGCGGCAGGCCACGACGTAGGCGCGCGCGGTGTCGAGCTCGTGCATCCGGCCTTCCAATGCGGTCGCGGGGATCGCGGTCGCTCCGGGGACCTCGCCGAGCGCGCGTTCGTGCGGCTCGCGGACGTCGAGCAGGACGGCTCCCGCTTCCAGCGCAGAATCCAGCCCGTCGAGATCGAGCTCGGCGACGGTGCGGCGGAGCACGTCTCGCGGCGGCTCCGTTCCGACCTCATGAATCGTCGGGGCGTCGCCGCAGAGCGGGCATGCCGGGTCGCGCGCGATCCGCACTTCGCGCACGCGTGCGTCGAGCGCGTCGATCAGCAGCAGGCGGCCGATCAGCGGCGTGCCGATCCCGAGCAGCACCTTCAGCGCTTCGTTGGCTTGGAACGTTCCGACCATTCCGGCGAGGACGCCGAGGACACCGCCCTCGGAACACGTCGGCACGAGATGTTCGGGCGGCGCTTCGGGATAGAGGCAGCGATAGCACGGCCCGCCTTGGGCGCCGAAGACCGAGAGCTGGCCGTCGAAGCGGAAGATCGCGCCGTTGACGTCGAGCTTGTGCTCCAGCACGCAGGCGTCGTTGACGAGGTACCGCGTGGAAAAGGTGTCGCTGCCGTCCACGACGACGTCGACGAGCCGCACCAGCTCGCGCGCGTTCGAGGCGTCGAGGCGTGCGGTGAGCGGATCGATCGCGATCTGCGGGTTAAGCGCACGCAATCGTTCGGCGGCGCGCGTCGCCTTCGGCGCGCCGACGTCGGCAGTGTCGTACAGGATCTGGCGCTGCAGGTTCGTCACGTCGACGGTGTCGTCGTCGATGACGAGGATCCGGCCGACGCCGGCGGCGGCGAGGTAGGCGAGGACCGGTGACCCCAGTCCGCCGGCGCCGACGACCAGCACGCGCGACGAAGCCAGCCGTTCTTGGCCGGCGAGGCCGACTTCGGGGATCAGCAGGTGGCGGCTATAGCGCCGCAGGTCGGCGCGGCCGGCCAGGCTGGAGCTCACGGCTCGTTAGAGCGGCGCGTCGATCAGCGGGGTTTCGGGCGCCGCCGCCGCACGCCGCGGGTGCATTGCGGAGAGCCACCCGAGGACCGTCGCGCGGCTGTTGTCGCCGGCGAAGGTGTGGTCGCTGTCGACGAACGCGAGCTGCTTCGGCTCGGAGGCTCGATCGAAGAGGCCCTGCACCGAGGCCTTCGTCACCATCGCGTCGCGCTCGGCCCCGACGACGAGCAGCGGGCGGCCAGCCAGGCCCAACAGCGCGTCGTCGAGCAGCGACTCCCACTCCGCCGAGAGCTGCTGCAGCGTGAGCCCGTCGACGTATGACGAGCGCAGATCGACGACGCCGCGCGCCGCGAACGCATCGAGCGCGGCGATCCGCCCGTAGCCGGTCGCGATCGAGACCGCACCGGCGATCGTCGGATCGGCGCCGGCGGCGCACAGCGCCGTCGTCGCTCCCATGCTGTGCCCGACCGTGTAGACCTCGGTCGCGCCGCGTTCGCGCGCGAACCGCACCACCGCCGCCATCGCGTCGACCAGATCGTCCGACGAGCGCAATCGTCCGCCGCTCGCACCGAGCTTGTGGCCCGGAAAGTCGAGCGCGTACACGCCAAAACCGTGCGAGCCGAGGAACGAGCACAGCCCGTCGAGGTTCTGCTTCGAGCTCGAGTATCCGTGACCGACGACGAGCGTGACGTCGCGCGCGCGCCGCGCCTCGTATTCGAGCACGGCGATCCGATTGAAGCCCGCATCGACGCGGTGGAGCGAGACGTTCATGGCTGGTTGGCGATCCAGGCGGCGCCGCCGTCGGCGTAGACCTCGCGCTTCCACACCGCGACGCGCGCCTTGAGCGCGTCGATGGCGAACCGGCAGGCCTCGAACGCCGGCCCGCGATGCGGCGCCGCGACGACCACCACGACCGACGGTTCGCCGAGCACGACGCGACCCGTGCGATGGACCATCGCGATCTCGAGCGGCCCGAAGCGCTCGCGCGTCTCCGCGGCGATCCTCTCCATCTCGGCGACGGCCATCTCGGGATAGGCTTCGTACTCCAGCGCCTCGACCGGACGCGGATCGCCCGGCGATGTCCGCCGCGTCGTGCCGAGGAACGTCACGACCGCGCCGTGCTCGTCGCCGCGCACCGCGCGCACGAGCGCGTCGGGATCGAGCGCTTCGGGCGAGATCCCGATCATCGTCAGCCGCCCCCGACGGGCGGCAGCAGCGCCACCTCGTCACCGTCGGTCAGCGCCGTCGCGGCGTCCGCGAGCGTACCGTTGCGCGCGAAGCGCGTCGAGGCGCGATGCGCCGGCAGCTCCGCTGCCTCGCGCGCGAGGCCGTCCCAGAGGCTCGCGATCGTCGCGCCGTCGGCCAGCTCCAGGTCGCGCGCGCCGAACCCGACGAGCTCGCGCAGCCGCGCGAACGCGAGCACGCGCACGCGCATCACTGACCGCCGAGATCGGTCGTGTAGCCGCGTTCTTCCAGCCAGGCGCGCGACTCGTCGTGCAGGCCGAGCAGGTCGATGCGGTTGCACGTCAGCTTGTGGAGCAGCACCTCCCAGAAGTGACGGTCCTGCTCGTAGACGTCGTCCGGGATCTCATTGTGCGTACGGGTGAACTCGCGCAGCGCGGACCAGTCGCGTGACGCCAGGACCGTGCGCAGCTCGGCCTCGTACTGCGGGCTCGGTGCAGCGGGCTGCACGTCAGGCGGTCTTTGTCGCCGGCGGCAACGCGAAGCGCTCGATCGCGAGCGCGACGCCGTCGCCGTCGTTCGAGGAGGTCACGTAGCGTACGGCTTGGCGCACCTCGGGCAACGCGTTCCCCATCGCGACGCCGATCTTCGCCCAGCGCAGCATCGGGACGTCGTTGCGCGAGTCGCCGACCGCGAGCACGCGGTCGGCATGGATCCCGAAGTCCGCGCACAGCCGCTTGAGCGCGTTCTTCTTGCTCGCCTCGCGGTTGAGGACGGCGCACTCCACGAAGTCGCCCCAGGTCTCGTTGCGGAAGTTCAGCGGCAGGTCGCCGAACTGGGCGGTCATCGCGGCGACCGACTCGGTGCCCAGGAAGCGCAGAAACGTCGGCGCCTCGGTGAGGACCTCGGCGAACGATGCGACCTCGAACCAGCCCGGGCCGCGCATGTCCTGCATGTAGACGTGCGAGTCGGTGAGCCGGTAGAACGCCTCCTCGACGTAGATCGCGATCGGATGCCGGTTCTTCTCGGCGAACTCGATCATGGGCTTCGCGTACACCAAGGGGACGGGGACGTGCTCGAGGGTCTTGTTGGCCCCGAAGTCCTTCGTCAGCGCCCCGTGGCAGCAGATGACCGGGAGGTTCAGCCCGAGCTCCTTCGAGATCTTGATCGGGGTGTCGACCCCGCGGCCGGTGACGAGGACGACCCGGATCCCGGCCGCCAGGGCGCGGCCGATCGCTTCCCGGTTGCGGGCGCTGATCGTCTCGTCGGATGCGAGGAGGGTGCCGTCGAGGTCGAGGGCGATGAGGTCGATGGAACTGGTCATTCGTATTTGGTATCGGTAGCGTTCGGCAGAGAACCGGTGTCCGGGGCGTCTCGGGATGCGCAACGGCAGCCTCCTCGAATACGTTCCCGGACCATGCGGACTTTCGTCATCGCCGCCGTGTTCATGACCGCTTCGGTGGCTCCGGCGGTTGCCCAGCCGGCGCCGCGGTGCTCCACCGAGTCGTTCCCGGTCGGCGGCCAGGCGGTCGCGGTGAGCGTCTGCGCCGGGACACCCGACGGGAAGAGCGTCCCGGTGACCGAGAGCTTCAAGGCCGCCGGCGGCTCGTTCAGCCACGGCACCTCTGTCGAGGTGCTTCCCGGCGCGGCAACCTCGCGGACCGTCGACGACGTGAGCTTGTCCCCGCTGGGCCTCAACTACACGATGCACCTGACGCTCGCCTACGCAGGCGGCGCGGCGCGGATCGAGCATGCCCTCCTGCTCCCGGGAGCGATTCCGCTCAAATAGCGTAAATCGGACCGGTCGACGCAACCGCGGACCCCGCGGTGCTGTTTGCGGCAAAGACATGCGGTGTCGCCGACGCAGCTGATGGGCTGTACCAGCGTAGTCCCCGAACTCGACGCCGCGGGGCGCGGACGATACGTTACCGAGCACCTTCCGTCCGGACTCTTCCGCGTATCGGACGGCAGCGCCGAAGGCGTTGCTTGGCGGGTCTCACCGGAGCCGTTCCCGCTCTCGCCGCACACCGTCGGCGCGATCGAGACGCTCGGTCACGACCTGCTCGCCTTCTACCGAGCGCTCAACGCGCTCTACCTGCGCAGCGCGCGCGGCACGGCACCGGCGTTTATCGCCGAAGAGCTCGACCGCGGCAAGCCCGAGCAGATCGTGAAGCTCGCGCGGCAGAACCGCTTCAAGCAAGACGTCCCGCGCGTCATCCGGCCTGACCTGATCCTCGGCGACGACGGCTACATCGCGAGCGAACTCGACAGCGTGCCCGGGGGGATGGGGTTCGTCGGCGCGATGGCGCAGACGTACTGCGAGATCGGCAGCGACTCCGTCGGCGGCGTCGACGGGATGCCGCTGCGCTTCGGCGAGGTCCTCGCCGCGACGGCAGGGATCGAGAAGCCGACGGTCGCGATCGTGGTGAGCCAGGAATCGGACGACTACCGCGGCGAGCTGCGCTGGCTCGGCGATCGGATGAACGCGCTCGGAATCGTGACGGCGATCGTCTGCCGCCCCGAGCAGATCGTGTTCACCGAAGAGGCGCTGTTCGTGCGCAGCGACGACGGCCGCGAGACGAAGATCGACGTCCTCTACCGGAACTTCGAGCTGTTCGATCTCCTCAACGTCCCCAAGCAAGAGTTGATTCTCTACGCCGCGCGGCACAATCGCGTCAAGCTGACGCCGCCGCCGAAGGCGCATCTCGAAGAGAAGTCGTCGTTCGCGCTCTTTCATCATCCGGGGCTGCGGTCGTACTGGCGCGCCGAGCTCGGCGACAAGGTCGACGAGCGGCTGCTCGGGATCTTCCCGCGCACCTGGATCATGGACCCGCGCCCGCTGCCGTGGCAGGCCGCGATCGTCGATCTCAGCGCCGGCGGCGTCCCCGTGCACGACTGGTCGCAGCTCGAGAACCTCGGCAAGAGCGACCGCGACTACGTCATCAAGCCCTCCGGCTTCAGCGAACTGGCATGGGGATCACGCGGCGTCAAGGTCGCGAACGACCTCACCAAGGACGAGTGGAAGGAAGCGATCGCGAACGCGCTCGCGTCCTACGATCGGACGCCGCACATCCTGCAGCGCTTCCACAAAGGCCGCCGCGTCCGCGTTCCGTACGTCGACAAGTCGACCGGCGCGGTCACCGAGATGGACGGCCGCGTTCGCCTCTGCCCGTACTACTTCGTCGCCGGCGATGAAGCGAAGCTTGGCGGCATCCTCGCGACCGTCGCGCCGGCCGACAAACGCGTCATCCACGGGATGAGCGACGCGATCATGGCCCCGTGCCGGATCGCGGACGACGGGTTCTGAGCCGCTTCGACACCGCTGCCGCGCTGCGCGCCCGCACTCGGATGCGGAGGCTGTCGTTCGGCGCGTCCGTGATCGCGGGGATCGCGACCTATCTGATCTTCAACCCGTGGCTGACCGGCGCGAGCCGCTTCGTCGCCGCCTACGACGCGGCGGCGCTCACGCTGCTGGCGTTCTGGTGGTTCGGCGCGCTGCGGGGCAACGCCGAGCAGACGCGCGCCCGGGCCGCGCTCGACGATCCGGGCAAGAACGTGATCGCGGTCGTCGTTTTCGTCGCGGTCGTCCTTGGGCTCGTGTCCGCGGTCGCGATCCTGGGCCACGGTCCGAAAGTCCACACGGTCGGCGAGCGCTACACCGCGTACCTGCTGGGATTCGTCGCGATCAGCGCCGGCTGGCTCCTGGTGCACACCGTCTACACGTTTCGCTACGCGCACCTGTACTGGTACGGTGATCCCGACGATCCGACCGACTGCGGCGGGATCCGGTTCCCCGGGGACGATCCGCCGTCCGACATGGATTTCGCGTACTTCGCCTTCACGCTGGGGACATCGTTCGCCGTCTCCGATCCGCAGGTGACCGAGACGCGCGTGCGGCGCGAGGTGATCGTCCACTCGATCATCTCGTTCGCCTACAACTCGGTGATCATCGGAATGGTGATCAACTTGTTCGCCGGGATCTTCTCCGGAACGAGCGACGGCAGCCCGACGAAATAGCCACGTCACGTCATCCCGAGCTTGTCGAGGGACCCTCGTCTCGCGCTGAGCGAAGTCGAAGCGCGAGCCCGAATCGTGGCCGCCGAGATATGGGGTCCGCCCTCGACTGCGCTCGGCCCGACGACGAGGGTGGCTCGACAAGCTCGCCATGACGCGACGGCGCGCCCTCATCTCCTGCGCGACGAGCGCGCTTACAGCGCTGACAAGAGCGCGTCGATGTCGTCGAACGAGTTGTGGCCGTGCGGCGAAATTCGAATGCCGTTGGCGCGATACGTTACGTTGACCCCCGCTTCGCCGAGGCGCCGGCCCAGCGCGATCGGATCCACGCCCTCCTTC
Source organism: Candidatus Elarobacter sp. (assembly GCA_036498305.1). GTDB lineage: Bacteria > Vulcanimicrobiota > Vulcanimicrobiia > Vulcanimicrobiales > Vulcanimicrobiaceae > Vulcanimicrobium. The sequence continues at coordinate 1,856 of DASYFS010000060.1, read as the reverse complement.
GAAATGGTCACGATCCCCGACTTCACGTCGTCGCGCGAACGATCTCCGAGAACCGCATACCCCCGCGCCGCGGCACCTTCCGCAACGCGATCCGTCAGCGCGACCACATGCGCCGCGATGCGATCGAGTCCGGCTTCTTCCAGAACATCCATCGATGTCGCTAGCGACAGCGCCCCGATGACGTTCGGCGTCCCGCCTTCGTAGCGTGAAGCCGTCCGCGCATACCCCTGCTCGTAGTCCAGGAACTCCCACATATCGCTCGGCGAACGCCATCCCGGCAGCGCCACCGCAACCCGATCCAGCAGCGATGACCGCAGCCACAAGAAGCTCACGCCCTGCAGCCCCATCAGCCACTTCGCCGCACCGGCATACACCGCATCGACCCCGGTCGCCCGCACGTCGAGCCCGAACGCCCCCAGCGCCTGCATCACGTCGACGGCGAACACCGCCCCGCCCGCATGCGCGACCTCGGCCAGCGCCGTGAGATCGTGGCGATACCCGTCGTCGAAGGTCACCCACGACACCGTCACGACCTTTGTCCGCGGCGTCATCGTCCGCCGCAGCACGTCCGGCGTCATCCGCTCGCGCGGTGCGTCGATGAGCCTGACGTGGACGCCGCGCTCGCGCAGCACCAGCCACGGATACGCGTTCGAGCCGAACTCGTTCGCCGCCCCGACGATCTCGTCGCCGGCCTGCAGTCCCAGCCCTTGCGCGAGGATCGTCGCGCCGTCGCCGGTGTTGCGCAGCAGCGCGATCTCGTCGCCGTGGCCGTTGATGAACGCCGCGATCCGGCGCCGGTACGCCGGCAGCTTCTGCTCGTACGGCCACATCCCGGCCAGACCGCCTTCGGCGTGCGCGCTCACCGCCGCGTGCAGCGCGTTGCGCGTCACGATCGGGAGCACGCCGACGGCGGCGTGGTTGAGGTAGACGAGTCCGGGCTTGAGCGCGAAGCGCGCGCGTTCGAGCGGCGGGTTCAACTCACCGGGTTGGCGTTGACGAGGATGTCCGCCCGGGTACGGTCCGGGCTCGTCTTCACCTTCGCGTTGGCGACGCGGGTGATGAAGATCTCCAGCGGGACGTAGACGTCGCCGTTGCGGCGGAACGTCTGACCCGGCATCGTGATCGCGCCGTCGCCGATCGTCGCGGTGCGGCTGCCCAGGGTGAACCGCGCGGTGACGCCGTTGATCGTCACCACGGTCGCCGGCCCCTGAAAGGTCAGCAGTCCGTCGAACGCCTTCACGAGGTCGACGACGTCGGCGTAGATGACGCCGTTGTGCAGCACCGCGATCCCGCCGGCGCGGTCGACGGGGCGGCCGTCGAGGGTTAGCTTCACGTTGCGGTCGGCGGCGAGCGCCGGGGCGGCGAGGGTCAGCGTCAGCAACACAGTGGCGGCGAGCCGCCTCACGCCAGGATGTCCTTGGTATGCCAGGCGATGTTCTGGGCGCGGTCACCGACGCGCTCGATCGTCGAGACCACGAACAGCAGCAGCGTCCCGGCCGGGACCGTGCCCGGATCGCGTTGCATCTCGGCCTGCAGCGCACTGAGGCTCTGGTGGTAGAGCCGGTCGACCTCGTCGTCGCGCTCGATCACGGTGTCCGCCAGCGCCGTGTCGCCCTCGCGGTAGGCGCGCATCACGTTGGCGAGCATCTCGTATGCCAGCCCGGCGATCCGGCCGACCTCGACGCTCGCCGGGCGCACGGCGACGTCGGCGAGCTTGATCGCGTTCTTCGCGATGTCGACGGCATAGTCGCCGATCCGCTCGAGGTCGGTGACGATCTGCAGCATCCCCGCGATCGCGCGCAGCTCGCCCGCGACCGGCGAGGACGACGTCGCGCCGCTCGAGCGACTGCGTCGCC
>DASYFS010000059.1:0-10047 GCA_036498305.1 Candidatus Elarobacter sp. | reverse complement strand
GTGGCGTTCATGATCAACGTCTCTTGCTGCATGCCGGCCGGGGCGTCGCAGCCGACCAGGAGGTTCTCGTTCGGACCGAGCGCCAGCCCCGCGGGGCCGCAGTTTCCTTCGGGATTCGCCTTCGCGATCGTGGGCGTTCCCGCGGCAGCGCCGGCGGCGGGGATCACGTCCAACTCACCGTGCGCGTTCGCCGGCGTTCCGTCGTTGTTGAGGAAGAAGTTCTTGGTCCCCGGATCGTACACGCACTGCTCGAGTCCGATCGAGCCGGGGAAGTTCAGCTTCGCGACGACGGTGTTCGTGGTGGTGCTGATCCACGTCGCATACGGCGGCGAGTCGGCCGGGTTCGCGAACATCACGAGGTGGTCGTCGGGGTCATAGCAGCCTTCGTCGGTGCGGAAGCCCGCGGTCCCGGTGACGATCGTTTTCGTCACGGTCATCCCCACCGGGTCGATGACCTTCACGGTGTTCACGTCGCCGACGTAGACCGCTCCGCCGGGAACGAACGCGACGCCGTCGGGGCCCGAGGTGTCGTTCGACGCCGTCTGGCCGGCGAAGCCGCCCTTCACCTGGCCGATGACCGCGAGCGAGTCGGTGTTGACGATGTCGAGCGCGGAGTTGGTGCGGTCCGCCAGGTAGTAGCGGTGCGCGGTGGCGTCGACGATGCCGATGTCGTAGGTGAACTTGGTACCGGCCGCCAGATTCGGCAGCGCGATGAAGGTCTGGGGTGCGATCACGTACGGGATGACGGCCGGATTCGGCGGGCTGCTGTTGCTGCTGTTGCACGACGCGAGCGCCGCGACGGCAAGCGCAAACCCGCCAAGAGAAAGCCAGCGAAAGCGCATGTCGGCAAACACTTTCTCGGAAGCACGTTCCGGAATCGGTCCAACGAGATGCAGGTATTTTGCATACCTGGCACCCCGCCAATACCCCCGAATCACGCGAAAGAACGTGCCGAACGCTAGGTCTGCCGCTTACTGTGATCTGATACTTCGGAACCGAAATATTGACGTAGCACTTCGCGAGCGCTATCGTGTGCCCCACCACCTTTGCAAGAGAGGGCGCTGTTGGCCGCGACTCGGACGCTTCCGACCCTGCGACCGCCGGATTTTCGCGGCTTCCGCCTCGACGTCGCGGCCCGCGGGATCGTGCGCGAGTACAACCGCGCGCTGCGGCCGCACGGCCTCAGTTACGTCCCGTACTTCGTGCTGCTGCTGCTCGCCGCGGGCGAAACGGGACTCCGGCCCTCCGACATCGCCGCCCAGCTTCATCTCGACGGGTCGTCGCTAAGCGGACACCTCGACAAGCTCGAGGCGGCGGGCCTCGCGGAGCGGCGGCCCGACCGGGAAGACCGGCGTGTTATCCGCGTCTGCGCGACCGACGCGGGCCGACGGCTCGCCGCCGAGCTCGAGCCGATCGGCCGGGCGCTGAGCGAGCTCGACCCCGATCTTGCGCCCGACGCTCTGGCGCGCGTCGAACGCGTCGTCCACGCGCCGCCGGCCGTCGCGGCCCCGCCGCGAACGTTCGCCGGCCGGCCCCGCGCTGGGCTGGTGACGACGCTCCGCGCGGTGACGCTCACCGTCCCGCGCTCCAGCGTCGGCGGCGTTCTGGCGCGCTTCGCCGAGCTCGTCGGCGAGCGCAGCGGCGGCGCGATCCGCGTCGAGCTCGAGCTCCCCGCGCGCGCGCCGGGCGGCGAGCTGCAGACGCTCTCCGACGTGCGCAGCGGCGACGTCGCCTTCGCGGCGATCACGGCGCCGGTGGTCGGAAACCTGATCCCGGACGCGCAGCTCCTCGAGCTCCCGTACCTGCTCGACTCGTTCGCGCACGTGCGCGCGTTCTGCGACGGCCCGTTCGGGGCCGCGATCCTCGCCGGCGCCGATGCGTTCGGGCTCGACGGCCTCGGCTTCGTCGAAAACGGCTTCCGCAACGTCTCGACCGCCACCGTCGCCGCGCGCGATCCCGAACAGCTCGCCGGCCTCCGGCTGCGCGTGCAGCAGTCGCCCATCAACGTGCACCTCGCCGAAGCATTCGGTGCGATCGCGGTTCCGCTGCCGTTCCCGCGGCTCGCCGAAGCGCTCGCCGCGGGCGAGATCGACGCGCAGGAAAACACGTTCGCCAACGTCGCCGGCCTCGAGCTGTGGCGGCATCAGCGCTACCTCGTCGAGACGCGCCACGCGCTCTCCGCGCACGTCGTCCTCGCCAACGCCGAGATCCTCGCGGCGCTCGGCGGCGGCGGAGCGCTGGTGCGCGATGCGATGCATGCCGCGGTTGCCGAGATGCGCGCCGGCGCCGAACGGCTCGACGGCGAGCTGCGCGACGAGCTCGCGCAGCGCATGACGTTCATCACGCTCGACGATGCGGCCCGCGACCGCTTCGTTTCGGCGACGCGCCTCGTCCACGATCGCATGGCACGGGCGCTCGGCGAGGACGCGCTCGCGCGCGCGCTCGCCGCTTCCGTCGCGGCCCGTTCAACGCTCGCATCATACGCGTCATAAAGGAGGTCCGCTTGTCAGCCCGTCGCCTCTCCCTGGTCCTCGCCGCGGCGCTCGCGGCCACCGCCGTTCCACACGCCGCGACCGACGCCGCCGAACCCGACGTCGTCATCGGCGCCGTCCTCCCGCTGACGGGTCCGTCGGCGCAGACCGGGGCCGGACTGCGCACCGCGCAGCAGCTGGCCGCCGATCTCGTCAACGGTCACGTCAGCTATCCGCTCCCGATGGCCGGCAAGAGCGGCCTGCCGCATCTCGGCCACGCGCGCATCAAGCTCGTCTTCGCCGACTCGCAGGGGAAGCCGGATCAGGCGCGCGCCGCGGCCGAGCAGCTCATCACGCAGGATCACGCCGTCGCGCTGATCGGCTGTTACACGTCGTCGACGACCGCGACCGCCTCGCAGGTCGCCGAGCGCTACGGCATTCCGTTCCTCAACCCCGACTCGTCGGCGCCCGGGCTCACCACGCGCGGGTTGAAATGGTTCTTCCGCAGCACGCCGAGCGACGCGACGTTCGCCGAAAACTTCTACCAGTTCTTCGCCGATCTCGCGCGCACCAAGAAGATCGCGCTGCCGAAGAAGGTCGCGGTCGTCGGCGAGGACGGGCTCTTCGGGACCGGCGCCGGCGACGCCGAGGAGTCGATCGGGAAGCAGCGCGGCTACAGCATCGTCGCGCGGATCGCGTATCCGGCGACGACGACCGAGGTGAACGCCGAGGTTCAGAAGATCAAGACCGCCGCGCCGGACGTCGTGATGATGGCGTCGTATCTGCCCGACTCGCTGCTGTTCATGCGCGGGTTCAAGGATCAGGGCGTTCCGCTCAAAGCGATCATGGCGCAGGACGCCGGCTTCATCGATCCCGGCTTCATCAAGGCCGAAGGCGCCGACGCCGAAGGGATCTTCACGCGTGAAGTGTTTTCGCTTGCGATCAAGCACCGCAATCAGGCGGTCCCGCTGATCGACCAGCTCTTCCGGCAGCGCTTCGGCGACAAGCCGCTCGACGGCAACACCGCGCGCGACTTCATGGGCGTGCTGATCCTCGCCGACGCGATCGATCGCGCCGGCTCGACGAAGCCCGACGCGATTCGCGCCGCGCTCGCCGCGACCAACATCCCGGGCAACCTGACGCTGATGCCGTGGAAGCGCATCAAGTTCGACGCGCAGGGCCAGAACGAGGGCGGCGCCGGGATCATCGAACAGGTCCAGGACGGCAAGTACGAGACCGTGTGGCCGTTCGACGTCGCGACCAAGGCGCCGATCTGGCCGATGCCGGCGTGGAAGCGCTGACGACCTTCGCGCAGCTGCTCGTCGGCGGGCTCCTTGCGGGGCTCGTCTTCGCGCTGGTCGCGGTCGGTCTCACGCTGATCTACGGCGTGATGGACGTGGTCAACTTCGCGCACGGTGAGTTCCTCATGCTCGCGATGTACGCCGCGTTCGGCCTCGCGCTGGTCGGGATCGGTCCGCTGGTCGGACTTCCGCTCGTCGCGATCGCGCTGTTTCTGTTCGGAATCGTGATTTACCGATTGTTCGTCCGGCGGCTCCTCGCGGGGCCGCCGGAGGCAACGGTGTTCGGCACCTTCGGTCTGCTCGTGCTCTTGCAGGGCGCGGCGCAGGCGGCGTTCTCGAGCGACTACCTCAACATACCGCATCCGCCGCTGCAAGGGACGATCCGGTTCGCGGGAATCGCCGTCTCGCAGGCGACGGTTGTCGAAGGGATCGGTGCGCTGCTGCTCACCGGATTGCTGTACGTGTTCGTCGAGTTCACCGAGACGGGCCGCGCGATGCGCGCCGTCGCCGAAGATCGCGTCGCCGCGACGCTGATGGGGATCGACGTGCAGCGGATCAACGGCCTCGCGTTCGGGATCGGTGCGGCGTGCGTCGGCGCTGCCGGATCGTTGCTGATGCTGTCGTATCCGGTGTATCCGACGGCCGGCGCGCCGTTCGCGCTTACCGCCTTCGTCGTCGTCGCGCTCGGCGGGTTCGGGAGCATCCAAGGTGCGCTGGTCGGCGCCGTGATCGTCGGCCTGCTCGAAGTGCTCGGCGGCTACTATCTCTCGCCCGAGCTCAAGATGGTGCCCGTCTTCCTCGCCTACCTCGTGGTCGTGCTGCTGCGCCCGCAGGGACTGCTGGGGCGCCGCTGATGCGGACGCATCTCGTCGCGCTCGCCGCGATCGTCGTCGCGGGGCTGCTCGCGGCGTTCGGCCTGCGCGACGCGGTGTTGCTCGATCTGCTGTTCACGCTGTTCTTGTATGCGACGCTCGGTCAGTCGTGGAACTGGATCAGCGGCTACGCCGGCAACATCTCGTTCGGCCACGCGATCTTCTTCGGGTGCGGCGCGTATGCGGCGGCGTTGTGCGTGACGCACGGGCTCTCGCCGTGGCTCGCGATCCCCCTCGGCGCGCTCGTCGCGGCGGCGCTGGCGCTGGTCACCGGCTTCCCGACGCTTGCGCTGCGCGGCCATTACTTCTCGATCGCGACGATCGCCGTCGCCGCGCTCGTCGACGCGTTCGTCCGCGTCTCGCCGTGGCTGGGAAAGGCCAACGGCTTCGAGCTGCCGATCGCGCCGGGTCTCGCGAACCTGCAGTTTGCCGACAAGGGACCCTACGTCGCGCTCGCGCTCGTGCTGTTCGCCGTCGTGCAGCTCGCCACGATGCGGCTGGAGCGCTCGCGCCTCGGGTACTATTTGCGCGCGCTGCGGGCGAACCACGCGGCGGCGGCGTCGGTCGGGATCGACGAGCGGCGGTGGAAGCTGCTCGCGTTCGCGTGGTCGGCGGCGATCGCTGCGGCCGCCGGCGTCCTCTACGCGCAGTACAACCTTTTCGTCGATCCGCCGTCGACGATCGCGCTCGGGATCTCGATCGACATCGCGCTGATCGGCGTGGTCGGCGGGATCGGGACGCTGTGGGGTCCGGCCGCCGGAGCACTCGTCTACGTCGTTCTCGCGAAGGGCGTCGCGCTGAAGCTCGGCGGGACCGGGAAAGGCTACGACCTCCTCATCTACGGTGCGATCATCTGCCTCATCGCAGCGTGGAAGCCGCATGGGATCGTCGGCTCCGTCGTCGACGCGCTGCGCCGCCGTCGCGCCGCCGCGTCCGAGACAGCGCTGGAGCGTGCGGCGTGAGCGCATTGCTCCAAGTCCGCGGACTCGCCAAGCGCTTCGGCTCGCTGCGCGCGCTCGACGGCGTCGACCTCGACGTCGAGGAAGGGAAGCTGACCGGGCTGATCGGCCCGAACGGCGCCGGCAAGTCGACCGCGTTCTCGTGCATCGCCGGCGCGACGAAGCCGAGCGCCGGCAGCGTGCGGTTTCGCGGCGAGGAGATCGCCGGCATGGCCTACCATCGCGTCGCGCGACTGGGGATCGGGCGGACGTATCAGATCGTCCAGACGTTCGCCGAGATGACCGTTCTCGAAGCGGTGACGACCGGTGCGCTGCTGCGCCACGCTCGGCTTGCCGACGCTGCCGCGCACGCCGAGGAGGTGCTCGCGTTCGTCGGTCTTGCCGAGAAACGCCATCGTCTGGGACGCATCCTGACCATCGCCGACAAGAAGCGGCTGGAGGTCGCACGCGCGCTCGCGACCGAGCCGCAGCTGCTGCTGCTCGACGAGGTGATGGCGGGGCTCACTCCGGCCGAGTGCCGCGACGCCGTCGATCTGCTGCGCCGCATCCTCGCGCGCGGGATCACCGTGCTGATGGTCGAGCACGTCATGGAGGTGCTGATGCCGATCGCCGACGCGATCGTCGTCATCGCCGCCGGCAAGACGATCTTCCGCGGCAGCGCCGCCGACGCCGTGCGCGACCCGCAGGTGATTGAAGCCTACCTCGGCTCGCCGCTCGAGCACGGGGAGATCGCCTCGTGAGCCTGCTCGCCGTCGACGATCTCGCCGTCGGCTACGACGGGATGCGCGCGCTGCAAGGCGTCTCGCTGCGCGCCGATGCCGGCGCGATCGTCGCGCTGGTCGGCGCGAACGGGGCCGGGAAGACCTCGCTGCTGCGCGCGATCAGCGGCCTTGTCCGCGCCGAGCACGGCACGATCGTCTTCGACGGCACCGAGATCACGCGCGAGCCCGCGCACGGCATCGTGGCGCGCGGAATCGCGCACGTCCCCGAAGGACGCCGCGTCTTCGCCTCCGCGACCGTGCGCGACAACCTGCTCCTCGGCGCGTACGTCGACCGCAACGCCGACCGGCGCCGCGAGCGGCTCGACGCCGCCTTCACCGCGTTCCCGATCCTCCTTGAACGGCTCGATCAGCGCGCCTCGACGCTCTCCGGCGGCGAGCAGCAGATGCTCGCGATCGCGCGCGGAACGATGAGCGGCCCGAAGATGCTGATGCTCGACGAGCCCTCGCTCGGCATCGCCCCGAAGCTGATCCCGCAAATCTACGCCGGCGTGAAGCGCATCGCCGAAACCGGCACGACGGTTCTGCTCGTCGAGCAGAACGTCCGCGAAGCGCTCAAAGCCGCCGACACCGCCTACGTCCTGCAAACCGGCCGCGTCGTGCTGCACGGCGCCGCCTCAGATCTGATCGGAGAACCCCTCGTGCAAGAAGCGTTCCTCGGAATCAGTGCGGCATGAGTCTTCCGCGTGTCGTTTTGTGCTTCGTCGTCGGCGTTCTCTTCGCAGATCTCGTTCTCGTCGGTCTTTCCCTCGCGACGGGTAACCTCATGTGGTGGGACGGCCTCCCGGTGATCGGAGTGTTCGTGCTGGTCGGTTTCGTCGCGCGGAAGGTCAGCGGGACCAGGGCAGCGTTGTGGAGTGCGTTAGCGTCCGCCGCTGCGTTTGCGACCGCCGGCTATGCGATCGCGGCAGTCCTTCACGCACCCGGGATGTTGCCGTATTTTCGGTGGACGCAATTCTTCAGCGATGCGCTCCTTGAAGCGGGTTGTCTCTTCGTGGTTGCTGTTGTCGGGATAGCATTGGCTCTTGCGAAACTGCCGCGGTGGAACCGATGAGCTGGCGCGTCGGTGTCGATATCGGTGGAACATTTACCGATTTGGTCGCGCTGGCCGACGATGGACGGCTGCTTCGCTCGAAAGTCTCCTCGACGCCGCGCGCGCCCGAGGAGGGCATGCTGAACGCGCTCCGCGCGCTCCTCGACGACGGTGTGCCGGCGGATGAGATCGCGCTCGTCGCGCACGCCAGCACGATCGCGACGAACGCGCTCCTCGGCCAGGTTCATCTGGAGCTTCCTCGGGTCGCGTTCGTTACGACGGTCGGGTTTCGCGACGTGCTGGAAATAGGGCGGCAAAACCGCAGCGCGATCTACGACCTGAACGTGACCCGGCCGAAGCCGCTCGCGCGGCGCGAGGACCGGCTGGTCGTGCGCGAGCGCCGCGGGCATGACGGGAGCGTTCTCGTCCCGCTGGACCTCGAGAGCGTGCAGAGCGCGGTCGCGACGATCGCCGAGCGCGGGATCCGTGCGGTCGCGGTCGGGCTGCTGCACGCCGACGTCGACGGCGAGCACGAACGCGCGGTCGCGACGGCGCTGCACGATGCGATCCCGGACGTCGAGGTCTCGCTGTCCTCGGATATCGACCCGCAGTACCGCGAGTACGAGCGCTTCTCGACGACGGTCGTCAACGCGGCGCTCGCTCCGATCGTGCGCGCGTACCTGGATCGCGTTGCGAAGGGCGTGCGGGCGCTGGGCATCGGCGCGCCGATCTTCGTGATGCGCTCGGACGGCGGGATGGCGGCGCTGAAGGTCGCGTCGCGGCGGCCGGCGACGCTCATCGAGAGCGGACCGGCGAGCGGCGTCATCGGAGCGGCGTATCTCGGCACGGCGCTCGGAATCGCGAACGTCCTCTCCTTCGACATGGGCGGTACGACGGCGAAGGCCGGGACGATCTTCGACGGGACGCCTCAGATCAGCGCCGCGTTCGAGGCGGCCGGATCGACGCACAGCGGACGCTCCGTGAAGGGGAGCGGCTACCCGGTGCGCTTTCCGTTCGTCGACCTCGCCGAGGTCAGCGCGGGCGGCGGAACGATCGCGTGGGTCGATGTCGCCGGCACGCTGCGCGTGGGGCCGGTCTCGGCCGGCGCCGATCCGGGCCCGGCGTGTTACGGAACCGGCGACAAGCCGACCGTGACCGATGCGAACGTCGTGCTGCGGCGGTCGAATCCGCGCGCGCTGCTCGACGGCGCCTTTCCGATCCACGCCGATCGCTCGCGCACCGCAATCGCGTCGGTGGCGGCGCCGCTCGGCGGCGACGTCGAGCGAACTGCGGCTGGGATCGTCGCGCTCGTCGATGCGGAGATGGCGAAGGTGCTGCGGATCGTCTCGGTCGAGCGCGGGCACGATCCGCGCGACTTCACGCTGCTCGCCTTCGGCGGTGGCGGCCCGCTCCACGCGTGCGCCGTCGCGAGCGACATCGGCGTCGCCCGAGTCGTCGTCCCGGCGCATCCGGGCGTCTTCTCGGCGTACGGTCTGCTCGCCGCCGACGTGCGCGCGACGACGGTCCGTTCGCTCGTCGCGCCCGCGGATGCGGAGACCTGGACGAAGGTACGTCGGCAGTTCGACGAGCTTGCGCACGACGGCGACGTCGCGCTCGGCGAGCAGGGCGTAGCGAAAGGCGACCGCAGCTTCGTTCGCGAGCTCGACCTGCGGTACGTCGGGCAGTCGACAGAGCTGACCGTGACCGCGCCGCGCTCGATCGAGGACGCGATCGAGCAGTTTCACCAGCGTCACGAGCATCGGTACGGCTTCGCCGCGCGGCGCGACCCGGTCGAGGTCGTCACCGTCCGCGTCGTGGCGGTCGGAACGACGCCGAAGCCGCGGCTCCCCGCGGGCGCCGTTCCGGCGAGCCGCGCCCCCGAAGCGCGCGCGCTGCGCGAGACGCGCGACGTCTTCGACGGCGACGCGTTCGTTGCGACGCCGGTCTACGGTCGCGACCTGCTGCGGCCCGGTGACGCGTTCGACGGCCCGGCGGTCGTCGAGCAATACGATGCCACGACCTACGTCGCGCCGGGCTGGCGCGCGCGCGTCGACGGCGTCGGCAACCTGGTGATGGAGCGCTGAGCATGCGAACCGACGTCGATCCGATCACCGCCGAGCTCGTCGCTTCGGCGCTGATCTACGCGAGCGAAGAGATGGGGATCGCGGTGCGCGATGCTGCCTACTCGCCGAACATCAAAGAGCGGCTCGACCACTCGTGCGCGCTCTTCGACGCGAAGCAGCGGCTCGTCGCGCAGGCGGAGCACATCCCCGTCCACCTCGGCTCGCTGCCGTGGGGGCTGCGCAAGTCGCTGGCATGGCTCGGCGAGCGCGGACGCACGATCGCGAAAGGCGAGATGATCGTCGTCAACGATCCGTATCTCTCCGGAACCCACCTCAACGACGTCACCGTGATCCGCGCGATCTACCACGGCGACCGGCTCGTCGGCTACGCCGCGAACAAGGCGCATCAGACCGACGTCGGCGGCGCCGTCCCCGGCTCGATGCCGCCCGACGCGCGCGACCTGTTCGCCGAAGGCGCCGTCATCACCCCGACGCTGTTAATGCGCGCCGACCGGGTCGTCGACGAGACGGTCGATCTGCTGATGGCGAACTCGCGCACCCCGGAGATG
>DASYFS010000058.1:0-5202 GCA_036498305.1 Candidatus Elarobacter sp. | reverse complement strand
CGCGCCGCTGGTGATTCCGCTGGGCGCGCGGCCCTGGCTCGTCCTGCCGTGGGAGGTGCGATGAGCGATCGTCGCCATCCCGCGACACCCGCCCGCCGCGAGAAAGCGAAGCGTGAGGGAAACGTCGCGCGCTCCGCCGAGCTCGCGAGCCTCGCGGCGTTCGCCGGCGCGCTCGCCGCCGCGTGCGTCGTGGTCCCGTTCGCCGCCGGTGCCGCTGCGCGCGCAGTCATGGCCGCAGCGCGGCCCGGTGCGACGCAGACGGTGCCGGCGCTGGTCGCGCTTACGTGCGGCGCGCTCGCGCCGGCGGTCGCCGCGGCCGCGTGCGGCACGATGACGACCATCGCGCAGGGCGGCGGTCTGCACGTCACTGCCGTCACGCTCGACCCGAAACGTCTCGACCCCGCCGCCGGTTTGCGCCGAATGCTCGGCCCGGACGCGCTGGTCGCGCTGCTGCGGGCCGGATGCGCGTTCGCCGCCGCACTGCTCGCGTTGATACCGCTCGGCGCGCAGATCGTCGCCGCCGGGACCGGCCTCGGCTCCCCTGGCGCGTCGGCGGCGCTGGTAGGAAGCGCCGCGCTGCGCGCCTGCGTCATCGCGCTCGGCGTCGGCTTGCTCTTCGCGATCGCCGACTACGCGCTGGCGCGCCGGCGCTGGCTCCGCGGCCTGCGGATGTCGGCCGACGAGCTCAAGCGCGACGCGAAGGAGAACGACGGCGATCCGCAACTCCGCGCGCGGCGCACCGGTGCGCACCGCGAGATCGTCCGCGGCGCGATCGCGCGCACGCGCGAAGCCTCGTTCGTGGTCGTGAACCCCACGCACGTCGCGGTCGCGCTGCGCTATGAGCCGCCGCAGGTCCCGGTGCCGGAAATCCTCGTGCGCGCGCTCGACGCCGCGGCACTGCAGGTTCGCGCCATCGCGCGCGAGCACGGCATCCCGATCGTCGAGGACGTCGCGCTCGCACGGCTGCTGCACGCGCGCGGCCGCAGCGGACGGCCTATCCCCGCCGACGCCTACGTGGCCGTCGCGCAGGTGATCGCCGAGCTCGCCCGCGCCGAGCTGCTCGCGTGAACGCACGGCTGACCTCGGCGTTTGCGATCGCCGTCCTGGGCGTCGTCGCGATCCTGATCGTCCCCCTCCCGCCGCCGCTGCTCGACGCGCTGCTCGCGCTCAATGTTTTCGGCTCGGCGCTCGTGCTGCTGATCTCGCTGCGCGTCGAGGAGCCGCTCGAGTTCTCAGCGTTCGCGCCCTCGCTGCTGCTGGCGACGCTGTTCCGCCTCTCGCTCGACGTCAGCGCGACGCGGCTGATCCTCACCGACGGGCACGAGCCGAACGGCGTCGGCGCGCTGATCCCGGCGTTCGGCGCGTTCGTCGTGCGCGGCAACGTCGTCGTCGGGCTGATCATGTTTTCGATTCTGATCGTGATCCAATTCGTCGTGATCGCGAGCGGTGCGCAGCGCGTCGCGGAGGTGTGCGCGCGCTTCACCCTCGACGCGATGCCCGGCAAGCAGATGGCGATCGACGCCGACCTGCACGCCGGAATGCTCGACCCCGACGCCGCCCGCCGCAAGCGCGCGCGGGTGCAGCGCGAGGCCGACTTCTACGCGGCGATGGACGGTGCGGGGAAGTTCGTGAAAGGCGACGCGATCGCCGCGCTCGTCGTCGTCGTGCTGAACCTGCTCGGCGGGATCGTCGTCGGCGTCGCGTATCACGGGATGGCCCCGCTCGATGCGATCCAGACGTTCGCGATCCTCTCGGTCGGCAACGCGCTGCTGACGACGCTGCCGGCGTTCCTGATCTCGACCGCGATGGGGCTGATGGTTACGCGCGTCGCCGGCGACGGCGCGCTCGGCGTCGATCTCGCCGCGCAGCTCCTCGCGCGGCCCGACGTGCTGCGCGTCGCCGGCGGCCTCGTGCTCGCGCTGGCGTTCGTCCCCGCGTTCCCCGCGCCGCTATTCGGAACGCTCGGCATCCTGGCGTTCGCCGGCGCTGCGTTCGCGCAGAAACGGGCCGAGGCCGCGGCCGGCGCACAGCTTGCTGCGCGGGAGCGCTACAAGCGCGACGCGGTGCGGCGGCCGGAGACCGCGTTCGCGCTCGTCGGTGTAGACGCGCTCGCGATCGAGGTCGGCCCGGAGCTTTACGGCCTGCTCGCGGCGCCCAACTGCGACACGCTGCTGGATCGCGTCGGCGACGTCCGCCGCGCGCTCGCCGTCGAGATCGGGATCGTGCTTCCAGGCGTCCGGCTGCGCGACGACCCATTGCGCACGGCGGGGACGTACGCGATCCGCGTGCGGGATCGCATCGCCGCCGAAGGATCGCTGCGCCTCGATCGCATCCTCGCCGTCGGCGCCGCCGACGTGCTAACGCGGATCGAAGGCGTTGCGGCGCACGAGCCGGTCTACGGGCTTCCGGCGCGTTGGATCCCCGAAACGGGACGTGAGGCGGCGCAGCAAGCCGGCGCGCTGACGTTCGACGCGATCTCGATCCTCGGTTCCCATCTCGCCGAGGTTGCGCGCGCGAACGCCGCGGAGCTCTTCGGCCGCCAGGAGTTCCAGGCGCTGCTCGACCACGTGCGCGCCTCGCATCCGGCGGCGGTCAAAGACCTCGCCGATCAGGTGCCGATCGCGGTGCTCCATCGCGCCGTCGCGCAGCTGCTGCGCGAGCGCATTTGGCCGCGCGACCCCGTCGCGCTGTTCGAGACGCTCGCCGACGCCGCCGCGACGACGCGCGATCCGCGCGAGCTCGCGGAGGTCGCGCGGCGGATCGTGGTGCCCGCGCAGTTCCGCCGCGACGGCGTCCGCGGCTTGCGACCGATGATCGTTGCGCCGGCCTTTGAGGCCGATCTGGCACGCAGCTGGACCCCCGACGGCGGTCTCGCGCCGGATCCGCGCGCAGCCGCGTATGTGCGCGATGCCGTCGCGCGCTTCGCCGACGATCCCGCATACGCGCCGCACGCGATCGTCGTCACCGCGCCGCTGCGCCCGCTCCTCGCCGAGTTCGTCGAACGCGCGACCCCGGGCGTCGCGGTTTACGCCTATGCCGAGCTGCCGCCGGAGCTCGCGCTCGACCCCGTGGCCGTCATCGAAGCGCCTCCGGAAGTGATCGCCGCGTGAGGCCCGTCAGGCCGAGCGCTGGTTACGCGCGTCGTATGCTTTTTGCGCGCGCGTAAACGTCTCGACGTTGCTCCCGATCCACAGGAACAACTCGAAGAAGCGCTTCGCCAGCGCTCGCCCGCTTTCGGTGAGCGCATACTCGACGTGCGGCGGAACGACGGGAAGGCTGTGCCGAGAGATCAGGCCGTCGCGTTCGAGCACGTCCAGCGTCTGCGCAAGCATCTTCTCCGAAATCCCGCCGACCTTGGCGCGAATTTCCGAGTAGCGAAGCTCGCGCTCCAACAGCGAGCCCAGGACGAGGGCGCCCCAGCGATTGGCGACGTGGTTGAGGACGTCGCGGGCCGGACACTCGGGGGTGAAGCAGTCCCCGACGCTTTTCTTAGAGGGGCTCATAAGCTAACATTTTGGTAAGTACTTCCTTTTCGTTAGTTTAGCGCCTACACTCGGCGCATGTCAAATCCCCAGCAAACAATCGTCGTCACCGGAGCGAGTTCCGGCTTCGGCCGCGACATCGCGGAACGCTTCGCGGGCGCGGGCTGGCGCGTGTACGCCGGCGTCCGCAACCCTCGCGGCAAGCATCCCCAGGCGACCGCCGAGCTCGAGCAGCTCGGGATCCGCGTCGTCGACCTTGAAGTCACCGACCAGGCGTCGGTCGACCGCGCGGCGGCCAAGATCCTCGCCGAGGGTCCCGTCGACGTCCTCGTCAACAACGCCGGCGCGGCGTTTTTCGGCCCGCTCGAAGGCTTCACGCCCGAGCTGATCCGCGACCAGTACGAGGTCAACGTGTTCGGCCCGATGCGCGTCAGCCGCGCGTTTCTGCCGTCGCTGCGCGAGCGCGGCAGCGGGTTGATCGTCTACGTCAGCTCGATCGTCGGCCGCTTCAGCTTCCCGCTCGGCGGTGTGTACAGCTCGTCGAAGTGGGCGCTCGAAGCGCTCGCAGAGTCGTCGGCGTACGAGCTCGCGCCGCTTGGCATCGACGTCGCGATCGTCCAGCCGGGCGCGTACGGGACCAACATCTCCAACTCGCGCGTCGGGCCCGACGACGCGACGCGTCTGCCGGCCTACGCCGGCGTCGCGAGCGCCGCAGCACCCGCCTTCGCGGCGCTGAGCGAAGCCGCCGCGCTGCGCGACTCGCGTGAAATCGCGGATGCCGTCTTCGCGTTGGCGCAGACGCAGGCCGGGACGCGCCCACTGCGCACTCCGGTGCCGAACGAGGGGCCGATCGTCGCCGTCAACGAGGCGATTGCGCCGCTCCAGCGCGACATGCTGCTCGGCCTCGGACTCGACGCGCTCGTTCCGAAGGTCCCGGCGTAACGCACGGCTAGACAACGCCCTCGGGGATGTGTGACGAACCACACCTCCCCGACGGGCTCCGTCGTCGTCCGTAAACTCGTGCTTCAATGTAGACGACGATAGACGTGATGGGCGATTTTCGTCGCGTCGTGTGCGCGGTAGCCGTTTTTGCCGCAATCGTCGCTATGACGCCCCTCGCCCGCGGCGCGACCCCGGGACCCGACGAGGTCGCGACGGACCCGTGTCGCGGGGCGACCATCGCGTCGGGCTTCGTCTTTTCGATTCCGAGCGAGCAGAAGCTGTCGTTCGGCATCGGAGAGCCAATCGTGGTGACGATGGCCGTGAAGAACATCGGCCCGGACGTACACGGTACATACTCTCCGTACCGCGAGACGTTGCGCGTTCGAGTGATCGATGAAGCCGGTCAACGCGTTCCCCCGGCAGCGAACCCGCTTACCGGCTTCGGAAGTATAGCAGGTGGGCCGATGTACATCCCCGCGGGCAATGCGCGCGAGATCAGGGTGCCGCTCGATAAACTCGTGCCGGGGGTCGCACAGCCCGGCTCCTATATCATTTCCGCAAAGCTTCTGATAGCGTCCCGTCCCCCGGTCGGATGCGTCGAGACCAAGCCGGTAATGATCACCGTCGTCGGACCTCCGTAGGAGGGGCTGCCACCCTGTTGGCACCATGAGGGCGTAGCGTCTCGCTATGTCCTTGATGGTGAACGGTGCTCCGGCTCGACGGTGAGGCCGTGTACGCGGCCTCCGACCTGAACGACTTCCTCGCCTGTCCTCACAAG
>DASYFS010000057.1:0-17084 GCA_036498305.1 Candidatus Elarobacter sp. | reverse complement strand
GTCGCTGGACGAGCCCGCACACCGCGGCGGCGTATCCGAGCGGGTGGCGCTTGCGCGTTCCGTCGGCGGACCTCGATCTCACCCTCGTGCCGACGCTGCGCGATCAAGAGCTGGTGAACGCGGCCGGCGGCGTCTCGTATTGGGAAGGCGCAGTGGACGTCAACGACACCGCGACCGGAAAGCATCGCGGCGCCGGATACGTCGAGCTGACGGGGTACGCCGGCGGGCTCCCGCTGTGACGCTGCGCGACGTCGTCAACGCGAGCTTTTTACACCGCGACCGCGTGCGCTTCCGCGCCGGGACGAGCGCGTTGCTCGGCGTGGTGCTGGAGCCGCCCGCCGGCGCGGGGATCGTCGTCGACGTGCGCGAGGTCGCGGAACTCTATCGGGTCGACGTCGCAGCGGACGGCTCGGCGACGATCGGCGCGTTCGCGGCACCGTCGGAACTCGTCGCGGCGCTGCCCGCCGCGTTTCCGCCCGACGCCGGCGCGGCCGCGATGCGCATGCGGCTCGCGCTCTACGGCGCCCGGCTCACGATCTACGGACTCGGCCGCACGCGGGTCGCGGCCGTCGAGGAGTGTACGATCGAAACGTACGAGCTCCCCGCGACGATCGCGTCGCCGGCGCCGCCGCCGGGCCTGGGGATCGGGGAACGCCGGCGCGCGACGCACGACGGCGACGCGTCGTACGCGCTCGGCGTCACCGTCGCGTTGCGCGTCTCAGTGCTCGGCCGCTTCGATCAGGTGCGCATCCTGCTCGATCTCGACGGCGACGTGCGTCGCGCCGCCGCGGCCGAAGCGGTGCTCGAACGCCAGCGCTGTGACCGCGATCTCTTTCCGAACGCTGCGCGCGCCGCGGCCGCGCTGGTTCCGGCGAATGATGCGCGCGGGAGCGCCGCGGCGCGCGCACTGCTCCCGCTCGTCCTCGCGGCTTTGCGCGACGCATTCGACGCTGCTGCACGCTGAGCGCATGCTTGCGTGACTAGCGACACATAGCGCTACCCGCGACAGAGAAATCTTCATCGCGAAGCCAAAATGGACGATGGAGAGGTTACCCCTATGAGCCGACCGCAGATCAGCACGTCTTCGCGGCCGCTCCCACTTCCATTTGAGGTGGAGCGTCGCCGCGTCGCGGCGTGGTTCGCGGCGACGCAGGGTGGCGCGGTGCGCATCATTTGCGGTCCCAGCGGCGCGGGCAAGACGTTCGCCGCGCGCCAGCTGATTCGCGCGCTCGGGAGCGGCGCGGCGTACGCGCGCGTCCCCGCCGGCGCCGACGAGACGCAGCTTGCCGCGGCGATGGCGTGCCACGCCTCGGCGGAGCTGCTCGTCCTCGACGAGGTGGACGGTGCGAGCGCGAGCGCGTACACGCGTCTGGTCGACGCGATCGTGGCCGGCGAGATCCCGCTGCGCCTCGTGCTCGTCGGACGCTCGCGGCGCCGCCTGCGCGCCGAGACCCTCCTCGCACGCGGGTTTGCGCGCGTCTGCGACTACACGGCGCTGCGCTTCGACGCCGAGGAGATCGCGCAGCTCGCCGCGGCCCACGGCGTCGACTACGACACCGAGGACGTCGCGCAGCTACTGCACGACACCGACGGCTGGCCGCTCGCTGCGGCGTGGCTGGTACGCGACGCCGCGGAGTCGCGCCGCACCCTGCGCGACGCCTTCATGCACTGGCGCGAGCGCAACGGCCACCTGCTGCTCGAGTTCGTCGAACGCGACGCCTCCGAAGACGCGGACGCGGTGCGCGAGTTTCATCGCGCCCTCGCGGCGGGCTGGAGCGACGCGCAGCACGAGGCGGAACGGCTCGAGCAGCTCGGGCTGCCGTTCATCCGCACCCGCGGCGGCCTGCGTCCGTACCGGATCCTGAGCATGCTCGCCGGCCGCACCACGGGCGCCGCGGCGGTCGTCGAGCAGCCGACGCGAACGATCCCGCCGCTGATGACGCTCAACGCCTTCGGGCGGTTCCGCTGCGAGATCGCGGGCAAGCCGGTGACGTTCTCGCGCCGCCGCGATCAACAGGTCTTCACCTATGTCGCGCTCGCGGCCGATCGGCGCGCGACGCGCGAGCATCTCTACGATGCGTTCTGGCCCGGCCAGGGCCACGCCGTCGCCTCGCAAGGGCTGCGCACGACGCTCAGCCACATCCGCCGCGCGATCGCGCAGGCCGTCCCCGGGATCGATCCGGAGCGCTATTTCCGCACCGCGGGCGAGGTCCGCGTCGACGCGCGGATGGTCGCGGTCGACGTCCACCGCTTCCTCGATCACCTCGAGCAGGGACGGCTCGATGACGCGCGCGGCGCAATCGAGGGCGCGAAACACCATTATCTCGTCGCGCGCCGCATCTATGCCGACCGGCTCCTAGCGGCCGAGGCGGCGTCGCCGCCGCTCGAGCGCCGCGCCGAGCAGCTCGAAGCGAACTACGTCGAGGTGCTCACGCGAATCACCGAGCTGCACGCGGCGACCGGCGACTTCGAGGTCGCGCGTGAAGCGGCGCGGACGCTGATGGAGTGCAACACCGAAGACACGAGCCGCCGCGCGCTGCGCGGGATCGCGGTCCAGGATCCGGCGGAGACCGCATGACGGCGCTCGTCCCGTATCAGCCGAAGGTGCCGAAGAAGAACGGCGCCGCGACGATCGTGCAGTTCGCGGTCGAAGGCGTCGCCGCCGACGTGCGCGTCGAACGCGTCGACCGCCGGACGCGCTCGAGCTGGTACGCGGTGCGGCTCGCGTCGACCGAGTCGGACGTCACCGGCCGGCTCATCGGCGTGATGACCGGCGGCGAGATCGTCGATCTCGGCGGGCTCTCCGTCGCGCCCGGATCGATCGGCAGCGCGCGCCTCACGGTGACGACGCCGAAGAAAACGGCGTATCGCGAGATGTTCCTCGAGATCCGCGCCGACAACGTGCTGCTGCGGGTCGACGCGCCGATCCCGCCGGTACCGCGCGGACCCGGTGCGCTCAAGCTGGGCGCGCTGGTCGCCGCGGTCGGTGCGACGGTCGCAACCGGCGGCGGCCTCGTCGGCCAGGCGATCCCGCGCGCGCCGCTGCTGGGTGCCCCCGCGACGGCGATCGCCGGCACGCGCGTTCGCGTGCCGTACGAGACGCGCGGATACGGAACGCTTGCGTACACGGCGACGACCGACGCCGGCGCGGTGCTCGCGAGCGGTCCGCTCGCGGATCGCGCCGGCGAGATCGCGTTCTCGCTCCCGGCGGGCGCGGCGGCGCATCGCGTCGAGGTCGCGCTCGCGATGCACGGTCCGCTCGGCAGTGCGGCGCGCAGCGCGTCGTTCGCCGTGACGGCCCCGCCGCCGCCCGCACCCGTCGCGCGAATCCTCTCGCTGGCGACCAGACGCGACGCGACCCCCGGCGGCGAGACGGTGCTCGCATCCTACCTCGTCGTCGGCGACGCCGGCACGGTGACGCTCACCGATCCGGCCGGCAAAGTGGTCGCCTCGAGTCCGTTCACGCATCGCGGGACGACGCGGATCGCGGTCCCGCCGGCGCTGCGCACGTTCCCGCTCGTCGCGCGCTTGAGCGTCAGCCGCGGCGGGACGCTCGCGAGTGCGAGCGTCGCCGTTCCGCCGAACGCGATCCCGGTCGTTCCCGCGGCGCTCGCGGCCGAGACTGCGGCTGCCGAAGCCGACGTCCCCGAAAGCGTCTCCGCGCTCGATTCGGCAGCCGATCCGCACGGCGGGATCATCGCGATTGCGGGCCGTGCGATCGCGGGACGCCCGCTCGACCTGCGCGTCATGCCGAACCCCTCACCGATGCACGCCGAACTGCAGGACGAGAACGGCGAGTCGCTCGCCGAGGTCGTCATCGCGCCGAACGCGGTCCGCGCCGTTCTCCCGCTCCCCGCGGCGACCGCGCCGACGAAGTACGTTCTCGTCCTCCACTACGATCGCGGCAACGGTGAGGAGACCGTCGTCCGCACCGTTCTCGCGCGTCCGGCGCGCTAAGCGACGAGCTCGAGCCGATCGCCGGGGAGCAGGTCGACCTCGCGCAGCGCGCCGCTGCCGAGCTCGATCACCGCTTTCGCGCCGCTGCAGCTCACCGCCAACCGGTTCGGCCGCACGTTCGAGACGACGCGCAGCACGCGGCTCTCTTCGTCGATGAAGATCACGTCGATCGGGACCCGCATCCCCATCGTGTGGATCGCGCGGCACGAGGTGATCCACACGCCCTCGTCGGGGCGGAGCGTCGTGCGCGCGAGCAGCCCGACGAGCCGATGCAGGAACGAAGAGAGGCGGTCGATTCGCGTCGCGACGATCGATCCGGTGGTGGAGTTGCGCAAGACCGGCACGGTCAGAACGTCCTTACGAGGGAGAGGGTGAAGACGAACGAGGCGGCGAGATAGGGGCCGAACGCGACGGTCCGCACGCCGCTGCGGCGCGCGACGACGAGCGCCGCGACCGCGGCGAGGAGGGTTGCGGCGGTCGCGGCGCCGGCGCCCAGCAGCGCGCCGCCGAGCGCGGCGAGCTTCACATCGCCCCAGCCCATTCCGTGTCCGCGCGTCACGAGCGCGCCGGCGGCGAACCCGGCAAAGAGGAACGCGGCGCCGGCGAGCGGCGCGAGATCGCGGGCGGCGAGGCCGACGCCGACGACGAGCGCGAGCGGGCCGAGCGTCAGCGGATCGGGGAGCGCACCGCACGCGAAGTCGGCTGCCGCGCAGCCGGCGAGCGCGAAGACGATGGCGACGAGCATCAGCAGCTCCGTCGCCTGCGCGCCGCGCAGCGCGAACGCCGCGCCGGCGGCCGCGCCGGCGAGCGCGATCACCGCGGGGTGAACCGCGACCGGCGCAGGCCCGCCGGGATACGGCGCGCGATCCGCGCACAGCTCGGCGGCGGTGCGCGCGCCGGCCGCCGCGGCTGCGGCGAACACCGCCGCCGCGGCTGCGGCCCAGAGCAGAGCGTTCATCGGCCGACGACGAGGCGCGCGATGACCGGCCCGAAGATCATCATGTAGAGCGAGGGGATCATGAACAGCGCCATCGGGAGGATCATCTTGATCGGCAGCTGCGCGGCGCGCTCTTCGGCGTGCATCCAGCGCCGGTCGCGCACCTCTTTGGCGAGCTCCTGAAGCACGTCGCTGAGGTTCGCGCCGAGCTTCTCGGCCTGCACGATCGCGGTGACCATCGTCGAGGTCGAGTCCTCATTGACGCGCTCGGCGAGCGCGTTGAGCGCGTCGGCGCGCGGCCGTCCCAGGCGAATCTCCGCCAGCATCGAGGTCAGCTCTTCCTTGAGCGCCCCGCGCACCGCGTCGACCGCTTGGATCAGGGCGGCGTTGAGCGCGAGGCCGGCCTGCACCGTGGTCGCGAGCAGGTCGAGGAAGTCGGGGAGCTCGCGCTGGATCGCCTCTTTGCGCGCCTTCAGCGCGCGAGAGAGCATGATGCTGGGAACGCGCCAGCCGACGAGCGCGGAGAAAATGCCCGCGATGATCCCGAGCAGGCTGCTCTGAAAAACGATGATGAGGGTGAGCCCGACCACGACGCCGATCCCGAGCGCGCCGATCCCGCGCAGCGTCATCGCCAGCGGGGTGACGCCGTACCAGCCCGCTTCGATCAGCTTGTGCTGGAGCCGCGAGTGGCGTTCTTTGGTGACGATCTGATCGATGATCGTGACGCGCTGCGCGACGTTCTTCTCGCTGACGCGCTCGAGCTTCTTGATCCGTGCCGCCATCGGGCTGTTCGCGGGGAAGGCCGAGAGGACGATCAGGAAGACGGAGACGGCGCCGCACAGGACGATCAGGAACGGCGAGACGGCGCTCACGGGTCGATCCTCGCGATGCGCATCAGGCAGAAGATCGCGATCGCGTCGAGGCCGAGCGAGATCGCGAGCAGGATCTGGCCGATCAGCGTGAAGAGCGCGGCGTCGCGCAGCTCGGGTTGCGTCATGACGAACCCGCCGACGCCGACCGGCAGCAGCCCGAGCACCCACGCGGTCGCGCGGCCTTGCGCGGTCACCGCGCTCACCCGGCGACGCAGACGGCGGCGATCGCGGATCGTCCCTGCGAGCCCTTCGAGGACCGATCCGAGATCGCCGCCGGTCTGCGCTTGGACGCGCACGACGCGCGCCAAGACGGCGGTCTCCGTGTTGGTCATCCGCAGCGCGAGCTGATCGAACGCGTCGAGGATGCTCAAGCCGAGGTTGCTGAGGCCGACGACGCGCATGAACTCGGTTTTCGACGGCTCGCGGCTCTGCTCGCTGGTCAGCACCAGCGCCTGCCGAATGCCGAGACCGACGCGAACGCCGCCGGCGAGCGTGCGCAGCGCGCCTTCGAGCTGATCCTGAAACGCCGCGATGCGGCGCTTGCGCTTGTGGCCGAGATACCACCGTCCGCCGAGCGCGCCGAGCCCGGCGCAGGCCGCGAACAACCCGAGAATGATCAGCGGACCCGGCCGCAGCAGGACGACGAGGATGATCCACAGCGCCGCGCTGACGCCGGCGACGGTTGCGACGAAGTTGAGCGGCTTGATCCGCATCCCCGCGGCTTCGAGGTCGCCGGTGAAGCGCTCCGAGAACGTGCCGGTGCGCGCCACGATCGGGCCCCAGAACGAGGCGAAGGCGAGCGCCGCGGCGGCGAGCGCGCCGAGAAGGATCGCGAACGGTGCTACCGCAGCCATGCTGCCTCCGCCCGGCGGACCGGGGCCGTGTGGAAGGTGACGGGATCGTAGGCGACGCCGAGCTCTTCGAAGCGCGCGAGGCAGACCGGCTGCACGCCGCAGGGCTCGAACTCGCCGATGACTTTTCCTTGCGCGTCGACGCCGCGCTGATGATAGCGAACCAGCTCCTGCATCGTGACGACGTCGCCTTCCATTCCGACGATCTCGCTGACGCCGGTGACGCGCCGCGAGCCGTCGCGCAGGCGCGCGACCTGCACGACGATATCGACGGCGCCGGCGACTTGCTCGCGGATCGCGCGGACGGGGAGGTCGAAGCCCGACATCAGGACCATCGTCTCGATCCGCGAGAGCGCGTCGCGCGCGGAGTTGGCGTGGACGGTCGTCAGCGAGCCGTCGTGGCCCGTGTTCATCGCCTGGAGCATGTCGAGCGCCTCGCCGCCGCGGCACTCGCCGACGACGATCCGGTCCGGGCGCATGCGCAGCGAGTTGCGGACCAGATCACGGATCCCGATCTGACCCTTCCCTTCGAGGTTCGGCGGCCGCGACTCGAGCCGTACGACGTGCGGCTGGTCGAGCTTCAGCTCGGCGGCGTCCTCGATCGTGACGATGCGGTCGGCTTTGGGGATGTAGCCGGAGAGCGCGTTGAGCAGCGTCGTCTTCCCCGAGCCGGTTCCGCCGCTGACGACGATGTTCAGCCGCGCCTCGACCGCCGCGCGCAGGAAGTCGAGCACCTCCGCGGTGATCGAGTTGTTCTTGATCATGTCGTCGATGCCGAAACGCTTCGTCCCGAAGCGGCGGATCGTCAACGTCGGACCGTCGATCGCGAGCGGCGCGACGATCGCGTTGACGCGGGAGCCGTCGGGGAGCCGCGCGTCGACCATCGGGCTCGACTCGTCGAGGCGGCGACCCAGCGGCGCGATGATCCGCTCGATCACCAAACGCACTTGGCGGTCGTCGACGAACTGCTTCGCGGTCCGTTCGATCCGTCCGCGGCGTTCGATGTAGACGCTGGCGAAGCCGTTGACCATGATCTCGGTGATGTCGGGATCGTGGAGCAGGCTCTCGAGCGGTCCCAGTCCCAGCGCCTCTTCGATCACCTCATGGCGGATCCGCGAGGCGTGCTCGGCCGAGGTGATGTCCTTGCGCGAACCGAGGAACTCGTCGGCGATCGCATCGACCTGCTGGCGCAGGTCGGCGAGCTTCTGCGCGTCGGTGTGCGCGCGGGCGGCGGCGAGAAAGTCGATCTTCGTGAGCATCGCCGCGTGGAGCTCCGTCTTGAGCCGCTCTTCGGCGCTGACGTCGGCGCCGGAACCGCGCATCGCGAAGATCGCCCCTTTTCCGTTGCCGGTCGCTTGCGGGCGGACGGGCTCGGGGCGGCGCGCTTGGCGGCGGTCGCCGATCGGATTCGTCGCCGACGGCCGCAGGGTGACGATCGCGTCGAGCTCCGGCGTCCCCGCGAGCGAGTCGACGAAGCGCGCGAACGCGCGCGGCCAGGTGCGGTCGCGATACGGCGGGAGATCGGCGGCGATCGTGACCTTGAGCGACTCCTGGATCTCTCGCGCGCGCAGCTCGGCGGCGTTGCGCAGATCGTAGAGCGTGAACGCGATCCGCGCGTGCGGGACGCCGAACCGGTCGAGCGCGGAGAGCATCGCGTGCGCGGAGCCGACGCCGAGCAGCGTCGGCTCGCTCACGACGATCACCTTCGCCGCATTGACGATGAAGGGCCGCACGCTGGCGGCAAACGGCTGCGGCGCGTCGACGATGACGAGGCCGTCCTCGGGCAGCTCCGCGACGTACTCTTCGACGGAGTCGGGACTGACCATGAACCCGTCCTCGTACGAGCGCGCGAGCTCGACGATCGAGAGCGAGCCTTGGGCGCACGTCGCCGGGTAGCCGGGGACGCGGCCGAGGTCGAGCTCCTTCGCGACGTCGTAGGAGATCGCCAGCGACCGCCGTCCGGCGAGGTCGGCGTCGACGATGAAGCGCGGGCCGCTCCCGGGGAGCTGCTCGGCGAGCCGCATCGTGAGGCTCGATGCGCCGACCCCGCCCTTCGAGCCGACGACGACGAAGACGCGCAGGCTCATTGCCGGCCGAGATCGATGACGGTGACGGCGGTCCCGGCGTGCTTGACGATCGGATGGACGGCGGCGGCGACGACCGGCGCGGTGCCGGTCAGCGCGACCGGAACGGTTGCCGGCGGCGCGACGGCGGTCGGCACGGTCTGCACCGGCTGCTTCACGGTGCCGAGCGCGAGCGGCTCGGCCGGGAACGCGCGGATCGCTTCCTTCGGCGGCCGCAGCGCGAGCCGCAGGGTCGTGTTGAGGTCGGCGGCGGCGAGCAGGTTGACCTGCGACGGCGTGAGCGCGAGCGTGACGGTGGTGAGGTTCTGATTGTCGGGACTCGGCGTCGCGGTCGTCGTCTCGACTTCGTTCCCCATCGCGAGGACGAGCGCGCCGCGCAGGATCGCGGCGGCACGCGGCGTCTCGTTCGCGACGCGCGGCGGGACGGCGATGACGTCGACGCGATCGCCCGGCTGAATCAGTCCGGCGACGCCTTTCACTTTGTCGATCGAGATGCTGACGGCGCGCATCCCGATCGGCAAGCGCGCGGGCAGCGCGAACGCGCCGCCGGGGCCGATCTTCGACTTGGTGACGACGCTGCCGGCGGGGATGGTGATCAGCGAGTACTTCCCGACGATCTCCTTACGGTCGACGACGGCGTCGGGGTCGACTTGCGCGGCCGGCCGGACCGACGAGGCGACGAAGGCGTCGGTGATCAGCGCGCGCGCCGGAACGTCGTGCGAGGCGACGTAGACGGTGCGCATGTCGGCGGTCTGCGCCGACGAGCGAAGCGTGGTGAGATAACTGACGAGCAGAACAGCCGTCCCGAGCGCCAGGACGATGCCGACGATCAGCGGGACGCGACGCGCGTTCTTCATAGGGGCAACCTCAGGGCGGGGACGAACGCCGATGCCGCGTAGGCGATGCTGCCGGCCGCGATGGCGACGCCGTAGGGGAGAGCGAACTGTTCGGTCGGAGCGCCGCGCACTGCGACCGCCGCCGTGCTGCGCACGAGCGAGAGAAGCCGTCCCGCGAGGGCGGCGGTTACCAGCGCGAGCAGCGCGCCGGAAAACAAGATGAAGAGCACCAGCGAGACGGCGCCGGGGAAGCTGACGAGGCCGCAACAGGCGGCGATCAGCTTGACGTCGCCGCCGCCGAACCAGCCGGCGGAGAAGGCCGCTGCGCCGAGCGCGAACGCCGCGCACAGCGCGGCGGTCGCGGTCAGCAGCGGGATCAGTCCCTGCGGAAGGTGGAGCGCGAGCGCGGCAAGCGCGACCGCGCCGGTGAGTTGGTTCGGGATTCGGCGAGTGCGAACGTCGATCGCCGCCGCGACGAGGGTGGCAACGACGAGGACGGCGATCGACGCGTTCACGTTAGATGCTCGAGCCGACGGTATTGAGCAGGCCCGACACGTGGTTGCTGATCAGGGTCAGCGCACCGACGCAGAGGACCGCGATGAAGGTCAGCACGAGGCCATATTCGGCCAGCCCTTGACCCGACTCGTCGAGGACGAGCGCGAGCATGCTAGATGGCGCTGCCGACGCTGTTGAGGACGCCCTGGATCTTGCCGCTGAGAAAGACGACGGCAGTGATGCAGAGCACGGCGACGAGGCCGAGGATGAGCCCGTATTCGGCGAGGCCCTGGCCCTGTTCGTCGACCAGGATGGCGCGGATCGTATCGGTCATGATGAGCTCCTGTGCTACTGGACGGAGGGGGGAAGTGCGTCCGGCGGCGCCGGGACGTTGGGGGCGGTGACGGTGATGCTCGCGGTTGCGGTAGCACCCGACGAGAGGTTGCGGACGACGACGGTCACGATCGCGTTGCGGAAGAACGCCGGCGCGATCGGGAGCGTGGAGTCGAAGTGGCCGGAGGGGTCCGTCGGAACGGACCGCCGGCTGAGGAGCACGGTGGGGAGATCGCGCGAGAACCGCGCGTAGAGGATTGCCTCCACCGCCGGGGACGTCGGTGCGGAACCGGTGATCCTCACCGCCTCCGCGCCGACGACCGGTACGGCGACGAGCGTCACATTGCGGCTCGGGACTGCGCCGGCGTCGGCGCCGTACGCTCCGTGCGAAGCGGCGAGCGTCAGCGCGACGGCGGCAAGGGCGATCGAGGACGGTGTGAACGGTCGCATCGTGGCGGCATCGTACACACCGGAGCGGCCGGCGCGAAACCCCGTCCGGAAAGAATTGACGGTCCGTCCACGGCGTGTCCACACACGGTCCACGGACGACTCTGGCATACTCGGTGCAACCCACGACCCCGAGCTCGTTCGAGCAGAGGTTTGCCTTGCATCAGTTCCTTCGTCCACTCGTTGCGTTTAGCGCCATCGCCGTCGTCGCCGCACCGCTTGCGGCGCGCGCCGACGTCGCGATCCCGCTCACCGTCCGCACCGGACAATCGCAGATCCTCGCGACGCCGCAGCTGAGCCGCGTCGCGATCGGCGACGGTAAGATCGCCGGCGTGATGCCGGTCGGCAACAGCGAGATCGTCGTCAGCGGCCGCAGCGCCGGACGGACGACGCTGCTGGTGTGGACGGGGCGTGGACGCCGCACCTACGACCTCACCGTCACCGAGCAGAACCTCGAGAGCCTGCGCGAGATGGTGCAGGGCGCGATCAACGATCCCAGCGTCCACGTCGATCAGTTCGACCGTTCGCTGCTCGTCGGCGGCAGCGTCGACAACGGTGAGCGTTTGGTGCACGTCGGCGAGGTACTGTCGCGCTTCGACAGCGTCGCGACCGCCGAGAAGTTCAGCATCGTCAACGCGGTGACCGTCGCGCGGCCGCTCGGGCCGCTGCAGACCGATCTCGCGCTCTCGCCCGACACCGCCGGCGTTCGCGTCGACCGCGACGTGAAGGGCAACCTGATCGTCAGCGGTCAGGTCCCCGACCGCGTTACCGCCGAGCACGTGCTGGCGCGCGTCCGCACCCTTGCCGGTCCGTACCTCGCGATCGACGGGAAAGTCGTCGACCGCATCGAGACGGCGACGGTCAGCCAAATCGACGTGAAGGTGTACGTCCTCGAGGTCGACGAGACCGCGCTGCGCCAGCTCGGCGTCAACCTGCAGTCGGCGACGTTCCACCCCGACGGAACGTACACGCTCGGCTCGCCGCAGTTTCCCGCCGTCGAGAATCCGGTCGGACTGGGCAAGGCGCTGACGATCGGCGCGTTCTTCCGCTCGATCACGCTCGCGCCGACGCTGAACCTGATCGTCAACAGCGGCCACGCGCGCGTCCTCTCGTCGCCCGATCTCGTCACGATGCCGGGACGGCAGGCCGACTTCCTCGTCGGTGGTCAGATCCCGATCCCGTACGCGAGCGGCCCGCAGCAGATCGCGATCCAATACAAAGACTTCGGCGTGAAGCTCCAGGTGACGCCGACGATCTTGGGCAGCGGCGGCGTCGAGACGGTGATCACGCCGGAGGTCTCGGACCTCGACTTCGCCGACGGCGTGAGCCTCAACGGCTTCACCGTTCCCGCCCTCAAGACCAGCCGTCTCTCGACCGACGTCGTCACGAAGTCGGGCGAGTCGATCGTGATGGGCGGCCTGATGCGGCGCGTCGAGCAGCGTTCGATCGACAAGATCCCGCTGCTCGGCGATCTTCCAATCCTCGGCAAGCTGTTCCGCTCCACACGGTATCAGAGCCAGCAGACCGATGTCGTCTTCGTGATGACGCCGCAAATTCTCACCCGCTGAGGTCACCTTCGATGTCGCACGATCGAGGCCAGGCCATCCCGCTCGTCGCCGTCGCGCTCGTCGCGCTCCTCGGCGCATCGTCGCTTGCGATCGACGTCGGCTACTGGCGCTACCAACAGCGCGTCGAGCAGTCCGCCGCCGACAGCGCTGCGATCGCCGGCGCGATCGAGCTCGACTACTCGTCGACCGCCGTCGCGCAGAGCGTCGCCCAAGCCGACGCCGCGACGAACGGCTACACCGACGGCGCGACGGGCGTCGCGGTCACCGTGAACATCCCGCCGGCGAGCGGGCCCTACAGCGCCACGGCCGGCGCGGTCGAGGTGTTACTGCAGAAGCAGCAGCCGGCGTTCTTCGCGACGATCCTCGGGAAGAGCTCGCAGGCCGTCGCGGTGCGCGCCGTCGCGGTTCCGAACGCCGCCGGGCGCGAGTGCATCTACGCGCTCAACGGCGACATCGTGATGCACGGCGGCGGCGGTGGCGGGATCCAGGCACCGACCTGCGGCCTCATCACCAACCAGAACCTGACCGTCACGGGACAGGCGAACGTCGACGCGACGTTCGTCGGCTATGTCGGGAACGGGCCGGGCGGCGGTTCGTATCCGCAGGCGCAACCGCAGCGAGCGGTGGCAGCGGCCGATCCGTGCCCGACGATCGCGGGCTGCGCATACCTCGCGGCGCATCCGCCGGCGGCGGGGACGTGCATGGCGCAGAGCCCGCCGCCGTCGCCGCTCCCTCCCGGTGAGTACTGTCAGGCGATCGATCTGAACGGCGCCAACCTCTCCGGTGGGCTGTACGTCTTCGATCAGGGCTTCTCGGCCAAGGGGAACGGATCGATCACCGGCACCGGCGTGACGATCTACAACAAAGGCGGGGTCACGCTCAGCGGCAACGTCTCGGTCACCGTCTCGGCGCCGACGAGCGGCAACTACGCCGGCATCGTCTACTATCAGCCGCCGAGCGACACCGCGTCGTTCACGATCAACGGCAAGGCCGGAACCGACGACTTCACCGGCGCGGTCTACATGCCGACCGCCGACGCGACGATCAACGGGAACGTCCCCAACCTCTCGCTCCTCGTCGTCGGTTCGCTGACGATGAACGGCGGCGGGATCGGCGCGACCGCGAACGGCCTGCCCGGGACCGGCCACGTGGTGCTCGCCGAATGAGCCCGCTGCGACGCCTTCCCCGAGGCGACGACGGCTCGGCGCTCGCGGAACTCGCGATCATCCTTCCGCTGTTGTGCCTGCTGCTGACCGGGTTGATGGAAGCCGGCCGTTACGGATACTACACGATCCTGGTCGCAAACGCGGCCCGTGCCGGCGCGCAGTACGGCGCTCAGAACCTGGTCACCGCCGCCAACGCCGGCGGGAAGATGGAGGCCAGCGCGCTCGCCGACGGCCAGAACGTCAGCGGCCTGTCCGCGAGCGCGGCGGAATTCTGCACCTGCGCCGACGGTTCGGCGTCGACATGCCTCCCGACCGACTGCGCGACGAGCCATCGCAACGTCTTCGTCCAGGTGACCGCGACCGGGACGTTCCCCTCGCTGCTGAACTACTCGGCGCTGCCGGCGTCGCTGCGCTCGATCACGGTGACCGACGTCGTGACGATGCGGGTGTCACCGTGATCCGCATCGGCGGCCGCGAGGGCGAGCGCGGGAGCGCACTGGTTGAGTTCGCGATCGCGAGCTCGATCGCGCTGACGCTGATCTTCGGGATCATCGAGTTCGGCCGCGCGCTCTACACCTACCATCTCGTCTCCAACGCGGCGCGGCTCGGGAGCCGCTTCGCGATGGTGCGCGGCTCGGCGTGTACCGCCGCCGGTTGTCCCGCGAGCACCGACGACGTGCAGACGTTCGTCCGCGGCAGCGCGCCGGGGATCGCGACGAGCTCGCTCGCCGTGACGACGTCGTATTCGTCGACCGCGACCTGCTTCAGCGCCGCCAACGACCCCGGGTGTCTGGTGACGGTCTCGGTCCACTATCCGTTCGGTTTCGTCGTCCCGCTGTTTCCCGGCCTCACGCTGTCGATGAACAGCACCTCCCAGATGGTGATCTCACAATGAAGCTGCTCGTAACGGTCATGGTGTGGTTCTTCGTTCCGCTGCTGTTGATCGAGGCGTCGACGTCCGGTCACGGCCTTGCGGGCGCGAACCGCTCGGCGCACGATCTCGCGGCGCTCGGCTGCAGCGTCCCCGCGGCGCTGCTCGATCGCGCTCCGCAACCGATCCCGGCGCGGTGCTAGCGCGCCTCGCCGCCTGGTCGATCGTCCCGGTGATCCTCGCCGTGACGATCGCCTTCCTCGGCATGAAGCACGACACGTACTTGATGGGCGACTTCCGCGCGTTCTATTGCGGCGGAGCCGCGGTCGCGCAGCATGCCGACCCGTATCTCGAGGAGCCGCTGCACGGCTGCGAGCGCGCTGCGGGGCCGCCGTCCGAGCCGTCGTTCATGCGGGGCATCGCGCTCCCCGCGCCGCTTCCGCCGTACGCGCTGGCGCTGTTCGTGCCGTTCTCGTTCCTCCCGTTCACTGCGGCGGCGGCGCTGTTCGGGACGCTGCTTCTGATCGCGAACGCGCTGGCGGTCGCGCTGTACGCCCGCCTCACCGGCGCCTCGAGCATCTTGCTGAACCTCGTCTTCGCGGCGATCTCGGCGACGGTGACGCTCTACATCGGCCAGCCGATCCCGCTCGTCATGCTCGCGCTCGCCGCCGCGGCCCTGTTGGTGCGGCGCGAGCGCTGGTGGCCGGCGGCGCTCTGCTGCACCGCCGCGACGATCGAGCCGCACGTCGCTGCGGCGGCGTTCGTCGCGCTGTTCGTCGCCCTGCCGCGCATGCGGATCCCGCTCGCCGCCAGCGCGGCCGGCGCGGTCGCGCTCGGCGTCGCAGCGGTCGGGCCGGCGGTTGCGCTCGCGTACGTCCGCGACGTCGTCCCGGCGCATGCGCTCGCGAACGCCTACGAATGGCAGTTCAGCCTCACCTCGGTCCTCACGTCGGCGGGCGTCGCGGCGCCGCTGGCGATCCGCAGCGGCGAGTTGATGCTCGCGGCGATGATCGCGTGCGGCGTCGCGATTGGCTACCGCTTCTGGAAGCGCACCGGCGACGCGGCGGTCCTCGTCCTGGTCCCGCCGGCGTTCGCGGTGTTCGGCGGCGTCCACGTGCACTTCCAGCAGCTCGCGCTCGCGTTCCCCGCCTTCCTTTATGTTTGGGTGCGCTATCCGCGGGTCCGCACGCTGGCGGCGACCGGCTTGGCACTGGCGATGATTCCCTGGAACGTCATGAGCTCGTCGCCGCTCGCCGGGCTGTCGCCGATCCTGGTCGGCACGTTCTCGGGGATCACCCTCGGCCGCACGCGCGGCCTCGTTCTGGCGTGCGTCGCGGCCGGGATCGGCCTCTCGCTCCTCGCGCTCGTGCTGCTCGGGTTCGGTCCGCCGCACGTCGACTTCGTCGCCGTGCCGCATCCCGCGAGCGCGCTCGCCGAGGAGAGCTGGGGCGAGTTCTCGCGCGCGACGATGATGCGTCCGTCGCTGTTGATGCAGTGGCTGCGCGTCCCAACCGTCGTCGGCCTCGCCTGCGGTTTGGCGGCGCTGATCCGCGCCGCGTATCCGCCGCCTGCGCCCGCTCACATGGCGGGTGCATGACGTGATGCGTAACACGTGCGCCGAGCGCGCAACAACGACGATAATTAAGGAAAGTTCCCGCACGCTGCGTTCACTAACGACAGGGGTAACACGACCGTGGAACAGTACAATGCCGACCGACGCCGCAGCGTTTTGGACATCGTCGCCGACTTGGGATTCCTCGAACGCAAACAGCAGGCGACGGCCGACGATACGCCGGCAGCCGAATCGTCGTCAGCCCCGGCCCTGACGCTGGTGCCGTCGATCAAGCACGACTCCGCCCCGCCCGCCGCACCCGCGGCCTCACGCGAGCACGTCGACGTCGTGGAGGCGCTGACGGAAGCGCAGCGCCGCGCCGCCGAACAGCGTGTTGCCGCCGAACGGTTTCTGCAAGAGACGGTACAGCTCGAGCAGCGGCTGGCGGAAGAAGCGGAACAGGCGCGCGCCGCCGGCGATCACGTCCTCGCCGAGCAGCTCGCGAAGCTCCTGGCCGAGACGACGGTCGTCGAACGCCAAGCGGTAGAACAAGCGGAGACGTGCGCGAAGAAGATCGAGCGCATCGAAGCGCAGAAGGCGCAAGCCGACGCGCTGCGGACCGACGACAAAGCGGTCGAAGCGGCTGCCGCCGCCGACGTGATCGCGGCGCAGGCGCGGCTCGCCGAGGCGCGCCGCCGGCTCGAGATCGCAACCGTCGCGTGCACCGAGAGCAATCAGCGCTTCACCGACATCTGCGTCGTCGAGGACGCGGCGCGCGCCGAAGCCGAGAAGACGGCGCAGGCCGCCGCGGCGCACCGTGCCGAGCGTGAGAAGATCGAAGCGGAGCTGCGTGAGGTGCAAGAGCGCGCCGCAGCCTTCAAGGGCAGCGTTCCGTCGCTGGCTTCGGTCGAGCAGCTGCGCGCGCTCGAAGCGCGCAGCGCCGCGCCGAGCGAAGCCACCAAACGGTTAGCGGAACGGCGCGCCGCCGACGCGGCACGCCGCACGGAGGTCGAGCGTGCCGCCGCGAGCTGAGCTGATGTCGCGCGGGGTCTGCCGCAGCGCGCTCTGCCCGCTCGCGGCCGCCCGAACCGAGGTCGAACGCTATCCCGGACCCG
>DASYFS010000056.1:0-3010 GCA_036498305.1 Candidatus Elarobacter sp. | reverse complement strand
AAACGCTCGTAACACTCGCATGGTTTTTGCGACAGCGCAACAGCCGGCGTGCTGAAGAGCTCTGCGATGAAGCAGCATCGCTGCTCGGCACCGTGGCACCCGACGACCGCAGGCAGCTTCAGGCACGGATCGATCTCGTGCGCGCCGAGGGTGCTGCACTGATCTCAACGACCGGCGCGGCGGCCGAGCTCGTGCGGAGCGCCCGCAGCGCGTTTCGGGAAATGGGCGACGTCGTAGGCGAAGGCGACACGCATCTCACGGACGCGCTCATCGCGCACGCGGACGGCGACACCGAGCGCGGAATCGTCGAGCTCAGAGCGGCGATGCATCGGTTCGAAGCGGCAGGCGAGGCGCGACGAGCGGCGTCGACCGCGGCACGATTGACCTTCAACCGCTCGATTCAAGATCCGGACGCCGCCCGACGCGAGTTGACCGCGTTCGCGACCGAACCGGGGGAAAGCGCAGTCGAAACGTGGCTGACGGCGGCGCGCGGGGTGGTTGCGTCGTACGACGGCGAGCTGGCTCGCTCCGCGGCACTCCACGTCGAAGCATCGCGCTCGGCGCTGGACGCGGGGATGATCCGTCACGCGATCGTGTCGCTGGTCAACGCTGCGGGCTGGACGCAGGAGCTCGGCGATTTCGACGCCGCTGCCGAGTCGGTCGAAGAGGCGCTGGGACTCGCCCGCGCGGCGGGGTGGCCCGCAGTGATCGGGCTGTGCCTGCTGCGGCTCGGCGACCTCTTGCGCAACCTCGGTCAGCTCGATCGCAGCTACGAAGTGCTGATCGAAGCCATCGCATGTTTCGACGCGATCCGCGGCGGCGCCAACAAAGGTGCCGCGTACGTCGCGTTCGGCGCGACGCTCCTTGCGCAGGGCAAAGCCGACGAGGCGCTCTCGGCGCTGCGTGCCGCGTCGGCGCTGCTCGAAGCAGCCGGCCATCGCGAGGGGCTCGTCGCGGCGCTCGTACTGGAGGCGCGCGCCCTGTCGTCGCGCGACCAGCCGGCCGAGGCGATGGAACGCCTCGACGACGCGCGCGATGCCGCGCAGCGCGGCCACGTCGGCTCGCAAGGCGTGCAGCTGGCCTACGCGCTGGCGGAGATCCACCGCCGGCATGCGTTGCCCGATCCGCCCGAGATGACGGCGCCGAACGCCTACGTTCACTATCTCGAAGAGTCGCTGCGCGTTGGATCGTCGACCGCGGGGTGGCGGCCCTCGGCCGATCTGCTCATCGAGATCTCCGAAGCGTGGGAGGCAGCCGGCGACACGCGGCGCGCGCTCGACTACGTCCGCAGCGCGATCGCGGCGCAGAAGCACGCCAGCACGCAACGCGCCGCGGCACGGGCCATGACGCTGAAGAGTCGCCACGACGCGGCGAGCTCCCGGCTCGAGGCGGATCGCGAGCGAGAGCTCCAACGACAGCTGCGAGCCGCGAACGCGCAGCTCATCGCCTCACAGCGCGAGCTCAACCGGTTTCGCCTTCTGTCCGAAGTGACGCGCGACATCATCTTGTTCGTCGATGCCGACACGCTGACGATCATCGCGGCGAACACGGCGGCCGCCGAAGCCTACGGCTACACGCAAGCCGAGCTGGCGGGGATTCCGCTCGACGCGATCCGCGCTTCCGGCGAGGCGCCGTGGGAGGAGTCGCGGCTGCGCGAAGGGATGGTCGTCGAACGGGAGCATCGCCGGCGTGATGGGAGCACGTTCCCGGTCGAGATGCTGGTGCGCTTGGCCGAGATCGACGGGCGGCGGATCATCGTCGAGACGGTGCGCGACGTCACCGAGCGCGTCCAGGCGCGGCGCGAGGTCGAGCGTGCGCTCGAAGCGGCGCTCGAGGCGTCGCGGCTCAAGAGCGACTTCGTCGCGACCATCAGCCACGAGATCCGTACGCCGATGAACGGCATCATCGGGATGACGGAGCTGCTGCTCCGAACGGCGCTCGACGAGCATCAGCGCGACTATGCGAACACCGTCAAGGACTCGGCGCAGTCGCTGTTGGGCATCATCAACGACCTCCTGGATTTCTCGAAGATGGAGGCCGGGAAGTTCGCCCTGGACGAGCACGACTTCGAGCCGCACGTCGTCGTCGCTTCGGTCGCCGCGCTTCTTCGCAACCTCGCCGCCGCGAAAGGCGTGGAGGTCGTCACGGACATTTCGCCCCGGCTGCCGCTGTCGCTGCGCGGCGACGCCGGGCGCGTGCGCCAGATCCTCATGAACCTGGTGGGGAACGCGGTAAAGTTCACACCGTCAGGCACCGTCACCGTGCGCGCGAGCGTGATGGCCGCCGAGGACGATAACGTCGTCGTGGAGTTCGCGATCGAGGACACGGGGATCGGGATCGCGCCCGAGGTGCTGGAGCACCTGTTTGTGCCCTTCGTTCAAGGCGATCGCAGCACGACGCGGGATTTCGGCGGCACGGGGCTCGGACTGTCGATCTCGCGTCGCTTGGCCGAGCTCATGGGCGGCGAGATCTCCGCGCAGAGCGCACCCGGCGCCGGGTCCGTCTTCCGTTTCACGGTACCGCTCGGGTACGCGGCGGAAATCGTGCATCCGGAGCCGCCGGACGACGCGCTCGAGTCGGTGAGGCTCCTCGTCGTCGACGACGACCCTTCCGTCGGACGCATGATCGAGCGCTACGCGGCGTCGTGGGGGATGCAGGTCAAGGTCGCCGGCGATCGCGACGGTGCCCTGGCCCTGCTGCGGGACGCCGCCGGCGAAGGCGCGCCGATCGATCTGGCCATCGTCGACTACGTCATGCCGCAAGTCAACGGGATCGAACTCGGCCGCGAGATCGCCTCCGACGCAGCCTACGGCGCGCCGGCGCTGGTGCTGTTGACGGCGTTTCACTCGGGCGGGCGCGATCGCGCCGCGCGAGAGGCCGGCTTCAGCGGATACCTCACCAAGCCGTGCCCGCCTTCGACGCTCTACGACTGCCTCGCGCAAACGATCGGGACGCGGTTCTCATCCGTCGTCGCGGCACCGCAGCCCCACGCGGCGGCCGGCGAACCGCG
>DASYFS010000055.1:0-1886 GCA_036498305.1 Candidatus Elarobacter sp. | reverse complement strand
TGGATCGGTGCCGCCTCGATCGTCACGCCGTAGCCGTCCTCGATCTCGGAGAACTCGGCGCACAGCGCGCTCTGCATCGGACCGTGCCACGCCTCGATCGGCCGGTCGAACCGCGCGACGACGCCCTGTACCGGGTGGAGGCGGAGATGGCGGCCGAGGTGCGGCGAGCGGATCCCGCTGCGCGCCAGGACACCGGGCGTGCGCAGCGCGCCGGCGGCGACGACGACAAGCGGCGCGTCGATCCGCAGACGCGTGCCGTCCGCAGCGATCGCGTCGACGCCGATCGCCGCGCCGTTCTCGATCCGCACCCGGTCCGCGCGTACCTCGGCGAAGATCTGCGCGCCGGCCGCGGAGGCATCGCGCAGGTAGGTGTTCGCCGTCGACTGCTTCGTCCCGTACGCGCAGCCGAAGCCGCAGTACCCGCAGGCGTCGCCGTCGCAGCGGGCATTGCGCGGGATCGCGCGCATGGTCCAGCCGAGCTTATCGCAGCCGTCGACGATGACGGCGTTGTTCGCGTTGTGCCGCGTCGCGACGGTGACGCCGAGCCGCGCTTCGACCGCGTCGTATGCGTCGGCGAGCTCCGCGCCGAGCGCCGGCGCGCCCAGCGCCGCGCTCCACTGCGCCGCGACGGCCGGCGCAAGGCGCAGCGACGTCGACCAGTTGACGCTCGTCCCGCCGCCGACGCACGCGCCGGCGAGGATCGCGACGCGCTGATCGGTCGTGGCGCAGAGGCCGCCTTCGAGGTACAGCGCGCCGAGCGCCTCGGCTTCGGTCTGTCGCGCCGCGACTTCGTCGATCGCCGGGCCGGCCTCGAGGACGACGATTCGCAGCCCCGCCTCGGCGAGCAATCCGGCGGCCACGCCGCCGCCCGCGCCCGATCCGATAACGACCGCGTCGGCCTCCAGCCGGCCGTCCGCCGGAAGTGTGGCGAGCGGCAACGGTGCGAGCCCGCGGACGTCGTTGCGTGGTCCGGGATAGCCGAGCGCCTCCCACAACGGGTTCGCGCCGGGGCTTGCGCGAGCGCCGTATGCGCCGAACACCGCGAGCTGCGTCAGCGCGTCGAACGCCGGCCGGAGCGGACCGATCCGGCGCAGCGCCAGCAGCGCTCGCTCGCGGCGCGGCCGGTCGAGCGCGGCCAAGCCGCCCGGACGGCCGGCCAGGAGCAACCCTGCCGGCGGCGAGCCCAGCAGCGTGACGACGGCGGCGAGCCGCGCGCGTTTGTGCGCCGGTAAGCGCGCGAACGCATCGATCACCGTTGCGGTTGCGACGGCCCGGTCGGCGCTCGGCGGAACGACCGCATCGACGATCGCCGCGAGCGTTCTCGCCTGCGCATTGGTCAGCACGAACGGCCCTTCTGGGCCGCGCTACCGGCGGACCCCCTGCCGCCCCGCACCCGGGTCACGTCAAGCTTTTGTCGCAATGAAGGGACATTGCAACGAGGTGCTCGTAGGGTGCTGGTCCGCCTTCCGCACGTGCCCGCTAGGCAAAATTAGCCTCAGTGGCGAAGTGTCGTGTGATGCTGGCGCAGAGCGAACTCCTCAATGACGTCCAGCGCGCGGCCGTCGAGACTACCGACGGCCCCGTGCTGATCTTCGCGGGTGCAGGCTCCGGGAAGACGCGTGTCCTCACGCACCGGATCGCCTACCTCCTCGAGAAGAAGAACGTCTTCCCCGACCGGATCCTGGCGGTGACCTTCACGAACAAGGCGGCCGGGGAGATGAAGGCGCGGCTCGAGCGCATGGTCGGCGCGCCGGCGCGCGACCTCTGGGTCGGGACGTTCCACGCGATGTGCGTGCGCATGCTCCGCCGCGACGGCAAGAAGATCGGGATTGCCCCGAACTTCGCGATCATGGACGACGCCGATCAGCGCGCGATCGTCCGTGAAG
>DASYFS010000054.1:0-8133 GCA_036498305.1 Candidatus Elarobacter sp. | reverse complement strand
ACGGTCGACGACAACGTGCGCCTCGGCGTGCGCGCGCACGCGCGGCAAGCGTTCTCGATGCGGACGCCGCGCGGCGCGGGCGCCGCCGCGGTCGACGCGCGCGTCGACGAGCTGCTCGGATTCGTGAACCTCACCGCGCAGCGCGACCGCCCGATCGCCGAACTCGCGCACGGCTCGCAGCGGCTGGTCGAGATCGCGATGAGCCTCTCGACGGATCCTGTGCTGGTGCTCCTCGACGAGCCGATGGCCGGACTCGCCGAGGCCGAGACCGACCGCATCATGAGCGTGATCCGCGACCTGCGGAAGCGGCTCGGGCTGACGGTGCTCTTCGTCGAGCACAACATGCGCGTCGTCCTGTCGCTCGCCGACCGCATCACCGTCCTCGACCGCGGTAGGCTGCTTGCAGAGGGAACACCCGACGAGATCGCCGCGAACGAGGCGGTGCGCGCCGCGTATCTCGGTGAGGGGGTCCTCGATCATGTCTGACCCGCTGCTCGCGGTCGAGAAACTCTGCACCAGTTACGGGAAGATCCGCATCTTGCGCGACGTCTCGCTGAGCGTCGGCGAAGGCGAGTGCGTCGCGCTGCTCGGGCTCAACGGCGCCGGCAAGACGACGACGATGCGCAGCATCCTCGGCCTGACGCCGCCGACGTCCGGCACTGTGCGCTACGCCGGCCGCGAGATCACCGGCTGGCCCGCGTACAAAGTCGCGCGGCTCGGCGTCGGCTACGTCCCCGAAGGACGGCGGATGTTCCGCGATCTCTCGACGCTG
The DNA here is from genome assembly GCA_036498305.1 of Candidatus Elarobacter sp. GTDB lineage: Bacteria > Vulcanimicrobiota > Vulcanimicrobiia > Vulcanimicrobiales > Vulcanimicrobiaceae > Vulcanimicrobium. The sequence continues at coordinate 7,361 of DASYFS010000054.1, read as the reverse complement.
GAGAACCTGCAGCTCGCCGAGAACGCGCGCGGCGGGACGTGGACGATCGCGCGCGTTTTCGAGCACCTCCCGAAGCTCGCCGAGCTGCGCGCGCGCAAAGCCGGGCGCCTCTCCGGCGGCGAGCAAGAGATGCTCGCGATCGGACGCGCGCTCGTCGCGAACCCGCGCCTCATCCTCGTCGACGAGCCCTCACAGGGCCTCGCGCCGCTCATCGTCGAGGAAGTCTATCGCATCCTCGGCGAGCTTAAGGCGAGCGGTGTCGCGATTCTGCTCGTCGAGCAGAACGCGCTCCTCGCGCTGAAGATCGCCGAGCGCGCCTACGTCCTGGACAGCGGCCGGATGGTGCACGAAGGCCCGGCCGCCGAGCTGGCCGGCGATCGCGACCGCATCCGCACGCTGATGGGGATGGACGTTTCGACGACGGGCTGACAGGTCAGCGCTTCAGCGCGTACGTGACGGTAACGGTCGCCCTCACCAAAACCGTCGGCTTCGCCGGAAGAACGTTCGTCCCGGCCGTGGACGTGCCAGGCGGTACGCGAATGTAGGCCCCAAACATCTCGTCGGACGGTTGGTACGTCTCGACGTGCGACGGGCCGGCGACGGTGAGACCTGCGCTCGACGCGATCGCACGCGCCTGCGCGAGCGCATTTCGCATCGCCGACGCAAGCGCCTCGGCGTATGCTCGATCGCGATCTCGCAAGCCGTAGCGCAGGACGATGGATGTAGCGCCGTCACGACTCGCCGCCGCATCGGCCGCCGCAGCTGCTGCCTCGGGTGGGATCGAGACGACATCCCGCCGCACGATGATGTAGCCATATCGTGGCGTACCGTCAGCAGCGCGCGAATAAGACCCGGGCGGCGGAGAGGCGCCCGGCAAGGGTTTCTCGTTGTGGGAGGGGCTGTATTCCGCCACGGTGATCGTGCGTCCGGCAATCCCCGGGGCCGCGGCGAACGCCTTTTCAGCGCGTTCATCGCGCACGACGGCGCCCGCCGATGTCTCGTCAACGGTCATGCTGAACATCGACAGCTGGGCGATATCAGGGGGCCGCTCGAGGATCGCCGATGCGGTGACGCGCACGATCGGGGCCGTCGGTGTTCCTTCGATCATCGGCCGCGGTTCGGCGCCGAAACTGACTGAAAATACGTAGCTCGCGGCGACCGGGACGCAGTCCCGGCGCTCGGTGCGGAACACCGACGATCGTGCCGCTGCCAGCGCCGCTGCGTTGAGCACCGCGCTCGGCGAGCTCAGGATCCGTGTGGAGACGACTCCATCCTGCTCATTGAGCGAAACGACGACTTGAACGGTGCCGGAGATTCCCTGCTGCCGAGCCATCGGCGGATACTCGGGAGTGACTGGTTGAACGACCATTGCGGGGACGTTCGGCCGCGAACACCCTGGAGCAGGCGTTTGTGCGCCGCCCGCGCCGGATACCGCCGCTATCATGGTTAATGCTGCGGCGAACGCGCGCAGAGACCGGCGCAGAAAACGCCGGATCACGGCCCACCCTGAAGCTTGAGCGGAAACGTCGCGGTGACGGTCGCTTTGATTTCGACGGTCGAGGGCGGTTGCACGATCGCGGAGTCCGTCACCGGCGCTCCCCGCCTGAGCTTCACGACGGGCGCGACGCTCGAACCGAAGAGGCGCGTGTTCCCGACGCGAGGCGGTCCCGCGACGACGTAGCCGTAGCCGGCCGCGATTCGCTTCGCTTGATCGAACGCCGCATCCATCGCGGCAGCGTTCGCCTTGTCGTATGCGGGGTTCGGCTGATGTACGCTGTACTCGATCGAGAGGGACTGCACGCCTTCTCGCGCGACCGCCGCGGCGACAACGGCATGCAGGTCGCCGAGCGGGGCGGAGATGGTGTCTCCTCGCGTGATGAGGTAGAGCGGCGGCGGGATCGCGGGTTCTTCCTCCCCGGCCGGCCACTTCGTCGACCAGTAGAGCAGATTGTACGATCGCAGCACGACCTCGTGCGCCGCAATCCCCGGCGCGCGGGCGAAAGCGTTCGCCGCCGTCCGATCGTGCGTCGCGGCAACGAGCGGATCGCGTTCCTCAAGACGGGTCACCATGGTGACCGCCGCGGAGTCAGGTACACCGAACGCCCTGCCCGTGGCGGTAACGGTAACCTCGGGTCGATCGGGAGCTCCTAGAATTGCCAGCGGAGGCGCGAACGTCACAACGTAGAGGTAGTCGGCAGCGATTGGGCGGCAGTTCCGGACTTCGGTGCGAAACCGCGATGAGCGGGCCGCGGCTAGCGCTGCGCTGTTGAGTATCGCGGACGGCGAATGTTGTATCGTCGCGTTGACCACCTCGCTCGCGACGTTCAAACTGATGACGACCATCACGTCGCCGCTGAGCCCCTGATGGACCGCGAGAACGGGGAGTTCCGGCACCGCAGCGTACAGCGTCCCCGCGGGGGCGTTCACTTGTGTGCATTGCGGGGCCGGCGTTTGGGCGGGCGCGGGCAGCGGCATCGCCGGCGTGGCGAGAGCAACGAGGGCGCTGCACAACGCGGCCACGGTTCTCATGCGGCACTGTTCCCCCGCGGAGCTTCGGCGCCTCCGCCGAAGACCGGTCCTGTGAGCAAGGACCGTTTCGAAGCCTTCTCCGACGGCGTGTTCGCATTCGCGATCACGGTGCTGATTCTTGGCGTCGCGCTTCCGGCGTTCAAGACGGCGCCGAGCGAAGGGGAACTGACGCGCGCGCTGCTCGACCTCTGGCCGAACGTTCTCGCGTTCGTCCTCAGCTTCATGGTCATCGGGATCATGTGGCAGAACCATCACGCGCTGTTCCGGCTGGTGGATCGCATCGACCGCATGACGGTGTTCCTCAACCTCGCACTGCTCGGCGGCACCGTCTTTATCCCATTCGCGACCTCGACGCTCGGCACGTATCCGACATTGCGGCCGGCCGCGTTTCTCTACGGCATCACGCTGACCGAAACCGCAACGGTCTACAATCTGATGCTATGGCACCTCACGCGCAGCGGTGCGTTCAAGCCAGACGTCACGCCCGAGACGATCCGCGCCACGACCATCGCGTATCGTGTCGGCTGGGCCACGTATACCGCAGCGACCCTGATCGCTCTCGCCGTTCCGACGCTCAGCTTCGGCCTGTATCTCCTGGTCGCAGGATACTATCTCATCCCGCGTGGGATAGATGCCGACCTGACCCAGACCTAAGGAGGAGCGGATGGCGACACTCGGATGGATCGGTCTCGGCGACATCGGGCTGCCGATGGCGCTGCGGCTGATCGGCGGGGAGCACCGCGTCCTCGTCTGGGCGCGCACGGCCGCGCGGCTGGAGCCTGCGGTGGCGGCGGGCGCGGTCGCGGTCGCAACGCCGGCAGAGTTGGCCGCGCAGTGCGAGGCGGTGATGCTGTGCGTCACCGACGGCGACGCGGTGGAAGAGGTCGTCTTCGGCGACCGCGGCCTCGCCGACGGCGCGCCGCAGGGGACGCTGATCGTCGACCACTCGACGATCCATCCGGAAGAGACACGCAGCTTCGCGGTGCAGGTCGCGGAACAAGGGATCGGCTGGGTCGACGCACCGGTCTCCGGCGGTTCCGCAGGGGCGAAGACCGGATCCCTCTCGTGCTTTCTCGGCGGCAGCGCCGCCGACGTCGCGCGCGTGAAACCGTGGATCGCCGCGTACACGCAAAACGTGACGCACATGGGTCCGGTCGGCAGCGGGCAGATCGCCAAATCGTGCAATCAGGCCGTCGTGGCGTCAAGCGTCGCGATCTGGGCCGAGGTGATTGCCTACGCGCGCCGCTGCGGGCTCGATCCCGCGGCCATGGTCGACGCGCTCGCCGGCGGGTGGGCCGACTCCGCGGTGCGGCAGGCGCATGGGCAGAACCTCGTCGCCGGCAAGTACCGCCCGGCGATGACGCATCTTATGCTGAAGGACCTGGAGATCGTCGGCGACATGGCGAGCGCCACGAGCTCGCCGATGCCGGTGGCGAGCGCCGTCACAACGCTCTACCGGATGCTCAAAGTCGGCGGACATGAATCCGGCGGCCCGACCAGCATCATGCAGCTATACGACGCGGACGCGAAGGCGGCGACCTGAGCGTGGCGACACCGCAGACCGGCATCTTCGCGCTCGGCGACGCGTCCCACACCTACCTCGAGTTCTCGCTGAACGGCGACGCCGCGCCGGCGGAGCTGGTCACGAAGATCGTCGACATCCACGAGCCGCACACGACGGTCGGCGGCGCGAACTTCGTGATCGGGTTTCGCCCCGAACTGTGGCGGCGCGTCGCACCGGATTGCGCGCCGGCTGAGCTGACCGGCTTCAACGAGCCGCTGCAGGGCGCGCGCGGGTACACGATGCCGGCGACGCAATCGGACGCGTGGACGTGGATCGCCGGGTCGTCGTACGACGTCGTCTTCGACCTTGCCAAGGACGTGATCAACGCGCTCGATGGCGTAGCGACGCTCGACCGCGAGATCGTCGGCTGGTCGTACCGGCACAGCCGCGATCTCACCGGGTTCGAGGACGGGACCGAGAACCCGAGCCTGCTCGAAGCGCCCGCCGTCGCGACGATCCCGGCGGGAGCGCCCGGCGCCGGCGGCAGCATCCTGCTCTTCCAGCAGTGGCGGCACGATTGGAAGCGCTGGAACGCGCTCTCCGACGAGAAGCAAGAGAAGGTCATGGGCCGCACCAAGCCCGACAGCGTCCAGCTCGAAGACGACGTGATGCCCTCCGATGCGCACGTTCCCCGCAACGTGATCGTCGTCGACGGCAACGAGCTGGACATCTTCCGCCGCAACGTCCCCTACGGGTCGGTCGTCGATCACGGCACCGTGTTCGTCGGGTTCGGCGCCGATCAATACCGCCTCGACCGGATGCTGCGGCGGATGGCGGGCGCCGAGGACGGCGTGCGCGACGCGCTGACGTTCTACTCGACGCCGCTGACCGGAGCGTACTATTTCGTCCCGCCGGTCGACGCGCTGCTCTCGTTCAAGACGCCCGAAGAGGACGACTAGGCCCGGCTGCAACAATCACCGCTCATGGCGGCGGTGCGACTTGTGTCGGTTACCAAGAAGTTCGGCGACACCGTCGTCGTCGATGATGTCACCCTCGAGATCGCCGATCGGGAGTTTCTCGTGCTGGTCGGGCCGTCGGGCTGCGGGAAGTCGACGACGCTGCGGATGATCGCGGGGCTCGAGACCGCCAGCGGCGGCGACATCTTCATCGGCGACCGCCGGGTCAACGACCTCGGGCCGAAAGACCGCGACATCGCGATGGTCTTCCAGAACTACGCGCTCTACCCGCACATGAACGTCTACGAGAACATGGCATTCGGGCTGAAGATGCGCAAGGTCCCAGGGGCGGAGATCGACCAGCGCGTGAAGGAGGCGGCCGAGATCCTCGGCCTCGGGCCGCTGCTGAAGCGCAAGCCGAAAGAGATGTCGGGCGGCCAGCGCCAGCGCGCCGCGCTCGGACGCGCGATCGTGCGCCATCCGGCGGTGTTCCTGATGGACGAGCCGCTCTCGAACCTCGACGCGAAGCTGCGCGTGCAGACGCGCGCGGAGATCGTGAAGCTCCAGCAACGTATCGCGACGACGATGATCTACGTGACCCACGACCAAATCGAGGCGATGACGATGGGGCACCGGATCGTCGTCATGAACGACGGCGTCGTCCAGCAGGTCGCGCCGCCCCAAGAGGTCTACGACCGTCCCGCCAACCAGTTCGTCGCCGGCTTTATCGGCTCGCCGACGATGAGCTTTCTGCCGTGCCGGCTGGAAGCCGACGGCGATGCGCTCTACGCGCGCGGCGGCGCCTTCAAAGTTCGCGTTCCGGACGAACGAAAGGCCGCGGTGACCGCGTCCAAGGCCGATGCGTTCACGCTCGGCGTGCGTCCTGAGGACATCCAGCTTCACGCCAACGACGCCGGTTCGATGAACGCGGTCGTCGACGCCATCGAGCCGCTCGGCTCGGAGCAGGTCCTCTACTTCACCTGCGACGGGTCGCAGGTCACCGCTCGCGCGGCAGCACAAGCGCCGTTCGCGTTAGGCGACGCGATCGCGCTCGGGATCGACCCCCGGCGCATGCATCTGTTCGATGCCGCGTCGGGAGCCGCGTACTTTTAGGGCTTAGCGCCAGCGCCGGAACTCGCTGTTGGCGAGTTCGCGCTCGAGCGCGTCGGTAAACTTGATGTCGCCGAACTGCGGCTCGGGATTGAGACGCTTGCCGAGCTCGGAGAGCCGGGCGAACGCGGCGTGAAGCCAGTTCGATTTCCCGGCCGGACGGGGGAGGGTCTGTTGCATGACATGGATAGCGTAGACCCGCTCGGCCAAGTCGTTAAGCCTGGATAGTCTCTATAGGGAGGGCCGATAGCGTCACGTCTTGGCGGCCGCGTCGAGGGGTCATCACTCGACTTCGCTCGTGATGACGACGAGGGTCCCTCGACAAGCTCGGGATGACGAAGGTTTACTCTTTTACAGAACCCGACAGACCGGCGACGTAATATTCCACGAAGAAGAAATATACCAGGATGGCGGGCAGCACGCCGATCAGCGCGCCGGACATCAGCTGTCCCCATTGGAAGACGTCGCCGCGGATCAGCTCGCTGGTCATGCCGACGGAGACGGTTTTGTTGCCCGACGACGACATGAAGACCAGCGCGTAGAGATACTCGTTCCAGGAGAGCGTGAACGAGAAGATCGCCGCCGAGATCAGGCCGGGCACGGCGATCGGGAAGATGATCCGCCACAGGATCGCGATGTTGCTGGCGCCGTCGACGCGCGCGGCCTCTTCGAGCTCGCGCGGGATGTTCTTGAGGAACCCGATCAGCAGCCAGGTGCAGAACGGGACGAGGAACGTCGCGTAGATCGGGACCAGCGCCCAGAGCTTGTCGAACCAGTGCAGCTGGATGATGATCGTCGCCAGCGGGATGAACAGGATCGCGGGCGGGACGATGTACGCCAGGAAGATCACCAAGCTCACGACCTCGGAGCCTGGGAAGCGCAGCCGGATGATCGCGTAGGCCGTGATGTACGAGACGAAGACGCTCAGGATCGTCGAGGCGACCGCGACGAACAGCGTGTTGGCGAACCACTGCAGGTACGCCGTCTGCGTCAGCAGGTCGATGACGTGCGAGAACGTGGGATGGAAGATCCAGAACGGGTTCGGCGTGTTGAGCAGCTCTTGGTTCGCCTTGAACGAGGTCAGCAGCATCCAGAAGAACGGCAACAGCAAGAACACGCCGTAGAACGCGAGAGGGACGTAGATGCGCAGCGCCCGCACGTTACTTCTCCCGCACCGAGCGGACGACGAAGAAGGCGAGGATCACCATGAAAGCGATCGGCGAGATCGCGATCGCCGCGCCTTCGCCGAGCTGGCCGCCGCT
>DASYFS010000053.1:0-12221 GCA_036498305.1 Candidatus Elarobacter sp. | reverse complement strand
ATGATCGGCGAGCACGAGCTCGGCGGCGGTCTCGAACATCGGGATCTCGATCGCGTCGCCGCGACCCGTGACGGCGCGCTGATAGAGCGCCATCGCGATCGCCGTCGCGGCCATGATCCCGCTGACGCGGTCGACGAGCTGCGCGGGGACGTAGCGCGGCTCGTCGTCGCCGGTCGCGGTGAACAGCGACGCTAGCCCGGACGCGCCTTGGATCAGATCGTCGTACGTCGGGCGCGCCGCGTACGGACCGCGCTGGTCGAAGCCGACGATCGAAGCGTAGATAACGTCGTCGCGCACGGCGCGGACCGCGTCGTAGTCGAGGCCGAGGCGCCGCATCGCGGCGGGTCGCACGTTGGTGAGCACGACGTCGGCGCCTGCGCACAGCCGCAGCGCGGCATCACGGCCGGGCACGCTCTTCAAATCGAGCACGACGCTGCGCTTCCCGCGATTCCCTTGCAGGAAGACCGGTCCCATCTTCGGATTGCGCATCGGCGGCGCGTTGCGGATCACGTCGCCGTCGGCGGTCTCGATCTTCACCACGTCGGCGCCGTGATCGGCGAGGATGTGCGAGCACCACGGTCCGGCGATCACGCTCGAGAAGTCGACGACGCGGATGCCGTCGAGCGGCCCGCTCATATGTCGAGCCCGGCTTCGCGCAGCACCTCGGCAGTGTGCTCGCCCAAACGCGGTGCGGGTGTCGTCGCGGTCCGCGGCGACCGGCTCCAGCGTGTCGGCGTGCGCATCGTCCGCACCGTCCCTTCGCTGGGGTGTTCCTCGAGCGCGAAGAAGCCGGTCGCCGCGAGCTGGGGATCGGCGGCGAGGCTCGCAACATCGTGCAGCGGGAGCACCGGGATGTCGCTCGCTTCGAGCAGCGCCAGCCACTCCGCGCTCGTGCGCGTGGTGAGGATCTGCGCGACGACGCGGTAGGCGTAGTCGTAGTTCTCGCGCCGGGTCGCGTCGTCGCTCAAGCGCGGATCGGCGGCGAACGCTTCGGACGCGCCGGCGACCTCGAAGAAGCGGCGCCAGTGCGTATCGTTGTAGAGCAGCACGCAGACGTAGCCGTCGTGTGTCCGGTACGGCCTGCGGTACGGCGTGAGCACGCGAGAGTAACCGTATGGTCCGGCCGGCGGCTCGAACGTGTGGCCGCCGAGATGATCGGCCAGCACCAGCTCCGACATCGTCTCGAACATCGGCACCTCCAGCGCCTGACCGAGGCCGCTGCGCTCGCGTTCGAGCAGCGCGGCGAGGATCGCGTTGGCCGCCGAAAGTCCGGTGATGCGGTCGACGATGAGACTCGGCACGTACCGCGGCTCGCGATCGCCGGCCATCAGGAAGAGCGACGCCAGCCCGGACGCGCCCTGGATCAGGTCGTCGTACGCCGGCCGCGCGGCGTACGGCCCGTCCTGATCGAAGCCGACGATCCCGACGTAGACGAGCGCCGGATTCGCCGCGGCGACGGCGTCGTACTCGAGACCGAGCCGCCGCATCGCGGCCGGCCGCACGTTGTGCAGCAGCACGTCGGCTTGCGCGCACAACGCGAGCAGCGCGTCGCGCGCCGCGGGGACCTTGAGGTCGAGCACGACGCTGCGTTTGCTCCCGTTCATCTGCACGAACTCGGAGCCCATCCCCGGGTGGCGCATCGGCGGCGCGGCGCGCATGATGTCGCCCGCCGGCGGCTCGATCTTCACGATCTCGGCGCCGAAGCCGGCTAGCACGTGGGTCGCCCACGGGCCGGCGACGACCGAGGTCAGGTCGAGAACGCGGACGCCTTCGAGCATTCCGCCGCGCGCGCGCGGAGTTAGGGGCATCGCGCGCGGTTGGCGATTACAGGCCGCTGATCCCCGCCGGGCTCCCGAGTCCGGTGTGCGCGTCGTATCCCGACGCCGCGATCGCGTGGAAGCCCGCGGGATGCGCGTACGAGAAGGCCGGGCCGGCGGGCGTCCCGAGCGCGTACGCCGCGGCGACGAGCGGCGCGCCGACGCTCGTACCGCCCGCCACGAGCCAGCCGCCCGAGGCGGCGTCGAACATCGCGACGCCGGTCGCCGGGTCGGCGATCGCGGCCACGTCGACGGCGGTACGGGTTCGGCACGAGCCGCGTGCCCAGCCGGGCCGCGCCACGTATGCACTGCAGCCGCTGCCGCCGTACGCCCACGCCGTCTCGCTCCCGCTCGCAAGCGACGTGCCGCCGACCGCGGTTACGAGGTGCGAGACGGCCGGATACGACGGCTTGCCGCGATCGCCGGAGCTGGCGGTGATCGCGATCCCCGGATGACGGTAGTGCAGGTCCTCGTCGGTCTCGTTCGCCCACTCGAGCGCGTAGTAGCTGTTGCTGATTGCGGCGGGCCGCAGCGCCGCGGCGGTGTCGACGGCGGCGCCGAGATCGTCGATCTGCGACGAGTTCGCTTCGACGAGGACGAGCGAGCACTTCGGGCAGATCGCCGACACCATCTCGAGGTCGAGCGCGGCTTCCTGTGACCAGCCGGCGTCGGGCTGCGGGTATGCCGTTCCGCCGTGCTGGTCGACGCGGCGGAAGCAGCCGTTCGACGACGTGCACGCCGGCAGCCCGAAGGCGGCGCGGTAGACGGCGAGATCCGACTCGGCCGACGGCGCGTCGTAGGCGTCGACGATGGCGACGAGCCCGCCGCCGTTCTGTGCCGGCAGCGCGTACATCGAGGTCAAGTCGCTGGGGTGAAGGCCGCCGATCATCGCGGCCGGGGTGCTCGGGCCGACCGGCGGAACGTTGACGTTGATCGCGAGGGTGCAGCTCGCGGCGCCGGTCGCGAGCGCCGGGGCGCAGGCGAAGTTCGCGCCGGGCATCGCGGTCGCGGCGTCGCCGGGCATCGCGGTGGCGGCATCGCCCGGCATCGCGCTCGCCGCATCGGCCGTCCCGCGGTGCGCCGCTTGGGGGCTCGGTGCCGCAGCGAAGCCGCCTCCGGCGGGACCGGCACAGCCGGCCAGCAGGACGATGGCGATCAAGAGTAGCGGACGTGTCACGTCGGGTGGCACCTCGTGTGCGTGCTCTGCAGAGCGTCCTTGCCCGCAGGTCGCCTGCTTCCGGTCGTTCATACCCACCCTGCGGGCAGGACCAACCAGGTTCGCCGAACATGCGTTCCGGCGAGCCCCCTCCCTGCGAGGTGCACAGCACGACCTCGGTCTCGCGCCTGATGCGCGCCCGCATCAACGACCGCCTCACCCGCGCGATCCGCTATCCGGTCACGCTGATCGTCGCTCCGGCCGGGTTCGGCAAGAGCGTCGCGCTGCGCGACTTTCTGGTGACGGCCCGGCTCGATGCGGCCCGCTACGACGTCGCCCGCGACGACGCGACGCTGCTGACCTTCGTTCGCGGGCTCTGCGTCGCGCTCGAAGAGGTCGCGCCGAGCGCGCTGGCCGCGTACCCGGCGGCCCAGGAACGGGTCATGCAGGCGGCCGCGCCGGTTCGCGAGCTGGCGGACTGGCTCGGCGAGCACCTGAAGCGCACCGTCTGCACGATCGTGATCGACGATTTTCACAACGCCGCCGTCGATCCGGACTGCGTGGCGCTGCTCACCGAGCTGATCGAACGCGAGCCCGGCCGCATCACCTGGATCGTCGCGACCCGCTCCGACGCCGGGCTCCCGGTCGCGTCATGGATCGGCTACGGCCGGATGGACGTCGCGCTCGGCGAGGACGAGCTGCGCTTCACGGCCGAGGAGGCGCTGGCGGCCGCCGACGACGGCGCCATCGACGATCCGCGCGAAGTGGAGACGCTGCGCGAGCTCACCGGCGGCTGGCCGATCGCGCTTGGGATCGCGCTCCGCATGCGGCTCCACGCGGCCGACTTGCGCACGGCGGCGAGCGGGACGCGGGAGATGGTCTACCGCTATCTCGCCGAGCAGGTCTTCGCGCAGCTCGACCGCGCCGAGCAGCGCTTTCTGCTGCGCACCTGCGTGTTCACCGCGTTCGACGACGCGATCGCCGAGGCGTGCGGCGGCTCGGCCGAGATGGTCGCGCACCTGCGGCGGCGCGCGACGTTCCTGGCCGCAAGCGCGAGCGGCGACTACCGCTATCACGATCTGTTCCGCGACTTCCTCGAACGCGAGCTGCGGCGGACCGGTTCGCACGAGTGGTTCGAGACGCTGCGCGCGGGCGGCGTTTTGCTCGAGGAACGCGGCGATCCCGCGCGTGCGCTCGCGCTGTTCGTACGGGCCGAAAGCGTCGACGACGTCGTGCGCGTCGTCGAGCGCGACGGCTTGGCGCTGGTGGAACGCGGTCACGCCGAGACGCTTGCCGGCGCGCTCGACGCGCTCCCCGACGACGCGCGCCGCGGGCGCGCCGCCGTGATCGGCCTGCGCGCCGTGCTCGAGGCGTGGCGCGGCAACTTCGATCTCGCCGAGAGCGGCTTTCTGGCCGCGATCGAGCGCGCGAACGACGACGCGCTGCGCATCGCGCTCGTTCACCGCTACGCGATCGAGCTGGTGCGCCACGAGCGCGATCCGATCGCGCTGCTGGAACCGTATGCCGCCGACGAGCAGCTGGCGGTGCCGCAGCGCGTCTCGATTCTCGGCACGCTGTCGACCGCATATCTGCGCGCGGACCGGCGCGACGACGCGAAGCTCACGCTGCATCGCGCGCTCGACCTCCTGGGGCCCGCGCGCGACGACGCCGCAGCGCGCGTGTATCAGCAGGCGGCGTACATCACCTCGATCGCCGGGACGAGAGAGCGCGCGCGCGGCTACGCGAACCTCGCCGTCGAGCTCGCGCTCGCCCACGGGCTCTACGAAGTCGCGGCGCGTGCCTACAGCGTCCTCTACACGCTCGCGTACGACGAGTCCGACGATCCGATCGCGGTGCTCGCGATCCTCGACAAGCTGCTGGACTGCGCGCGCAAGGGCGCGAGCCGTCAGGCGCGCCAGTACGGCGTGATCGCCTCCTACGAGATCGAAGTCGAGCGCGGCGACGACGCGGCGCTCGAACGGCTCGATCGCGAGCTGGACGGCGGCCGTGGCGCCGTCTCGCTGCTGCGCAACGAGACGCTGCTTCCGGCCGAAGCGCTGCGCGCGGCGTGGGATCGCGACTTCGTCCGGGCCCACGCGTTGCTCGCCGGTTCGGCGGAACATCAGAGCGGCGACGCGCGGCGCGCGGTCCGCGCCGCCGAGATCGCGCTCTACGCCTGCGCCGCGGGTCTGCCCGACGAAGGCGAGGCGGCGCTGCACGACGCGCGCACCGCGCTCGAACGCTGCGGCAGCGCGGCGTCGCGCCGCGTCGCGCGCTCGCACCTGTTCGTCGCGCTCGCGGAGCTGGTGCGCGGCCGTCCCGCCGCGGTGCAGCGACACGTCGCCGACGCGGAGCGCAGCCTCGGACCGGCGATGCGGCGCTTGCGCGCGCTCGCCGCGGCCGTCCGCGCGCTCGCGCGCGTGAACCTCGGCCAGGCCGAACCGAGCGCCGTCGCCGCCGCGCTCGAGCGCTTACGCGCCGACCACATGGGCGGGATCGCGCGCCTTCTCGCCGCGCTGCCGGTCGCCGCGACGGAGCGCAGCTACGCACAGCTGACGCCGTCGGAACGCGAGATCTTGCAGCTGCTCGCGAAGGGCGCGAGCACGAAGGACGTCGCCGCGAAGACGGGCCGCAGCCCGCAGACCGTCGACACCCACATCCGCTCGATCTGCCGCAAGCTCAACTGCAGCGGCCGCCGCGAGGCCGTTGCCGTCGCCGTCGGCTCCGGCTGGGTGACCCTCTAGCCTTCGCGGATCGCGGTCAGCTCGCCGAGCGCGAGGACGTGGCCCGCGATCGCGTCGAGGACGCGGCCGCGCGACGGCGGCTGGTCGAAGTGCGGCCGAAACGAGACCGCGAGCATCGTGAAGACGTAGCGGTGCGGTCCGTGCCCGGGCAGCGGGTGCGGCCCCAGATACGCGGCGCGGCGATAGCCGTTGAACCCGAGGGCGTAGTCGTCGCCCGCCGCGGCGAGCTCGCCGGGCGCGAACGCCGTCCGCGCCGGGTCGATCGCGTAGACGACGGCGTGCGTGAACGGCCGCGGCAGCGGGACGTCGACGTCCTCGACGATGAGGACGAGCGTCTGCGTCCCCTCGGGGACGCCGGTCCAGCTTAGCGGCGGCGAGGCGTCCGCCGGCAGCTCGCCGCCGTCGGCAAAGGCATCGCTGCGCAGGTCGAGCGTCGTCGTCACCATGACGAAGCGGTCGTCCTCACGGACGCTGTGCTCCGGGCCGGCGCGCCGGCGGCGCATCAGCCGTCCGAGCGCGCGGATCATCGGGGGCTCAGTTCGGGACGAGCTGGATCGTCATGAAGAGGCCGGTATACCCGGTCACGGTCGAGCCGGCCCCCCGGACCAAGTTGACCTGGATGTCTTCGCCCGCGAAGAAGTTCACCAGCGATCCGCCGTTGACCGTGGGGTTGGGGTAGCCGATGAACTGCAGCGTCGCCGTCGAGGGCGAGTAGTATTCGACGCCCGGGGTCGTGGGGTTCCCCGGGACCGTCCCGCCGTTGACGGCGCCCCCGGCCCCCGTCGGCACGATGGCGCCGCCGGCCGCGCAGCTGGTGAGGTTGTTCCCGGTGAAGGTCCCGGCCGCCTGATTTCCGGCGCGGGCCGACTGCGTCGGCGCCGTCGCCGGCGTCAGCGGAAACGACGCGCCGCCGTTCGGGAAGGCGCAGATCCCCACCCCGGTGGTCGGGGCCGTGTCCAGATACTCGTTGACGATGAAGCCGGCGGCGTCGTTCGAGTTCACGCCGACCGAGACGGCGTTCTTGTAGAGGCAGGCGGTATTCGCCGCGGCCTGCTCGTTGAGCGCCCCGAAGGTGAGGGTGAAGTTCAGCTCCGAGCCCGCGGCGGTGCAGACGCCGGCTGCGCTAGGCAGCAGCGTCGGGACGGCGTTCCCCTGGGTCCCCGTCGCGCTGTACTGCGTCGCGATCGTCATCGACATCGTCGCCGCGGCGGTGAACACCAGCTGCGCAGCCCCCGACGTCGTCGAGCCTGCGTACGCGCGATCGGCCGTCGCGAGAAGCGCGGCTCCGATAACGAACGCGGCGAAGGGACGGTTCAAGCGGGCAAATCCTTTGCGGGCGCGCGGCCACACCGTCCTGGTGCGGCAGGGGAGTCCGGGTATCCGTAACATCGGCCTCCAGCGGAGACCACTTGAGGGGTTTTACTCGACCGTTACGGTTGCTCGGAGGGGTGTGACGAGAGCCGCCCGCCGGGCCTGAACCAGCCCGAGCACGAGGGCCGTCGCCACCAGGGCGACGACGATCGCGACGGCCGGGGTTACCCCCCACAGCCCCAGCGCCCCGGTGACGATCGGCGGCATGAGGAAGCCCGCCAGCGAGTCGAGGCCGGAGAAGACGCCCAGGACCGTGCCGCGCCGGTCGGCCGGCGCCACGTCGGAGGCCAGGGCCGGGAAGGCGGCGTTGACCAGGCTCATCCCGACGCCGAACAGCGTCAGCACCACGACCGCGATCCACATCGCGTGGGCGAACGGGACCAGCACGAAGGCCCCGAGGCACAGTCCCATCCCGAGGTTCACCGCGCCGCGGTGCCCGAGGCGTTCCGTGCTCGGCCCGATCGCCGTCAGCTGCAGGGCGACCTGGAAGACCCCGAAGATGGCGAACACCCAACCCGTCTCGCTCACGCCCCAGCCGAGCTGGCGGTTCAGGATCAGCGCCATCGCGGCGAACCAGCCGTACATCCCCAGGATGAAGATCAGCCGCAGCCACAGGACCGGCGCGATCGTCCGGTCGGCGAGCGAGACCGCGATGTCGCGCAGCGTCGCGGCGTTCTTCGCCTCCTCGGTCGCGCCTTTGCGCGAGTCGGGGAGCAGGAAGATCGTCAGCACCAGGGTCAGCGCCTGCAGCCCGGCGGCGACGAAGAACGGCATCGCGAAGCCGTGCGCCGCGTACAGCCAGGCCGCCAGCGCCGGGCCGAAGACGAACCCCGCGCTGAACGAGGCGCCGAGGTACGCGAAGGCGCGCCCGCGCTGCTCCGGCGCGACGAGGTCGGCGACATAGGCCTGGGTGACGCCGAGGTTGCCGCCGCTCGCGCCCTCAATGGCGCGCGAGGCGATCACCCAGCCGATCGTCGGCGCGAAGCCGAGCATCGTCCAACCGATCGTCGCCCCGATCTGCGAGATGATCAGCACCGCCTTGCGGCCGATGCGGTCGCTGACGTTGCCCCACACCGGCCCCGCGAACAGCTGCGCGATCGAGTAGGTCGCGGCAACGACGCCGACCATCACGTCGGAGACGTGAAAGTGGAGCACGAAGTACGGCATCAGCGGCAGCAGCATGCTGAAGCCGAAGATGTCGACGAACGTGATCCCCAGGATGGGGAGGAGACGCAGGATCATCGCGCTCGCTCCGACCCCAGGCCGGAGCGAGGCGTTGCGGTCCTAGGTGTGACGCGCCTTCGCGTTGCCGGTGATGCTGCCGCTGGTGACGGAGATCCAGAAGGTCCCGTCGTGCGTCTCGGCGCCCGGCGTGTTCGCCGTGTGGCCGGTGAGCGGGGTCCCGGGCTGCGCGTTGTCTTCGACGATCTGCGCTTTGCAGAGCCCGGCGTTGCCCGCCGCGGTGATCGTCCACGTCGTCGCGGCCGTCGGCGGCGACGGCGACGCGGCTGCGACGCCGCCGCACGTCGTCGGATCGAGCTTGAGGAGGAAACCAAGACTCCACGGCGAGTCGGACCACCCGTTCTCGCTCGCACCGATGGCCGCCGTTCCCGACGGTTGCGAGAAGAACACGGTCTGCTGACGGTAGTTTGAATCGGTCGACGAGTTGGTGTCGTCGGTCGTTCCGCTGAGCACGATGTCGTTGATGTGCGTCGGCATCGCGATCGTCGGCGCGGTGGCGGGAAGGGCGTTCATGTTTCCGTCGAGCGCCGTGAACGCCGGGATCGAGGCCGTCCACACGAACGGATTGATTGCGCGTCCGGAATAGGTGAACGACAGCTTCTGCGTCGGGTCGCCGAAGGTCACGCTCGACGACGCGGTGCTGCCGAGGAGCGCAATCGTCGTCTGACCCGACGCGTCATTGTCGCTGATCGACCACGGTTGCGCGAACGCCGTCGTGCCGGTTATTCCGTTCGCGTCGAAGTCGGCTCCGACCGGCGTATACGTCCGGGTGGACGACGAGCCGGCGTTCAACGAACCGGGCGAGAAGAAGATGCCGGCGACGACACCGCTGAGCGACGTCGTGAGCGCGTTGTTGCCGCCCTGCGCGACCGTCGCGGTGAACGTGGTCGTCGCGAGCGGATTCTTGCTCGAGTCCGTCACGGTGATCGAGTAGCTCACGGAACCTGCCGGCGTCGAGATCGCGACCGTGCACGTTTCGTTTCCGCCGCTGATAACGCAGTTCGGCGATCCGCCGCTGATTGTCAGCGCGGTGACTTGATCGGCCGTCGCGTAGGTCGGTACGGTGCCGCCGCCGACGGAGTTGATCAGCACGTCGACGAACGAGGAGCTTGGCGAGACGTAGCGCGGCGTGCGCGTCTTCGCGTTCGCCGACGATGACGATGACGGTACCGGGAACGTCAGCGTCAGCGACGCCGGAACGAGTTGGCCGTTGCCCGGATTGGTCGGAGTCGCCGCGTGGGGCGTCGGGGCCGAACCGCTGCCGCCGCCGCAGCCCGCGGCGAGCAGCAACGAGGCTAGCCCGAGCGCTCGATACTTCATGAGATGGAGCCCCTCCGCGACAAAACGACGCCGATTAGAACCCGTCGACTGAGTCGGCCGGGGGAAGGGAGCGTTCCTCTCCTATACGGCCGGGGCCTCCGATAAAACGTACGGTCGCGCTACGGGGTAGGACGGGGGCGGCCGATGCGGGCCAGCGCGCCGCGCAGCAGCCGGTCGCGGAGCCGATCCGGGACCACCGTGCCGATCGCGAGCCGCAGCCGCGCGTCGAGCCCGACGACGTAGCGCGACCGCGGCCGCCGGGCCGTGAGCGCGTGGGCGACGACCGCGGCGACACGCTCGGCGGGAATGCCCCGCGCATCGAACGCCTGCGCGACGCGCTCCATCATCGCGATCTCGCCGGCGTAGCGTGCGCGCAGCTCGGGACCGAGCGCTTCGGCGAGCGCGTTGCCGCGGCGGGCGCCGGTCTCCCACGCCGGCGTCTTCACCGCGCCGGGCTCGACGATCGAGATGTCGACGCCGCTGGGGAGCAGCTCGGCGCGCAGCGCGTCGGAGAGCGCTTCGAGCGCGTGCTTCGAGGCGGCGTACGGGCCGACGAACGGCGCCGCGAGCCGGCCTTGGACCGACGAGATCATCACGATCCTGCCCACCGAGCGGCGCAGCAGCGGCAGCATCGCCTGGGTCACCGCGAGCGTCCCGAAGACGTTGGTCTCGAACTGCTCGCGCAGCGCGGCGAGCGGGATCCCCTCGAGCGGCGCGCTGACCGCGAACCCGGCGTTGTTCACCAGGCCGTAGAGCCCACCGCCCGCCTCGATCCGCTCCGCCGCCGCGGCGATCTGCCCGGCGTCGGTGATGTCCAGCATCAGCGGGGTGCAGCGATCGCCGAGCGCGGTGAGCTCCGCGGCCGCGGCCTCGCTGCGGACGCCGGCCCACACGCGGAACCCGCGGTCGACCAACAGGCGCGCCGTCGCGGCGCCGATGCCGCTCGAGGCGCCGGTCACGAGGACCGGCCGATGCTCGCTCACACCGGCGCGACGAAGGCGAACCAGAGCGCCGCGGCGGCGGCGCCGCTGCAGAGGCCGTACACGCACCACTCCGCCAGCCGTCGCGCGGGGGTCGGGACGATCTCGTCGAGCGCCCGGGCCGCCGCGGCCGTCGCGCGCGGGAACGGCGCGAACAACAGGTAGCGCTGCGTTCCGCCGACCCGCAGCACCGTGTCGGGCCGCACGACGAAGCGGAAGTCCGTCAGGGCGACGTCGCGCGGGCGGTTCAGGTCGGCGTTCTCGCGCAGGAAGCGGCGCAGCCGGACCACCGGCGGAGTCCGTTCGTCGACGACCGCGAGGAGCTCGGCGATCGCCGAGACGACGCGTGCCCAGCGGCCTTCGCGCTCGGGGACCGGGGCCGCCAGCGCCGCCTCGATGCGAAGCTCGATCTCGCGCACGGCGGCCGGAGCCCGCCGTCCGGCGCAGGCGCGCACGTCGCCGACGAAGCGCCGGTAGAAGAGCGACTCGTCGGTCACGGATGCGCCCCCGCCGGAGCGCCGAGCGGCGCGGAGGCGGCTGCGGGTTCGGCCGCGTGCGGCCGGCCGGCGACGATGCGGTACACGGCGGGGATCGCGACCAGCGTCATCAGCATCGAGCCGCCGAGACCGAAGATGACCGCCCAGCAGAACGGCTGCCAGAGCGTCTGCGCGGAGAACGCGAGCGGTAAGAGCCCGGCGATCGAGGCGAGGACCGTGAGCAGGATCGGACGCAGCCGCGTCGTCCCGGCGATGATCAGCGCGCGTTCCATCGGTGCTCCCGCTTCCATCTCCCTCTTTGCATACTCGAACAGCACGATCGCGTGATTGGTGACGATCCCGCCCAGGCTTGCGATCCCGAGCGACGCGACGAAGCCGAAGTGCTGTCGCATCAGCGCCAACCCCGCGACCGCACCGACCAAACCGAGCGGGACGGCGGAGAGGACGACGAGCGACAGACGCAGCGTCCGGAACTCCCAGAGCAGGATCATCTGGTTCAGCAACAACCCTACGATGACCGCGACCATGAGGTTTCGGAACGACTTTGTCGTCTGCTCGTCTTCGCCCGCGACGGTCAGCCGTACCCCGGGAGCAAGCGGCACCGCGGCGGCTGCGTGACGGAAGTCCGCCAGCACCGCGGAGGCGAGCCGGCCTTGGACGTCGGCGAGGACGGTGACGGTCGGCGAGCCGTCGCGATACGTCGCCACGCTGGTCTGGGTCGCGGGCGCGAGGGTCGCGAGCTCGGCGAGCGGGACCGGCCCGCCCGGCGTCGCGACCGCAAGCGAACCGAACGCCGCCGCGTCGCGCCGCTGCGCGGGCGGCAGGCGCACCACGACCGGGGTCTGGCGATCGCTCTCGCGGATCCGGGTTACGTCGGCGCCGCCGAAGGCGAGCGCGACGAGGCGCTGCACGTCGGCGGCGGTGGCGCCGGTCTGCGCGACGCGTGCGGGATCGACGTGCGCCGCGAGCGTCGTCGTCGGCTCACCGAGCGAGTCGCGTACTGACATGGTGCCGGGGATCGCGACGAGCTGTGCGCGGACGGCCGCGGCCGACGCGGCGAGCGCGGCCGAATCGTCGCCTTGCAGACGCAGCTG
>DASYFS010000052.1:0-24483 GCA_036498305.1 Candidatus Elarobacter sp. | reverse complement strand
CGTGGAAAAACGGGATGCGCTCGGGAGCGGGGGATCGCGTGGACGGCGCAGCGTTTCCGTCCACACCCGAAATCGGGCGCAAAGCCGCGGCGCACGCGGTGTTCGGCGGTCATCCCCGCTGTTCACCGCCTTACTGCTGGTACGACGATCTTTCTTATACTAAAGACGAACGGCGCGCCGGCGCCGGAACGGTGGATCAGTGAAGTTCACGTGTAGCACGAAAGACATCGCGTCGGCGGTCGGCGCCGCGAGCAAGGTCGTTAACGCCCACACGACCGTGCCGATCCTTTCAAACGTTCTGCTGACGGCCGACGAGGGCGCGATTCGCGTCCGCGCGACCGACCTCGAGCTCACCCTCGAGCAGTCGTTTCCGGCCGAGATCGGCGAGAGCGGTGCGGTCACCGTTCCGGCCCGGCTCTTCAGCGGCTACCTCGGAAACCTGCCGGCGGGGCTGCTCGAGCTGACCGGCTCACCCTCTCGCGCCTCGGTCAAGGCCGAGCGTTCGAACTACGATTTTCACGCGCTGCCGGCCGACGAGTATCCGCCGCTGCCGACCGCGCAGAAAGGGCAGTCGTTCGCGATCGCGGCGAAGCGCTTCCGCGAAGGCGTCGCCGCTGCGATCTTCGCCGCCTCCAACGAAGAGGCACGCGGCGCCGTGCTGATGGGAACGCTCGTCGAGCTCGACGGCGACAAGATCACGCTGGTCGCGACCGACGGCTATCGTCTGGCACGCTGGACCTCCCAGCTCGAACGCGGGATCGACGGAACGGCGAAGTACATCGTTCCGTCACGGGCCCTCAACGAGGCGGCCCGCAACCTCGGCGGCGCCGAGATCGTGGAGGTCACCGCGCTGGGCGCCAACGCCAACCAGCTGCAGTTCACCGCCGGCACGACGTCGATCGTCGTGCGTCTCGTCGACGGCCAGTATCCCAACTACGGGCAGGTGATCCCCGCGAAGTTCGACCGCCGAGTCGTCGTCAACACGCAAGGGCTGATCGGCGGCCTCCGCCGCGCCGAGCTCGTCGCCGGCGACCGCGCCTCGATGGTCAAGCTCGAGGTCGCGAACCAGACGCTGATGATCACCGCGAAGTCGGACGTCACCGGCAACGCCTACGAAGAGCTCGAGGTGGAGCAGACCGGCGACGAGCTCGCGATCGCCTTCAACGCGCGCTACCTCGTCGAGATCCTCAACCACGTCGACTCGCCGCAGACCGTGCTCGAGTTTCTCGGCCCGCTCTCGCCCGCCGCGATCCGCCCGCTCGAAGTCACCGACGGCTCGGGCGAGCAGCTCTACGTGCTGATGCCGCTGCGGCAGTAGCCGCACACGAGCCGTGAGGGTCGATCGGCTTCGGCTCGCCGATTTTCGCAACTACGAGACGCTCGACTTTGCTCCCGAACCGGGCCTCAACGTGTTCATCGGACCGAACGCGCAGGGGAAGTCCAACCTGCTCGAAGCGCTGGCGATGCTCGCGACGGGAAAGTCGTTTCGCGCGCATCGCGAGAGCGAGCTGATCCGCGAGGGAAGCGAACGCGCTGAGATCGGGGGCGAAGCGCACATCGCGGCGGGTGAGATCCGCTTGCGCTGCACGATCGCGAAGACGCCGGCGGGGACGCGCAAGAGTTTCGAGGTGAACGGCGGCCACGTCGGGTTCGCGCGCTTTCTCGGGCGCACGCGCGTCGTGACGTTTGTCCCCGCCGATCTGCAGCTCGTCTCCGGCGGCCCGTCGCTGCGGCGCTCGTTTCTCAACGGCGCGCTCGCGCAGCTCTCGCCGACCTACTATCGCGATCTTGCGCTGTATCAGAAAGTCATCCAGCAGAAGTCGGCGCTGCTGCGCGGGGCGATCGCGCCGGACCGCGACTTGCTGCTCGCGTACAACGACGAGCTCGTGCGGCCGGCCTCTGCGCTGATCGCGGCTCGGCGCGCGTTCGTCGACGAGGTTGCGACCGCGACCGCGGCGATCTACGCGCGCTGGCGCGGAACGCGCGAACGGCTCGGCGTCGTCTACGCGCCGAACCCGGAGAGCGACGTCGGCGAAGCGCTCGCGGCCGCGGTCGACCAGGAGCTGCGGCGCCGCACGACGCTGGTCGGCCCGCATCGCGACGATCTGCGACTGCTCGTCGACGGCAAGCCGCTGGCGGCGTTCGGGTCGCAGGGGCAGCAGCGCACCGCCGTCCTCGCCCTCAAAGTCGCGGAGTACGACGTGATGCGCGCGCGGAGCGGGGACGCGCCGATCCTACTGCTCGACGACGTGTTGAGCGAGCTCGACGCCGAACGCGCCAGCGGCTTTCTCGGTGCGGTCGAAGGCTTCGAGCAGGCGTTCCTCACCGCGACCGAGTTGCCGGACGCGCTCGGCGCCGCGACAACGTGGTCGATCCGGGCGGCGACGGTGAGCCGCTAGAACGCGACCCCTTCGAAGTGCAGCTTCTCGCGGTACTGCCGCACGGCGGTATTGAGCGCGGCGAGCTGGCCGTTCGCGGTCTTTTCGCGCAGGTGCGGGAACGCGTGCTGCTCCTCGGTGTCGAGGTGCTTGCGGACCGCCTTGGTGAACGTCGCGCAGCGGTTCTCGAAGTCGCCGTCGAGGATGCCGCGGGCGAGGTTGTCGAGCTCGAACAGCAGCATGTCCGCCTCGGCCGTCTCGACGTAGAGCTTGCGCGGTTCGATCGCCTCGCCGGCGAGCTTCGCGAGCGCGGGATAGACCAGCGTCTCTTCGGTGGCATGGTGGACCGTCACGATGCCCTTGAGCCGTTCGAGAACGGGCAGCGCCGCCGCCGCGCTGCTTGCGCCGTCGAGCTCGTCGAGGCAGGTGCGGATCCGCGCGTGGTCGCGCAGCAGGATGTCTACGACGTCGGCGGGCGCGTTGGTCGCGAACTCGCCGCCGACGGTGGGGATCGCGGTCTCTTGCCGTTGCATGCTCCGCCGTTTTGCCGGGCACGTCAAGCCGGAAACGAGCCGGCTCGGGGGCCGGGCGAGCGGTAGCGTGCGGCCGCGCCGCCGAAGGACCGCGCGATGCACAAGCTCGGGACCGTCCTCGACGGGTGGCGGCCGCAGCCGGGTCCGGGCGGCGATCCGCTCGTCGCCGTGCGCGCGATCTGGTCCGAGCTGGTCGGGTCCGACGTCGCGCGGGCGGCGCAACCGGTTGCGATCGAGCGCGAGGTGCTGATCGTGCTGACGACCTCGTCGTCGTGGTCGCATCAGCTCGCCTTTCTCGAGCCGGAGATCGTGCGCGGCCTGCGCGCGCTCCCCGAGATGAAGGCGCTGACGCGGCTCCGCTTCCGCGTCGGGAAGATCCGCCGTCCCGCCGCGGCGACGGCCGGACCGGCCGGCCCGCGCAGCCGCACCGCCGACGTTCCGGCGGAGCCGCCGGCGAAGACGCTGGAAGACGCGCTAGCCCGCTTACGCCGCTCGGTCGAACGAACGCGGGCCGCGCACCGGGCGCGCGGCGGCGCCTTCTGCCTGTTGTGCGAAGCGGCGATCGACCGCGGTCCGACCTGCACGCCCTGCCGCGACGACGTCGACCGCCGGCGCCGGTACGCGTGCGAGCGGCTGTTGTTCGAGGCGCCGTGGCTCGGCTCCGAAGAGGTGCTCGCGCTGGTCGACGGACTGACCCCTGAGGACTACGATCAGATCCGGCGCCGGCTGCTGCGGTCGTGGTGGGACGAGCTCCGCCGCGCGCAGACGCTGGTCGGCCTGCGCCAGCCGATCGACCGGGTGCGCCTGCGCAAGCTGGCGAGCTCGTTCGTGCTGCTCGAGACACGGATCGACCCGCTGCGCCTAGAGCTCGATTCGGCCGTGCGCAAGAACGCGCTCGGCGAGCTTTACGACTTCGTGCGAACGATGGAAACCGGGGTCTGAGGGCACCGGATCATAGACCTGGACGCGGACAAACTACTGTCCACGTCGAACACAGAAGATCGACAATGAACGAGTATACGGGCGAACAAATCGAGGTCCTTAAAGGACTCGAGGCGGTTCGCAAGCGTCCCGGCATGTACATCGGCAACACCGCCGAGCGGGGCCTCCATCAGCTGGTGTATGAGGTCGTCGACAACGCGGTCGACGAAGCCCTCGCCGGCGCCGCCAAGACGATCGAGGTCGTTCTGTACAAGGACGGGTCGGCCTCGGTCCGCGACGACGGCCGCGGGATCCCCATCGACATCCACGCCGGCGAGAAGATGCCGGCCGTCGAGGTCGCGATGACGATCCTCCACGCCGGCGGGAAGTTCGGCAAGGGCGGCTACAAGGTCTCCGGCGGCCTGCACGGCGTCGGCGTCTCGGTCGTCAACGCGCTCTCCGAGTGGATGATCACCCGGGTCCGCCGCGACGGCAACGAGTACGAGATCCGCTTCTCGCGCGGCGAGACGACCGCGAAGCTGAAGAAGATCGGCAAAGCCGAGGGCACCGGGACGTTCCAGCACTTCAAGCCGGACCCCGAGATGTTCGAGACGCTCGAGTTCTCGCGCAAGATCCTCGAAGCGCGTCTGCGCGAGCTCGCCTTCCTCAACCGCGGCCTCCTGATCTCGCTGCGCGACGAGCGCGGCGACGAGGTCAAGGAGAAGACGTACGTCTACGAGGGCGGGATCGTCTCGTTCGTCGAGTGGCTCAACGAGAACAAGGACGCGCTCACGCCGGTCATCTCGACCAACGGGGAGCGCGACGACGTCATGGTCGAGTGCGCGTTCCAGTGGCAGGACGGCTACAACGAAGTCGTCTACTCGTACGCGAACAACATCAACACGATCGAAGGCGGGATGCACCTGACGGGCTTCCGCACCGCGGTCTCGGCGAAGGTGAACGAGTACGCGCGCAAGCGCGGGATGCTCAAAGAGTCCGAGGCCAACCTCTCGACCGACGACTGCATGGAAGGGCTCACCGCGATCGTCTCGGTGAAGCTCCAAGAGCCACAGTTCGAAGGCCAGACGAAGACCAAGCTCGGCAACGCGAAGATGCGTCCGATCGTCTACGGTCTGGTCACCGAGCGGCTCGACTTCTTCATGGAAGAGAACCCGAAGTTCGCGCGGGCGATCGTCGAGAAGTGCATGCAGGCGCAGCGCGCCCGCGAGGCCGCGAAGAAAGCCCGCGATCTCACCCGCCGCAAGAACGTCCTCGAAGGCAGCGGGCTACCCGGCAAGCTCGTCGACTGCAAGACGACCGATCCCGCGGCCTCGGAGATCTTCCTGGTCGAGGGCGACTCCGCCGGCGGCACCGCCAAGGGCGGCCGCGATCCGAACACGCAAGCGATCCTGCCGCTGCGCGGCAAGATCCTCAACGTCGAGAAGGCGCGGCTCGACAAGATGCTCTCGAACGAAGAGATCCGCACGATGATCACGGCGCTGGGGACCGGCTTCGGCGAAGAGTTCAACGCCGACAAGCTGCGCTACCACAAGATCATCATCATGACCGACGCCGACGTCGACGGCTCGCACATCCGCACGCTGCTGCTGACGTTCTTCTACCGGCAGATGCGGCAGCTCGTCGAGCGCGGCTACGTCTACATCGCCCAGCCGCCGCTCTACGGCGTCAAGAAGGGCAAGCGTCAGGAATGGGCGTTCAACGACGCCGAGCTGAGCGCGATCTTCAACGGCAGCGATCCCAAAGAGTGGACGATCCAGCAGTTCAAGGGGCTCGGCGAGATGGACGCCGAGCAGCTCGCCGACACGACGATGGACCCCGCGCATCGCCGCCTCAAGCAAGTGACGCTCGAAGAGGCGTCTGAGGACGCCGAGCGGATGTTCACCACGCTCATGGGCGACAAGGTCGAGCCGCGCAAGCTCTTCATTCAAGAGCACGCCCGGACCGTCCGCAACCTCGACCTGTAACCGGCGCCGACGTTTGTCCTAATGCCGGACGGGGAAGGACGGACGGTGTTGGGTCTGCGGGCGTCGCGTCGTACGGTGGTGATCGCCGGTATCGTCGTTGCGCTCATCGTGCTGGTCCTCGCCCGTCACGTGCTCACGCGCTGGGTCATCGAGGCGGTCGTTTCGACCGCGACCGGCTATGAGGTCCGCTTCGGCGACCAACACATCGGGACGACGACCGCGGGCTTCTTCGACGTCCACGTCATCAAGAACGGCGACCCGATCTTCGACGCCGCGCGCGTCGACGTGCAGTACGCGCTGCGCGACATCTTCCCGGGCGGCGAGCACCGTTTCGGCTTCGCCGCGATCTCGGCGCAGAAGCCGATCCTCACCATCACGCGCCACGCCGACGGTTCGCTCACGTTCAACCGTCCCGGCGGAACGTCGGCCGCGCCGCCGCCGGCGACGAAGCGGGCCGCAGCGCCACTGTTCTTCACCGCGCGCATCCGCAACGGCGTGATTCGCCTGGTCGACGCCGCGCCGCTCCAGCCGGACCTTGCCTATCAGACGATCGTCAACCTGACGGTCGACGCATCGGTGAAGTCGGACGCGCGCACGACGGCGAGCGCGACCGGCGTCCTCGTCGGCCGGCGCGCCGCGGGCGGTCCGGTCGAACGCTTTCCGCTCTCGGCCCGCTCCCTGATCGACGTGACGCGCGGCTTCGCGCTGACGCGGGTCCGTGCGCGGGAGCTGCCGCTGCGCGGCGTGCTCGGCTTCATCGTGCACTCGCGCGCGGTGCGCTTCGACGACGGCGTCATCGACGGCGTGAGCGCGAGCTATTACGCGGTCGGAAAACCCGGGACCGATTTCACCTACCGCAGCGGCGGCGGGTTCGTCCTCCGCGGCGGCCGGATCACGCTGCCGTCGCTCTCGCGGCCGGTCCGCGACCTCGACGGGACGTTCGTTCTCACCGACGGCGCGCTCTCGACCAACGCGATCACCGCGAGCGTCGCCGGCGTCCCGATGCACGGGAAGGGCGTGATCTTCGATCTGCTCGGAACGCCGCGCTTTCGCATGGGTCTGACCGGAGACGGCGACCTCGCCGCGCTGCGCGCGCTGTTCGGGTTCACCGCGAAGTTGCCGGTGCGCGGCGGGATCCACTTGGAGACGCTGCTCGCCGCGCAGCTTGCGAAGCCGTTGATCCGCACCTGGTTCGACGCCGGCCGGCTGTGGTACGGCGCTTTTCCGATCGACGCACCGCAGGGAATCGCCGACTACTATAACTCCTCGCTCCTGCTCGGCGGCGTGACCGCGCACTACGGCGCGGTCGCGCTCCGGATGGGCGGCAGCGCAGACTTCACGGCAGACGGAACGACGATGGGCTTCGCGCTCGCCGCGCACGGCGCGGGCTCGTCGCTGCCGTACACCAACGCGATCGCACCCGACGCGACGATCGACGGCGTCGCGCTCTTCGATGAGCCGCTCAAGCAAGGCTTCAACGTGCGCGGCACGCTCGCCGCGGTCGGCAACACCTCCGGCGCCGGAACGTTCTCGGTCAACCAGTACGGCGTCGGCGAGTTCGGCCCGTTCTCGTTCGGCCGCGTCGACGGCGAGTCGCTCGCCGGCGCCTTCGAGCTCGCGCGCCCGATCTCGGCGTCGGCGGGCTGGCTGCATCTGCGCAACTTCCGCCTCGCCGACGTGCGCGCCGTCGCCGCGCTCCCGGGCGCCGTCGTCCCCGGGCTGCCGCCGATCTCCGGGACCGTCGACGGCGACCTCGCCGCCGGCGGCACGCCGTCGACGTTCGCGCTCGCCGGGACGATCAGCGGCCGGAACATCCGCGCGGTCGGCTACGACATCGGCAACGGCCGCGTGACGCTCGCCGGAACGTTTGCCGACGTGCGGATGACCGACCTCACCGTCGACGGCCCGCTCGGGCGCTTCGCCGGCGAAGGCGGCTACGGCGGCGGCGTCCTCGCGCTCGACGGCAACTACGACGGGAGCCTCGAGCAGCTGCGCCCGTTCCTCGCCGACCCCAGTGCCCACGGCGGCGTACACGGGCCGGTTCGCGCGACGGTCGCTCAGCGGCGGATCCTCGTGCAGACGACCGGCGCCGACTTCAACGGCGGCTCGATCCGCGGGGTCGCGGTCGATCGCGTCGCCGGAACGCTCGCCGTCGAAGGGAAGTCGCTGCGCATCCTGGCCGCCGACGGTTCGATCGGCGGCGGCCGCGCCGTCGCGGCCGACGTCGGCGGACCGTTCCTCGTCTCGGCGCCGCAGGTTCCGGTGAGCGCGCTGCGCGGCGCGGGGCTCCCGCTGCAGGGCGGCGACCTCGCGATGTTCGGCGTCGCCGATCTCCGCGGCGGGCCGCGCTTCGACGGCTTCCTCGCCGTCGACAACGGCGTCGCCGCCGGCTATCCGGTGACGGGCTCGGCGGATCTCGCGTACGCGGGGACGACGGCGCAGGTCCGCAACGGGATCGCGGCGCTCGGCACGACCTACGGCGAGTTCGACGGGCGCATCGACGAGGTTGGGAAGGTCAACGCGTTCGACCTCACCGCGAACGTTCCGATCGGTGACGTCGCGCAGATGTCGCACACGATGCGGCTTCCGGTGAAGTGGCTGTACGGGAGCTTCGCCGCGCAGATGCACGTCGGCGGCGCCGGCGCGCACCCCGTCGTCGCCGGGACGATGCAGGTCCCCGAAGGGTCGTACAACGGTTTGAACTTCGGCAACGCGCGCGCCGACGTCGCGATCACGCCGAGCGCCTTCACCGCGCAGAACGGTCTCGTCAGCGTCGGCTCGACGCGCGCGGCGGTCGCCGCCGACGTCTCGATCGCGCGCCGCGCCTTCGCCGTCGACATGAAGAGCTCCAGCGCCAACCTCGCCGATTTCAACGACTACTTCGATCAAGCCGACACGTTCGCGGGGACCGGTCCGGTCGCGTTCTCGGTCGCCAACGACGGGGCGAGCACGCGCAGCACCGGCCGCGTCGATTTGAGCGGCTTCCGCTACCGCCAGTTCGCCTTCGGCACGACCGACGCGGTGTGGTCGCAGCGTGCGGGCACGATCAGCGGCGCGCTCAACGTCGGCGGCGCGAAGGGGGCGCTGCGCGCGAACGGGACCGTCGCGCCGGCGCGCGGCAACGCGATCGACGCCTTCCGCGACGGCCGCTACAACGTGGCGCTCCACGCGCAGCACGTCGATCTCGCGACTTGGCTGCCGCCGTTCGGGATCACCGCGCCGCTGCTCGGCCAGGTCGACGCCAATGCGACGATCGCCGGACGCTATCCGCGTTTGCAGCTCGCCGCCGACGGTTCGCTCGCGAACGGTTCGGTCTACGGCTACGCGGTGAAGACCGGCATCGTTCACGCGCGCAGCGACGGCGCGCGGATCGCGTTCTCGAACTCGACGCTCGACCTGGGCTTCGCGAACTTCGGCCTCGACGGCTCCGTCGGCTTCACGAAGAGCGATCCGCTCGCGCTCTCCGTCCACGCGCAGGCGCCGAACATCCAGACCGCGTTCACGTCGCTCTTCCCGAAACGTCCGAAGCTCGACCTCACCGGCTCCGGACAAGCGGACGCGCGCATCTCGGGGACGTTCGCGAAGCCGCGGGCGACGGTCGGCTTCGAGATCACCAACGGCCGCTACCGGACGCTCGCGATCCCGCGCGTCCTCGGCAGCGTCGCCTACGACGGCTCGACCCTGACCGTCAACGACGCCGAAGCGACGTTCGCGAAGGGCAACATCCTCGTCACCGGCTTGCTCCCGGTGCGGCTGCAGCCGTTCGGGCTCACCGCCACCGCGCCGCTCTCGTTCACGCTCGCGCTCAACGGCCTCGACCTCGCACCGTTCGCGCCGTTCGTCCCCGGGCCGCCGACGAAGCTCGGCGGGACCGTCGACGGCCGCGTCTCGATCGAGGGGACGATGCGCTCGCCGCGCGTCGCCGGAACGGTCAACCTCGCCGGCGGCTCGTACGTCTCCGATTGGGACCGTGCGGGGATCACGCGCGCCAACGCGCAGCTGTCGTTCGGCGGAACGAGCGTTGCGCTGCAGGCGCTGCACGCGAACCTCGGCACCGGGACGCTCGACGGCAGCGGCCGGCTCGATCTGCCGTTCCCCGGGATCCATACCAGCGGGTACTCGATCGCGCTCAACGCGCACAACGCGCGCATCGACAACGCGCAGTTCGGCCGCGGCACGGTCAACGGCGCGATGACGCTCGCGAGCGGGCCGCAGATCCCGATCCTTTCGGGTGACCTCACGCTCTCGAACGCGTCGATCCCGTTCGCCGCGATCTACCGCGCGGCGGCGGGCGGCGGCGGGACCGGCGCGAGCGCCGCGCCGCCGTTCGACCTCGCCTTCAACCTGATGGCGACGGCCGGAAAAAACGTCCGCATCCAGTCGTCGAACATCGACATCGGCGCGACCGGCACGCTCGACCTCACCGGAACGCTCGCGCAGCCGCGGCTCGCGGGCGTGCTCTCGGCGACGCCGGGCGGCGTCTTCTCGACCTACAACAGAGCGTTCCGCGTTCAGCAAGCGGTGGTGCGGTTCGATCCGAACCAAGGCGTCGTCCCGAACATCGACCTGCGCGCGTACGCGCACGTCGTCAACCCGGATCCCGATCCCACGCGCAACGCGGTCGGCAGCGCCGACATCACCGTCACGGTCTCGGGACCGGCCGACGAGTTCGCGCAGGGGCAGGGGATCACGTTCTCGTCGAGCCCGCCGTACTCGCAGGAACAGATCGTCGGGCTGCTGCTCGACGCCTCGCTGTTCGGTGCCGTCAACTTCGGCCAGGCCGACAACGGTACGACGCTGCGCGGCGCGCCCGGCGAGTCGAACGCGCTGCTCCCGCCCGGCGTCACGCCGTATCAGACCGGCGTGATCAACTTCAACCAAGAGGCGTTCTCGATCCTCAACGGCCAGCTGACGCAGCGCTTCCTCGCGCCCGTCGAGCGCGTCTTGATCAACGCGATCAACCTAACGGACTTCGAGCTGACGGTCGACTACGGCGGCGGCCTGGGCTACAGCGCGCTCAAGCAGATCGGCAAGCGCGACGTCTACGCCAGCTTCGGGCAGACGCTCTCGTACCCGATCCGCACGCAGCTCGGCTTCACCGCGCGCCCCGACGCGATCACCTCGATCTCGTTCAACTACTTCCAGGCGAACGGCTACCAGACGCTGACCAACGCGCTGGGGACGCTCCAGCGCGTGCGCGGCATCCAGCCGCTGTACGGGCGAGGAGGGTTCACCTTCGTCGTCGTGCGCAAGTACCCGTAGCGGGGCGGCCGGAGGGGCGTGTCGTACCCAGGGTCCGGGAACGGGCGCGGCCGAGTGCGCGTTAACCCGCCATTAGTAGCCCGGCGGTCGCCCACGGCGCCCGGGGTCACCCCTCCGTCACGAAGGACGTCTACCGCTTGATCCATCGGCTCCGCCGCACGTCGCGCTTCGTGCTCGCCGTGTTTGCGTTCCTCGCCCTCGTCGCGCCGGAGGCTTATGCCGCGCCCGCCGTGCCGACGGTCGTTGCGGTCTCCGTCACCGGAAACGCGCACGTCCCGACCGATCGTATTTTGGCCGTCCTTTCCACCAAGGTAGGCGATCCGTTCGATCCCGCCAAGGTGCAGGCCGACCTGCGCGCGATCGCCGACATGGGCTTCTTCGCCGATCAGGCGCCCCCGGTGATCAAGCAGCGCCCCGACGGCGTCGCCGTGACCTTCCGCGTCATCGAGAACCCGGTCGTCACCTCGATCCGCTTCGCCGGCAACAAGAGCGTCTCGGCCGACACGCTGCTCGCGCTGATGGACACCGCGCCCGGCCAGGTCTTCAACATCAAGACCTATCAGCAAGACGTCCTCAAGATCAACAGTTACTACGACAAGATCGGCTTCGGCGGCCAGCTTCCCTCGCACGTCACCGACGTCAACATCACGCCCGACGGCGTGCTGACGCTGACGATCCAGGAAGGCCTGACGGTCCGCAACATCATCATCACGCCGCCGCCCGACGCCGACCCCGTCCTGCCGCCGGCCCTGATCATCGGGGCGCTGGTGACGAAGCCGGGGAGCCCGTACTCGGAGCAGCAGCGCGACAAGGACTACGACTCGCTCAAGGCGCTCTACGAGAAGTACGACCTCAAGATCGGAGACGTCGAAGCCGGCGTCGACCCCGCCTCGATCGACCAGAAGGCCGGCACCGCCGACGTCCGCTACTCGATCAGCGTTCTGCGCGTCGGGGCGATCGAGATCACCGGGAACACCAAGACGCACGACGACGTCATCCGCCGCGAGCTGCGCCTGCGGCCCGGGATGGTCGTCACCGACAGCGGGCTGCGGCGTGACTACGACCGCCTCAACAACCTCGGGTTCTTCGAGAAGATCGACTTCCAGGCCAAGCCCGGCCCCGATCCCAAGCGCCCGGGTCTGGTCACGCTGAACTGGCAGGTCAAGGAGCAGCGCACCGGTACCGCGTCGCTGGGCGCCGGCTACTCGGGCGGCCTCACCGGGACCGGGCTCACCGGGACGCTCTCGTATCAGGAAAACAACATCAACGGAACCGGGAACGGCGGTTCGATCCGCCTCGAGCGCGGCTCGCGCGTCAGCGACGCGTCGCTCTCGTTCACCGTCCCGTATCTCGGCAAGACGGAAGCCTCGCAGCGCTACAGCCTCGGCGCGACCGTCTTCACCCAGCAGCAGACGAACTTCTATCCGGTCTACGCGGCGTGCCTCGGGAGCGGCGGAACGGTCGGCTCGGTCGGCGCACCGACGACGACGCCGGGCTTCGGCACCACGACGTCGGTGCTGCAGTGCCCGCCGGCGGGGCAGCCGTTCCCGGTCGAGATCATCAACTCGACCAGCAACCAGCTCGTCAACGGGATCGTCTCGACCTACGGCTCGCGCGGCACCGGCGCTTCGCTGACGCTGGGCCGCCGCCTGACGGATATCTTCAAGGTCCAGGGCGGGATCAACGTCCAGTCGGTCGCGGCCACCGCCTCGTTGCCGCCGGGCTACTTCTTCCCCAACCCGCAGAACGTGCTGGGGTCCAACACCTGCTCGTCGAGCGGCAGCATCCTGGGCAGCAGCAGCTGCGGCACGCTCAACAACGCGCTGGGGATCACCGCGCCGTCGATCGCGCAGCTCAACTCGAATCAGACCTACTCGCTGCGCAGCTTCGTCCTGGGCTTCGGGGCGGACTCGCGCGACGACGTGTTCAACCCGCGCCGCGGCGTCAACCTCACCGTGAGTGACGAGCTCAGCTCGCACAGCTTCGGCTCGGCGTTCAACTACTCGATCATGCAGGTCGACGCCGCGAAGTTCTTCCCGGTCGCGAAGAACATGACGTTCGGCCTCCACGGCTGGGTCGGCGCGACGACCGGGGCGATCCCGACCAACAAGCTCTTCATCTTCTCCGACCAGAACCTGCGCGGGTACACCGACCCCGCCTATGGAACCGACATCCTGCTGGGTCAGGCCGAGCTCCGCATCCCGCTGACGTCCGACCGCAAGTTCGCGATCGTGACGTTCGCCGAGTCCGGCGCGACCCGCATCCGGGGCGGGGTCTCGAACGACGGTTCGACGACCCTCAACCTCGACAAGTACACCTGGCGTGGTGACGTCGGCGTCGGTTTGCGCTTCGACGTCCCGCAGCTCGGCCTGCACACGCTGCGCCTCGACTTCGCGAAGGGCAGCAACGGCACGCACACCTCGTTCGGCATCGGACAAAGCTTCTAGGACCCACATGACCACTCAACCTACGCGCGGCCGCGGCGCCGCGCTCGCCTTCGCCCTCGCCGCGGCGTTCCTCGCGTCGCCCGCGATCGGTGCGACGGACGTGACCGACATCGGCGCGATCGACCAGAGCGCGATCGCGGCGCTGCCGGCGTTCGCCTCGGCCAACAAACAGCTCTACGACTACGGGCAGTCGCTGCAGAAGCAGTTCGCGAGCCGCGCCGCGCACGCGTCCCAATCGCAGCAGCAGCAGCTCGCCGGCGAGTACCAGAAGAAGATGGCGGACAAGCAGCGCCAGGTGCTCGGACCGTTGCTGCAGCGCGCGCAGACCGCGATCGCCTCGGTCGCCTCCTCGAAGAACCTCACGATCGTCGTCGACCGGCGCATCGTCGTCTTCGGCGGTCAGGACATCACCGGGAACGTGCGCGACCTGCTCACCGGCGTCGGCGAACCCGTCCCGCCGGTCTCGACGCCGCCGCCCTCCAAGGTGGGCTACGTCGATCAGCAGGCGATCGATCAGACCCCGAAGGTCAAAGCCGCGACCGACGACTTCCTCAAGTTCAAGGCCGATCAGGACAAGGCCGCGGCCGACAAGCTCAAAGCGGCGAAGACCAACGCGGATCGCGACGCGGTCCTCAAAGATTATCGCAAGACGCTCGACGACAAGCAGAACGCTTCGCTCAAGCCGATGATCGACACGACGCGCAGCGCGATCGCCGACGTCGCCAAGGCGAAGGGGCTCGTGCTGGTCGTCGACCGCGGGAACGTCGTGTTCGGCGGCACCGACATCACCAGCGACGTCACCGCCAAGCTGAAATGATCCGCCGGGCGGCGCTGCTCGCGGCCGCAGCCCTCGCGTCGTGCGCGCACGGCACGGGCACGACGTCGACCGTCGTGCCGGGGACCGGCGCCGTCGGGTACGTTCGCATGGAGGAGCTGGTGCAGAAGCACCCGCTCTACGAGCAGCTCGCGCGCTACGATCGCAGCATCGACGCGTTCGATCTGACCGAGACGACGCCGCGCGCCGTCGCGGTCGATCCGACGCTGCGCGGCCGTGAGAAGGCGCTCGAGAAAGAGCTCAACGACGCGGCGGACCGCACCAAGAAGCTGCTCGACCAGAAGCAGCGCCAGTATCAGCAGCAGGAGGCCGACGCGATCGCCGCCGCGCTGCGCGGCGCCGGGATCGGCGGCTCGAGCGCTTCGCAGATCGCGGGCTCGCTCGACGCGACGGCGCGGCAGCAGCAAGGCAGCGTCGCGGCGCAGGCGCAGCGCGATTTCGACGCTTACCGGACGACGTTGGCGAATCAAGACCGCAAGCAGATCGCCGCGCTGCAGAAGGCGCTGGCCGACAAGGCGGAGCGCCAGTACCGCGCGCGTGCCGACGAGTTGCAGGGCAAAGAGCAGGCGATTCAGCTTCAGATGCGCAGTGAGGACGCCGGGCAGCGGCTCGCGCTGCGCACGAAGCTCTCGTCGCTCGCGCTCGACGACGCCGCGCGCGAGGACGCTCAGAAGCAGCTCGCCGTGCTGGATCGGCGCGAAGCCGACGCCGTCGCGGCGCAGCACAACCGTGATCAGCAGACGCTCTCGGCGTATCAGGCGCAGCTCCACGACGAGGTGCAAAAGGAGCTGAACCAGCAAGTCGCTGCGATCCAGAAGCGTTCGGTCGGCTCGCTCACGAGCCGCCAGCAGACGCTGGCGAGCCAGGTGCGGCGGATCGGCGGCCCGGTCATCCAGAATACGACCGTCGGCGGACGTCCCTACCAGCAGGTCAATCCCAACCTGCCGCCCGCGCTGCGCACCCGCATTCAGCAGCTGCACGACGACTATCAGAAGCGTTTCCAGGACGACGCGAAGACGACCATCGCCGACTTCCAGAAGAAGCGCGAGGATCTCTCGCGCCGCTACGCCGAGCTGCACGGCGTCGACGTCGCCGCTCAACGCGGCGCGCAAACCCAAGTCCTCGAGCTGCGCAAAAAGCGCGAGGATCTCTACACGCAGATCACCGCCCAAATCGACCGCGAGGTGAAGGTCATCGCGCAGCAGCGCGGGATCGCGGTCGTCCTCAGCGACGTCGTCGCTCCCGCCGGCGGCGTCGACCTCACGCCGGACGCTCTCAAAGACATCGAAAGCCTGCACGAATAAACGCATGAAACCGACCATCATCGCCGCGCTCCTCCTCGCCTCGCTCTGCGCCTGCAACGGCGGCGGCGGCGGGAGCGGGCCCCAGATCGGGCTCGTCGACGAACAGCGCATCACCGCCAACTGGCCGAAGTTCCAGAACTATCAGAACCAGCTCGCGAACGACGCGCAGTCGATCGAACGCTCGAAGCGCTCGGAGAGAGACAAGCAGCGGATGCGCGCGGAGCTGCAGGCGCGCTTCGTGCAGAACCAGCAGGAGCTGACCTCCGACGTCACCGATGCCGCGAAGCAGATCGCGGCGCAGAAGAACCTCACCTACGTCTTCACCCGGCAGTACGTCGGTTTCGGCGGCGTCGACATCACCCCCGACGTCGAGAAGATCCTCAAGATCGAAGAGAAAGCGACACCGGCGCCGTGATCGGGACGCTCGGGGCGCTCGCCGAGCGCACCGGCGGCCGTGTCGTCGGCGACGCGAGCTTCGCGGTCGAACGGATCGCCGCCGTCGACGAAGCCGACGGGAGCGCGCTGACGTTCGCCGTCGACGAGCGCTACCTGCGCACCGCGCTCGGCTCGAAGGCCGGCGCGATCCTCACCGAAGACGCGCTCGTCGACGGCGGCGAGAGCTACCGCAAGCCGCTGCTGGTCGTCCCGGCGGCGCGCGTCGCGCTCGCCGCGCTCCTCGCGTCGCTCGAGCCGCCGCGGCCGCAGGGCCCGTTCGTCCACCCGACCGCCGCGGTCGACCCCAGCGCCGAACTCGGCGCCGACGTCTGGATCGGCCCGCACGTCACGGTCGGCGCACGATCGGTGATCGGTGCCGGCAGCGTCCTCTTCGCCGGGGTTGTGATCGGCGACGACGTGCGGATCGGCGCGGGCTGCACCTTCCACCCGCGCGCGTACGTCGCCGACCGCTGCAGCGCCGGCGACCGCGTCGTGCTGCAGGCCGGGGCGGTGATCGGGAGCGACGGCTTCGGCTGGGCGTTCCTCGACGGGAAGCTGTTGAAGATCCCCCAGGTCGGCAACGTGACGCTCGGCGACGACGTCGAGATCGGCGCGAACACCTGCGTCGACCGCGCGCAGACCGGGGTGACCTCGATCGGCGACGGGACGAAGATCGACAACCTGTGCCAGATCGGCCACAACGCCCGGATCGGGCAGCACACCGCGATCGCGGCGTTCGCCGGGCTGGCTGGGACGACGACGATCGGCGACTACGTCCGCGTCGCCGGCGCGACGATGTTCAAGGGCCACATCACGATCGGCAACCGCGTCACGATCGGCGGCGCCTCGCACGTGTGGGGCGACGTCCCCGACGGGGCGTTCGTCACCGGGCGGCCGGCCCAGAACCACCGCGACGAGGTGCGCCTGCAGGCCTACATCCGGCGGCTGCCGACCCTGTTCGACCGTATCGACGCGCTCGAGAAGCGCGACCGGTGAAGCGGGCGGGCGCAGGAGCGGGCGAAGGCTTCGCGCGACCGGTCCGCCGAAGCCGAACCCCCGACGTGCAGTACCAGACGACGCTCCGCGACGAGATCGCGTTTGAGGGGGTCGGGCTCCATACGGGGGTCCCGGCCCGGGTGGCGATTCGCCCGGCGCCGGCCGGCCACGGCCTCCGCTTCCGGCTCCCCGGCGGCGTCGAGTTCCCGGCCCTCGCCGAGTACGTCGTCGAGACGGTCCGCGCCACGGTCGTCGGGATCGGGCAGCACCGCGTCTCGACCGTCGAGCACCTGCTCTCGGCGCTGCTCGGCTCGGGGATCGACGACGCGCTGATTGTGGTCGACGGTCCGGAGATCCCGGTCGCCGACGGCAGCGCCAAGGTCTTCTGCGACGCGATCGCAGCGGTCGGAACGAAGACCCTGCGCGAGCCCCGGGTGCGCTGGATCCCGACCGAAACGCACGTCTTCCGCGACGGCGAGAAGCTGCTCGTCGTCACCCCCGCATCGAGCTTCCGCGTGCGGATGACCGTCGAGTACGAGGCGCCGATCGGGGCGCAGTACGCCGAGGTGGAGATCACGCCCGAGCTCTATCGCGCCGAGGTCGCGCCGAACCGGACCTTCGGCTTCTATCACGAGGTCGAGGCGCTGCTCAAGCGCGGCCTGGCGCAGGGCGGGACGCTGGAGAACGCCGCCGTCTTCGGCGCGGACGGTCCGCTCGAGCCGCTGCGCAGCCCGACGGAACCGGTCCGGCACAAGATCCTCGACCTGGTCGGCGACTTCGCGCTGCTCGGCGCATACCCGCAGTGCGAGGTGATCGCGATCAAGAGCGGCCACAAGCTGCACTGCACGGCGGTGCGCGAACTGCGCCCCGCGAGCAGCGACGCGACCGCCGCGGCGACGTCGTAGCGGCGATGGCGCAACTCGACGTGCGCGAGATCATGAAGATCTTGCCGCACCGCTACCCGCTGCTGCTGATCGACCGCATCACCGAGCTCGAGCCGATGGTGCGCGCGCGCGGCTACAAGAACGTCACCGCGAACGAGCCGATGTTCACCGGGCACTTCCCCGGCAATCCGCTGTTCCCGGGCGTCTACATGATCGAGGCGCTGGCGCAGCTCGGCGGCACGACGATCCTGCAGCCCGGCGACATGGCGCGCAAGGTCCCGTATCTGGCCGCGATCGACAAGGCGAAGTTCAAACGCCCGGTCGTTCCGGGCGACCGGCTCGACATGGAAGCGCGCGTCGTCAAGACGAAGCTGAACATCGGCTGGGTCGCCTGC
This sequence comes from Candidatus Elarobacter sp., assembly GCA_036498305.1. GTDB lineage: Bacteria > Vulcanimicrobiota > Vulcanimicrobiia > Vulcanimicrobiales > Vulcanimicrobiaceae > Vulcanimicrobium. Next base: position 6,108 of record DASYFS010000052.1, on the reverse strand, counting down.
GAAGCGTCGGTCGACGGCGCGATCGTCGTCACCGCGGAGCTGACGTTCTCGATCAGCGTTGATCCCTCGGCGTTCGCGATGGACGCGACGGTGCTCCACCTGTGATCCACCCGAGCTCGATCGTGCACCCCAACGCCAACCTCGCGCGCACCGCCGAGGTCGGACCGTACTGCGTCGTCGGCGAGCACGTCACGATCAACGCCGGGGCGAAGCTGCTCGCACACGTCGTCGTCAACGGGCGCACGACGATCGGCGCCGACGCCGTCATCCACCCGTTTTGCTCGATCGGCGCGCCCTCGCAAGACCGCAAGGCCGAAGACGACGAGATCGCCTTCACCACGATCGGTGAGCGCACGGTGATCCGCGAGTACGTCTCGATCCACCGCGGGACGGGGCCGAACTCGGTGACCTCGGTCGGCAACGACTCGCTGCTGCTCGCCTACGTTCACGTCGCGCACAACTGCCGCATCGGCAACTTCGTCACGATGTCGAACCTCGCGCAGCTCGCCGGTCAGGTGCAGGTCGACGACTACGCCGGGATCGGCGGTATGGCGGGCGTCCACCAAGGCGTGCGGGTCGGCAAGTACGCGTTCGTCGGCGGCTACACGAAGATCGGGCGCGACGTCCCGCCGTACTTCCTCACCGACGGCAACCCGCCCGCGGTCTACGGTCTCAACACCGTCGGGCTGCGCCGTCACGGCTTCTCGCGCGACGTCCTCGCCGAGCTCAAAGAAGCGTACAAGATTCTCTACCGCTCCGAGCGCAACGTCTCGCAGGCGATCGCCGCGCTGCGCGAGACGGTGCAGACCGATGAGGGCCGCGAGCTGCTCGCGTTTCTCGAGGCCGACTCGGAACGCGGGATCTTGAAGTAGGGAGCCGCCGCGATGCGCGTGTTCTTCAGCACCGGAGAGGCATCGGGCGAGCTCGTCGCCGCCGAGCTGCTCGGCGCGCTGCGCGCCCGCGTTCACGTCGACGCCGAAGGGGTCGGCGGCGAACGGCTCGAGCGCGCCGGCGTCACGATCGTGCGCCGCACGCGCGGCTGGGCCTCGATGGGCGTGTTCGCGGCGCTCGGGAAGATCCCGAAGCTGCTCACCGCGTGCGTCAAGCTGGCGCTGCGGATTCGCGCGAACCCGCCCGACGTTGTCGTGCTCGTCGATTTCGGCGCCTTCAACCTGCGCTTGGCGTGGCTGCTGCGGCGCCTCGGGCTTCGGCGCCCGATCGTCTACTACGCGCCGCCGGCGGCGTGGCTCGACGATCCGAAGCGCGCGCGGGCGGTCGCGGCGCTGTGCGATCCGCTGACGCTCTTCCGCCATCAAGCGGAGTTCTATCGCAGCCTGAAGCTGCCGATCGGATACGTCGGCCACCCGCTCGTCTCGACGATCCCGGCGCGCGCGCCGCGCCCGCTCGCCGCCGCCGACGGCGGCGTCCTCGCGCTGCTCCCGGGGAGCCGCAGCGGCGAGATCGAGCGGCATATGCCGCGGCTGCTCGACGCCGTCGCGCGGATTCGCGAAGTGCGTCCCAACATGCGCGCCGTGGTCGTCGCAGTCGACGACGAAGCGCAGCGCCACGTCGAGCACCTGCTCTCGTTCCGCTCGCCGCTCCCCGTCGAGATCGCGCGCGAGACGCGCGGCGTGCTGCGCGACGCCGACGTCGCGATCGTCGCCTCGGGTACCGCGGTGCTCGAAGCCGCGCTGGTGCAGACGCCGGCGGTCGCGCTCTACGTCCTCTCCGAGGCGCAGATGAAGATCGCGCGCCGCATCTACAAGCGGCCGTACATCACGCTTCCGAACCTCGTCCTCGACGAGCCGGTCATCCCCGAGCTGATCCAGGAAGCGGCGACGCCGGCCGCGCTCTGCGACGCCGCGCTCGCGCTGCTCGCGGAACCGTCGGCGCAGCACGACGGCTACGAGCGGCTGCGCACCGCGCTCGGTCCGCCCGATGCGCTGCAGCGCAACGCCGATTGGGTGCTGCGCACCGTCGCCGAGAGCCGGCCCGTCGCCGCGGTGCAGCCCGCGGCGGGCTGATGCGGATCTACCACACCAGCGACCTGCACGACCGCCGTCACTTCGCCGGGCCGCTCGCGGCGCTGCGCGCGCAGGCACCGGGTCTCTACGTCGACTGCGGCGACAGCCTGCGCGGTTCGCAGACCGTCTTTCACCGTCGCGAGCCGATCATCGCCGAGCTCGACCGCGCCGCCGTCGACGTGCAGGCGATGGGAAATCGCGAGTTCCACTACGTGCAGGCTGCCGTGCGCGCGCGCGCCGCGCAGATGCGGCATCCGTTCGTGTGCGCGAACCTCGCCGACGCGCGCGGCCGCGCGGTCCCGTTCGTCCCGGACGTGACGCTGGTGCGCACCGGCGACGACGGCACGCCGTGGACGATCCGCTTCTTCGGGCTGCTGGTCGTGCAGTATCCGCCGGGCTCGCCGTGGGAACGCCTTTTCGGCTGGCGCTTCGAAGATCCGAGCGCGGCCGCGACGCGGATCGCCGCGACCACGCCCGACGGCACGACGCTGATCGCGCTCTCGCATCTGGGCCTGCGCCACGACCGCCGGCTCGCGCAGGCCGTTCCGCGACTCGATGTGATCCTCGGCGGTCACAGCCACGACACGCTCTTCGACCCCGAGCTGGTGAACGGGATCCCGATCGTGCACGCGGGGCCGTACGGCGCCTACGCCTCGCGCACCGAGTTGGTCAAGGACGCCGCCGGACGCGCGCGGATCGCCGGCTTCGCGCTCGAGCCGCTCGTTGCGTAGCGTCCTGTTCGTGACCAACGGTCACGGCGAAGCCGCGATCGCGACGCGGATCGCGACCGAGGTGCGCGCGCTCGCGCCGCTGGGAACCGATCATATCGGACTCGTCGGCGACCGGCTCGGCGGCGACGGGCTGCGCGAGGTCGGGCCGCAGCGCGCGATGCCGTCGGGCGGGCTGGTCGCGATGGGGAACGTGCGCGCGTTCGCGCGCGATCTCGGTGCCGGCTTTTTGGGCTTGTTCGCACGCCAAGCGGGCTTTCTGCGCGCCGCGCGCGGCCGCTACGCCGCGGTCGTCGCGGTCGGCGACGCGTACGCGTGCGCGCTCGCACGCCTCGCCGGTTCGCCGCTCGCGTACGTGGGGACGGCGAAGAGCGTCTACGTCGCCGGCTACGGTAGCGGCGAACGGCGCATCATCGCGGCCGCGCAGCGCATCTTCGTGCGCGACGCGGCGACCGCGGCCGCGCTGCGGGGCCGCGGCGTTGCCGCCGAAGCGCCGGGGAACGTGATCGTCGATCTGCTGGCGAGCGCAGGGCGCGTGACGTGGGAGGCGCCGCAGCGGCTGGCGCTCCTGCCCGGCTCGCGCGAGCGCGCCTACGCCGACGCGCTGCGCCTCGCCGACGCCGTCGCCGCGCTGCGCGCGCGCACCGGTCCGCTGGACGCGGTGCTCTCGATCGCGCCCAACCTCGAGCCGGCACGCTTCGCGCCGGCGCTCGAGCGCGGCGGCCTGCGGCCGTGGCACGGAGACCTCGGCGCGCTGCTGCACGGTGCGACGATCGCGCTCGGACAGAGCGGGACGGCGAACGAGGCCGCTGCCGCCGAAGGACTGCCGGTCGTCGCGCTCGAGCTTGACGGTGCACCGCGCGACGCCTGGTATCGCAAGCGCCAGCGCGGTCTGCTCGGCGACGCCCTCGCGGTCGTTCCCGGCGATCCCGAGACTGCCGCCGGGGCGCTCGCCGCACTCCTCGCCGACCCCGACCGCCGCGCGCGGATGGGCGCGACCGGGCGCGAGCGGATGGGCGGGCCCGGCGGCGCGAAGGCGATCGCCGAAGCGATCGTCGCGCTGGCGGCATGAGGCGTCTCTCGAATCTCGGGCTGATCGTCCTTGGTGCGATCATCCCGCTCTACGGTCTGCTCATCGCGCTCGATCCGAACCGGCCGCCGACCCCGCACGTCCCGGCGCCGGTCGCGCTCGTCATCGCGCTCGTCCTGCTGCTCTCCATCGTTGCCACGATTCCGGCCGCCGTGCGCTCTGCGCGCCGCGACTCGATGACGCTCGCGTACCTCTCGCCCGGGGCGGCGTGCCTGATCTCGTCGCTCGCCGGGTTCGATCCACCGACCGGGATCCCGTTCAGCCTGCTGGTGCTGGGCCTGGGGGGGGCAGCGCTCGCGCTCGCGCGCGACGCCGACGCCGCGACGGTGCGGACCGTCGTCCGCGCCTTCCTCTGGTCGGCGCTCGCGGCGGCCGTCGTCGCGCTCGTCATGGTCGTGACCCGCCAACCGCCGGAGATCTACGCCTACAACAACGGCCGCGCGATCGGGACGTTCTTGAACGCCAACGAGCTGGCGGCGTTCGCGATCGGGGTGCTCGGCGTCGCCGTCCCGCTCGCGGTCACCAGCCGGGGCCGCGACCGGCTGGCCACCGTGACGGCCCTCCTGCTGTTGGTGACGCTCGGGGCGACGTTCTCGCGCTGGGGCGCGCTGTGCGCCGTTGTCGCCGTGGCGCTCTTCGCGGCCTTCGACCGGCGGCGCGCGGTCTTCGCGGCGGCGCTGGTGATCGCGCTCGCCGGGATCGGGCTCGACGCCTGGGCCGGGGCGACCCATCACAACCCGCGCGACACCGAGGCCCGCGTCGTCGCCTGGCGGACCGGCTGGACGACCTTCCTGCGGTTCCCGCTGCTCGGCGTCGGCCCGCTCGCCTTCGAGAAGACCTACGACGAGCTCCGTCCGCCAGACGCGCCGGGGACGCAGACGCCGGTCGCCTTCGATCCGCACTCGCTACCGCTCGCCTTCGCGGCCGAAGGCGGGATCCTCGCGGTCGTGACGCTCGCCGTCTCCTTCACGCTCCTGTTGCGAGCCGCGATCGGCGCCGCCCGCGCCGCGCCGCCAGCTCAGCGCGTCCTGGCGTACTGCTTGGCCGCGACCTTCCTGGCACTGCTCCTCGACTGCGGGATCAACACGATCGTGATCTTCTTTGCGTTAGCCCTCCAGGTTGTCACGCTCGCATATGCCGTAGTACGGACCGATGCCCTGTAAGCTGGCCGGCGTGCTCGCGGCGCTCGTCCTGATCGGCTGTTCGAGCCGCGCCCCGGCACCGCAGCCCTCGCCCTCGGCGGTGGCCGGTGCGGCGAGCGGCGCGCCGGCGAGCGCGACCCAAGTCCCGGTCCACATCGTGGGCCAGGGGAACGCGCGGACGCCTGCCGTGATGACGTGGTCGAAAGGCAACCGCAGGGTCTACACGATCAAGGCGCTCGCGTTCGTCGGCGATGCGGTCGGGGGGACGAACGGCAGCGGCGTCCTCGACCACCCGCACGTGACGTTCGTCGACAAGAGCGGCTCCTCGACGGTCGCCGACGCGCCGAAGGCCGTCGTGAAACAACGCGACAACAGTATCGATATGACCGGCGGCGTTCAAGCGCGGACCGCGGACGGCGGAGTTTTGACCTGTGACACCCTGCGCTACGACACGCGCACCGAGCGGCTCAGCGGCGAAGGCCACGTCGTGCTGACCGGACAGAACGGATTGCAATTGACGGGCGACCATCTCGACGGCGACGTCCGCCTTCACGACGTGAAGGTTTGGAGCGGGAGCCGCGGGTGAGCGATCGCATCGTCCTGAGCGACCTGCGCAAGCGGTACGGAGAGCGCACCGTCGTCAAAGGGGTCAGCGCCGAGGTACGACGCGGCGAGGTCGTCGGGCTGCTCGGCCCCAACGGCGCCGGAAAGACGACGACGTTCTACATGGTCGTCGGCCTCGTGCGTCCCGACGGCGGGACCGTCACGCTCGAACGGGAGGGCCGGGTTCGCGAGATCACCGGCGCGCCAATGCACGAGCGCGCGCGGGCCGGGATCGGTTACCTCGCCCAGGAGAACTCGATCTTTCGCAAGCTCTCCGTCGGCGACAACGTGCGCTTGATCTGGGAGCAGAACGGCGTGCCCAGGGGTGAGCGCGAGCGGCGACTCCCCGACCTGCTCGCGGAGTTCGGGCTCGAAGATTTCATCGACCAGCGCGGCGACTCGCTTTCCGGCGGCGAACGGCGGCGCGTCGAGATCGCGCGCGCGATCGCGACCGAGCCCGCGTTTCTGCTCCTCGACGAGCCGTTCACCGGGATCGACCCGATCGCCGTCGCCGACATTCA
>DASYFS010000051.1:0-3886 GCA_036498305.1 Candidatus Elarobacter sp. | reverse complement strand
GGAGGAGCGCGCCGGCCGCGATCGCGAGCGCGTAGGGAAGCCTGCGGCGGTCAGGGTCGAGGACCACTCCGTACTGGAGCGTGCCGACGTAGACGGCGGTCGCGAGCTCGTGCATCGCACCGCGAAGGCGGCGCGATCTCGCCAGCTCGGCGAGCGCGAGCACGCCGCCGGCGAGTCCGACATAGAGAAGGAAGGTCAGGGCGCCGGGCCAGCCGATGCAGGCCGCTCCAGCGGCGAGGAGCTTGACGTCGCCCCCGCCGATCCAGCCGCGGGCGAACAGGAACGTCCCCGCGAGCATGAGCGAGCAGTAGAGAGCGAACGCCGTCAGCAGCGTGACCGGACCGGAGACCGCAGCCGCGACCATCGCGACGGCCGCGAGCCCGAACGTCAGTGCGTTCGGGACGCGCCGTCGCGAGAGGTCGGTGTAGGCCGCCGCGCACGCGGCGCCTACGAGGATCAGCGTCCCCGGCATCATTGGTGCAGCTGCCTGCGTGCGTTACTGCACGCCGTTGTTGGCGCTTTGAACCTTGGTGCCGACGGTCGTGAAGAGCGCCTGGATGCTGGTTCCGAGCGCGCCGATGACCGCGATGCAGACACCGGCGATCAGGGCGACGACGAGCGAGTACTCGACGAGCGTCGCGCCTTCGTCATCCCGGAGCATCGCGTTGAGCGAGTCGATCATGGTTTGCAGTTTCCTTCAGGACGGTGGGTGAATGGTCGCAGCGAGTTTGGTCCAGATGCCTTGCAGGCCGTTCCCGATCGCCGTGAGCACACCGAGGCAGACTCCGGCGATCAGCATGAGGATGAGGCCGTACTCGACGAGCGCCGCTGCGCTCTCGTCGTGGATCAGGGCGCGAAAGAGCTCGGGGAGCTCAGCCGCGTCCGTCATTGGGGTGTTTTGTCGAGCGGCGAATCGAGTTGGGGAGTCGTCTGGCCGACGACGACGCTCGCCGTGCCGGGCGTGACGCCCGGTACGGACGTCGCCGTCGCGACGATCCGGCTTCCCCGCGGCGGCCCCGCACTGGTCCCAATCTCCATGGCAAACGTGCCGTCGGGACCGGTGCGGGTCGTAGCGCGGGCGATAACCACGGCCGGAAGATCTCGCGAGATCTCGCCGGTGATGGTCACGGTGACCGGCACCCCGGCCGGTCCGCGGCCGCGAATCGCGACCGCGTCCCGACCGGCGACCGGCCGAGCTTCCACCGTGAGCGCTCCCGTTGCCGTCGTCATCGGCTCGGGCATGATAGCCGAGGACGGCGGCAAGGGGTGCTCCTGCGCGACACGCCGCAGCACTGCTGCGACGGCCGGCGTCACGACAAGATCCGTCCCGTCGAACACCGGAGCGCTGTCGGCCGCCACCAGCCGATCGCCGATCCGGTACAGGCGTTGGCCCGCCCGGAGAACGATCACGATGCCGGGGCGCGACAGGGACACCGCACCCTCGCTGGCCAGGAACGCATAGGCGTAGCCGTTGTCAGCCGCGACCCGTGCGAGCGGGATCGAGGCGTCCGCCGCGGCCGCGGGGGCGGCCGTGGCGGCGATGACGGTGAGGGCGAATGCGAGGCGGGCGATCGAGGACATGTGCGGCTCCCGAGTGGTTTCGGCGTTGGGCTTCTATCCAGACGGGACTGGGCGTCTAACAGCGCGGCGGTAATCTTTGCCGAACGTCAGCGCTGCGTTCACGCGTTAACGGCCGAAGCCGTGGCATATAGCGAGCGATGACTTCGCTCTCAACGCGCGCGGCCGCATTCGCCGCCGTCTCGATCGTGCTAGCGGGAATCCCCGCCGGCGCGCAGACGCAGCTTCTCTCGATCGGCGTCGGCGCGTCGACGATCGTGAACGCGCCCGGGATGACGCGAGTCGCCGTCGGCAACTCGTCGATCGCCGGCGTCGTCCCCACAGGCAACCAGCTCGAGATCAACGGGAAGGCGCCCGGGCGCACGACCGTGGCGATCTGGACGGCAACCGGCCGTGCCGACTTCGAGGTCGTCGTGACCGACACGTCGCTCGAGTCGATCGAGCAGGTCGTCCGTCAGAGCATCGACATCCCGTCGGTCGTCGTCTCGCAGGTGCCGGGGACGGTGCTGGTCAGCGGAACGGTCTCCGACTCGACGCAGATGACGCGCGTCAACGATATCGTCGGCCGCTTCGCGCAGTACGCCAAAGACAAGAAGGTCTCGATCGTCAACACCGTGACGATCGCGAACCCGCTCGGCGACGTCCGCCGCGCGCTCGCCGCGAACCCCGCGCTCGCCGGCGTCCGCGTCGAGGGCGACGGCAAAGGAAACGTCGTCGTCGGCGGCGCGGTCCGCAACCGCACCGAAGCCGAACAGGCGTTGGGGCGCGTGCGCAGTCTCGCCGGACCGTACCTCGCCGCCGACGGCAAGATCATCGACCGGCTCGCGACCGACACGACGACGCAGATCGGGATCAAGGTCAACATCCTCGAGGTCGACAACACCGCGCTCAAGCAGCTCGGCGTCAGACTCCAAGGCGCGACGGTCGACCCGAGCAATCCGAACGCCTTCATCATCGGCGACCCCAGCTTCATCGCCGTCGAAGGGAACCAGTCGGCGTTTCCGGGCCGCGCCCTCAACATCGCGCCGTTCTTCCGCCTGACGCGGCTCGCGCCCACGCTCGACGCGCTGATCCAGGAAGGTCACGCGCGCGAGCTCAGCGCGCCCAATCTCGTCACCACGCCGGGCCAACAGGCGACGTTCCTGGTCGGCGGCGAGGTTCCGTACGCGTACTCGACGGGTCTGGGCCAAACCAGCATCCAGTTCAAGGAATACGGCGTGAAGCTCGACATGACGCCGACGCTGCTCGCCAACGGCACGGTCGACACGAAGATCGCGCCGGAAGTCTCCGACCTCGACTTCCAGTCGGGGATCCAGCTCAACGGCTACGTCGTCCCCGCCTTGAAGACCAGCAAGCTGAACACCGACATCGTCACCCATGACGGCGACAGCGTCGTGATGGGCGGACTGCTGCGCCGCGTCGAGCAGCGCACGATCAGCAAGATCCCGCTGCTCGGCGATCTCCCCGTGCTCGGGAAGCTCTTCCGTTCCACTCGCTATCAAAATCAGGAGACGGACATCGTGTTCATCATGACACCGGATGTAATCACCCGATGAACGCTTTGAAGGCATTGCGCGCGCTGCGCGCCCTCGTCGCCGCCGAAGACGGCGCGATGATCGTCGAGTACGCGTTGATCCTGGCGCTGCTCTCCGCGGCATCGATCGGCGCGCTCTTCGCGATCGGCGTCGCGGCGACGGCCGAGCTCACCAGCGACGGCACGGCCCTCACGAGCGCGGGCCGCAACACGCCGTGAGCAGTAGCCGCCGCGGCGCCGCTCTCCCCGAGACGGCGCTCGTGTTGACGCTGATGCTCGCGATCCTCGTCGGCGCGATGCGCCTGGCGCTGATCGGCTACGAGCAGGCAAGCGTCGACGGCGCGGCGTTCTACAGCGCCCACCAAAACGCGGTCAAGAACAGCGACCCTAGCGTCGCCGCGAGCCTGGACCCCGTCGCCGCGACGCATACGGCGTTCCCCCGGTCGAACAGCCAGGTCATCGCGCCGCCGACGATGCTCCCGGCCCCGACCTCGCAGGACCAGCAGGTGCTCAACTCCGGCTACGGCTTCAACGACGGCCAAGACCGGCACGGCGGCGTCTCGATGATCCAGCCGATGCAGACGCTGTCCACCGTCAGCCGCAGCGGGCTCTCGTCGCTGACGCTGTTCAACGGCGGCAGCATCATGGTGAGCGGGGTCGGCGTCGATCCGTCCTACGTCGAGACCGGCGTCCACGGCGACATCTCCGGCAACAACTTCAACACGACGGCGATGGACACGAGCGCGACCGACTACTTCACGCAGGGTGAGAACA
>DASYFS010000050.1:0-6759 GCA_036498305.1 Candidatus Elarobacter sp. | reverse complement strand
GGCACCGGTCTGAGCTCGCTGAGCTGCTGGAAGCCGATCGCAGCATCGCCGCGCGCGACGACCTGACCGACGGGTTCGGCCGGGATCATCCGGCTCTTCGCGCGGACGAGATCGGCGATCCCGAGCGTCGCGAACATCTCGTTCTGAATGTAGACCCCGCTCGCGCTGTCGGAATACGCGATCGACGGCGCGTCGATCAGCGCCTGACGGAAGGCGGCGACCGTCGAGATGTCGGGTTTCGGTGCGCCGGCCTTCACCGCCATCGCGATCGGCGAGCGCGCCAGGTCGACGCGGCCGACCGCGCTGACGCTTCCCGCTTTGATGAGGGCGTCGAGCGCCGAGCCGACCATGATCACGACGTCCGCGCGCTCGCCGCGTGCGAGTCGATTCGGAATCGCCTGCGGCGTCGTTCCCATCGACGGTCCCGTGACGACGACGAGCGTGTTGCCGCTCTGCTGCTGGTATGCCGGCGTGAGGCTGCGCAGCGCCGCCGAGAAGCCGCCGGAGATCATCACGCGGATCTCATCGGCCCGCGCCGGCGCGGTCTGCGCAAGGGCGAACGCCGCGATCGCTCCGAGGAAGAGCGCCCGCGGCACGTGGTTTCGGATCCTCATGTCACCGACTTTGCCTCCGCCCGCGGTCGCCCTCCGCCCGAGCGCCGTCAGAGCAGCATTCCGCCGGAGACCTCGATCCGCTGCCCGTTGACCCAGCGGTTGTCCTCGGAGAGCAGCGACGCGATCATCGGCCCGATGTCGTCGGGGACGCCGGCGCGGCCCAGCGCCGTCATCGCCGCGACCCGTTGGTTCATCTCGGGGTTGTCGCGCACCATCCCGCCGCTGAAGTCGGTCGCGATCGCGCCCGGCGCGACGGTGTTGACCGCGATCCCGCGCTTGCCGAGTTCCGCGGCGAGATACCGGGTGAGAACTTCGATCGCGCCCTTCATCGATCCGTACGCTGACGTTCCGGGCATCGAAAACCGTGCCAGGCCCGACGAGATGTTGACGATTCGCCCCCCGTCGTTCATCAGCGGCAGCAGCTTTTGCGTGAGGAAGAACACGCCTTTGAAGTGCACGTTGTAGATCGCGTCCAACTGCGCTTCGGTCGTCGTCTCGAACGGCTCGTGGAGCGACGTCCCAGCGTTGTTGACGAGGTAGTCGAAGCGCTCTGCGCCGAGCTCCCGCAGCGCCGCGCGGACCTGTTCCACGAATGCGTCGAACGTCGCGACCGCGCCCGTGTCGAGTCGGAGGTACCGGGCGCTCGCCCCGGACTCGGCGACGGCTGAAGCGATAGCCTTCGCGTCGGATTCGCTAGCGTTGTACGTGAAGATCGACGAGACGCCGCGCTTGGCGAGGCTCAGAACCGTGTTGCGGCCGAGGCCGCGGCTGCCGCCGGTGACGATCGCGATTTTGGTCGAGGTGTTCATCGCTCTCGATCATGCGCCGCCGGGCGCCAGGGCGGGAGAGCACACCGTATCCAGGGACAGCCTATCCCTGGACACGCCGCCGCCGACCTCGCATACTCGGGGAATGGACCGGGATGCTCTCGCCGATTTCCTCAAACGGCGGCGCGAAGCGCTCACGCCCGCGGACCTCGGCCTCGCCGAAGGCGGCCGGCGGCGCACGCAAGGGCTGCGCCGCGAGGAAGTCGCCGCGCTCGCCTACATGTCGACCGACTTCTACACCCGGCTCGAACAGCGGCGCGGTGCCCGCCCCTCGGTTCACACCATCGCCGCGCTGGCGCGTGCCCTTCGTCTGAACGCCGTCGAAGCGGACCATCTGTTCGCGCTCGCCGGCCACGTCGCACCGCCGCGCGCGCTGCGCGGAGAGCATCCCAGCCCGGAGCTGCTGCGCGTCCTCGACCGCCTCGACACGCCGGCCCAGATCGTCTCCCACCTCTCGATCACGCTGAGCCAAAACCGGCTCGCCGTTGCGCTTGTCGGCGACCAGACACACTATTCCGGTTTGCAGCGCAGCCTCGTCTACCGCTGGTTCACCGACCCTGCGTCGCGCCGGTTCCACGCCGAGGCCGAGCACGCGATGTTGTCTCGTCAATACGCGGCGTCGCTGCGAGCCGTCTCGGCGCGAAGCTCCGACGATCCCGAGATGCGCCGGCTCGTCGACGCACTGCTTGAGGAGAGTCCGGAGTTCGCGGAGCTATGGGAACGCCACGAGGTCGGCGACCGCATCGGAACCCTCAAGACGTTCGTTCACCCCGTCGTCGGCACGATCGCGCTGGACTGCCAAGTCCTGATCGGCCAGAATCCGTCCGAACGACTCGTCGTGTTCACCGCCACGCCGGGCTCCGAGGACGCGCAACGTCTCGCCGTGCTTGCCGCGATGGTGCACGGCACGCGCGACAAGACGGCCTAGATCGGCACCGCTTCGGCGAGCGCCGCGAGCAGCACGCCGCGCGCCGCCGCGAGCTTCTCGGTGTTCACGCCGGTCGTGAAGCCCTTCGCTTCGACGAAGCGCGCGAGCGACTCGAGATCGAGGTTGCCGGGCGCTTCGGGCGCGAACGGGCAGCCGCCGATCCCGCCGAGGACGCCTTCGTATATCCGCACGCCGCGTTCGAGGCCTGCTTCAACGTTGCGCAGCGCGCTGCCGCGCAGGTCGTGGAAGTGGAGCGACAGCGCGACGCCGGTCGACTCCTGGACGCTCGCGATCGTGGCGCTCACCGTCTCGGGTGCCGCTTTGCCGATCGTGTCGGCGAGCGTCACCATCGTGCAGTCGCCGGCGGCGAAGCCGGTCGCGATCTCGACGACGACGTTCGGGTCGATCTCCTCATCCGCCCAGGGCGAGGCGAACGAGCAAGAAACGGCGCCCCGCAGCGCGATGGCGTCCTCGCGCGCGCGCTTCGCGATGGTCTCGAAGTACGCGAGCGTCTCGGGGATCGTGCGGTTGTTGTTCGACGCGTTGTGGCGCGGGCTCGCCGAGGCGACGAAGACCAAGTCATAGCTGCCGCGTGCGTAGCCCGCCGCGTCGAACGCCGCGCGCGCGCGCTCGTAGCCCCGCTCGTTGAGGATCAGCGTCGAATAGCGCGGGCCGCGCGGCAACGCCGGGATCAGCGCCTCGGCGTCGGCGAGCTGCGGGACCCAGCGCGGGTGGACGAACGACGTCGCCTCGATCTCCGCGATCCCGGACGCCGCGAGCGCCGCGACGACCTCGGCCTTCCGCGCGGTCGCGACGAACTTCGGTTCGTCTTGGAGTCCGTCACGCGTCGTGACGTCGATCAGGGTCACGCCCATCGGCCTGCCTGCGCCAAAACGCCGAGGGTTTCCCCTCGGCGCGTTCGCGTTGTTCCGGGTTGCGCCGGCGCTTAGAAGCGGTACCGCGTGCCGGTGACGATCTCGAGCTCGTGCTTCGAGCCGTGGGCTCGTGAGTCGAGATAGCCTTGACCGCTCAGCAGGTCGTCACCCGCGATGTAGACATCGAGGTTCGAGACCGGATGGGTGATCACCGAGCCGTACGCCGTGAAGCGCGTGCCGTTGACTGTTCCGGCCGCTCCCAGCGCGTTCACGTACGGGCGCAGCACGAACCCGGCGCCGTTGACGCCGGCGTTCTTGACGTAGAACTCTTGCAGTCCGAGCTCGTAGTCGATGAACTTGTTCGGCGCGTGCTTACCCGAGACGGTCCACACGTTGTCGTAGCGCCGTCCGAGCGAACCTTGGTCGCCGGTGTAGTACATGTAGCCGGCGTCGAGGCGATTCTTGCCCCAGTCGAGGTTGCCGCCGAGGGCCCACGACTGATCCTGCACGCCGAAGTTCGTCCCGCCGATCGTCGCCGGGCTCAGAACGTTGGTCGTGTTGTAGAAGCCGCTGACGTGCGCGATCTTCCCGTTGTAGCCGACGCCGGCCGCGGCGGTGCTGCCGCGGTTGAAGCCGCCGCCGGGGATCGGGCCGCTGCCGTTGGGGCCGCCCGGCCCGTTCATGTCGCCGAAGTTGTAGCCCAGACCGACGTAGAACCCGTTGTCGAAGAGCTTCTTGTACACGATGCCCTGATCGTAGCGGGTGTCGCCCTGGCCGCCGGCGCCGTTACCGCCGCTGGCGTAGTAGATGATCTGCTTGAAGTTGTTGACGTTGGTGAAGCCGCCTTCGCCGGTCGTCAGTGACGAGCCGATGTAGGGGTCGCCCCAGATGTTGACGACGTCGCGCGGAAGCGTGTTCTGACGCCCGATCGTGAGCTTTCCGAAGTTCTTGCCCTGGATCCCGACCCACGCGTCGCGATTGAAGAGGACGCCGGGCGTGTCCATGTCGCCGCTCGGCAGCTCGTATTCGCTTTCGAGCTTCGCGATGAAGCTCAACCCGTTGGGGTCCTTGGACAGCTTCTGGCTCGCGTCGATGCCCCAGCGGTTACCGCTGAACCACGAGACCGGGAGTCCGTACGCGGCCGCGCCGGTTGCCGTCGAATTGCTTTGGTTGCCGATCGTCGCTTCGAGCAGCGCGTACAGACGGATGTCCGTATTCGCGGTGCCGACGTGCACGACGTTCTGCGCCGGTTTCTTCGCAGCGGCATCTTTTTCGGCCGCCTGGCGTTCGCGATCCGCGAGCGCGTTCTGCGCCGACTGCGCCTGCTGTTGCTCGAGCAAGAGAAGCCGCGCCTTGAGGTCCGCGATCTCCGCCTGCACGTCGGGAGCCGGGGTCGCCGACGCCTGCGCAACGGTGGGCGAAGCCTTTGCGGGAGCCGCGTCGCTCGCGAACGCGGGCGTCGCCGTCATGGCGATCGCAGCCATTGCGACGAGCGCTGCTCCCGACTGGTGTCTCCGCATCCAGTCCATAGAGGTCCTTTCCGACAATATCTAACGAGAGCAAGCACGAGGACGGCTTGCCCCTTGCGCGCATTGTAGGGGCAACTTCCTTTCATCAGCCTTTCAGTTTCATGACGGAGGTGGCTCCTACGCAAAATATGTCCGCCGAAACGCGCGGCGAAAGATTGGCGAAAGGTTCCTGCCTTCATACTCTGGCCATGCGCATTTCGAAATGGCTCGCCATTCCTTTGATCGCGGCGTTGTGTCTGGTCACAAACGCCAGCGGTGCTCACGCCGCCGGAACGATCCGCATCATGGTCGGCGGTGTCGAGAAGCAGATCTATTTGCCCGCGAAGCTCGCCGAGCAGCTCGGATACTTCAAGGAAGAAGGCCTCGACGTCGAGCTGCTCTCCGCGCCGGCCGGCGTGGACGCCGAAGACGAGATGCTCGCCGGCGCAGTCCAGGGCGTCGTCGGTTTCTACGATCACACGATCGACCTGCAGGCGAAGGGCAAGTTCGTCGAGTCGGTCGTTCAGCTCAGCCATGCTCCCGGCGAGGTCGAGCTGTGCTCGAAGAAGTCCGGGATAAAATCGCCCGCCGACTGGAAGGGCAAGAGCCTCGGCGTCACCGGTCTCGGGTCGTCGACGAACTTTCTCACCCAGTACATCGCGACCAAGAACGGGCTCAAGCCGGGCGACATCTCGACGCTTCCGGTCGGTGCCGGCAACACGTTCATCGCCGCGCTCAAGCAGGGCAAGATCGACTGCGGGATGACAACGGAGCCGACCGTGTCGATCCTGCTCGCATCCAACGACGCCTCGGTTCTGATCGACCTTCGCGATCCCACCAACACCGCCAAAGTTCTGGGCGGCACGTATCCCGCAGCGTCGCTCTACATGCCCAGCGCCTGGGTCGCCGTCCACAAAGCGGAGACGCAGAAGCTGGCCAACGCGTTCGTGAAGACGCTGCGATACATCGCGACGCATTCGGCGGAGCAGATCGCCGACAAGATGCCCGCCGACTACTACGCCGGCAACAAGCCGCTCTACATCAAGGCGCTCATCGAAGGTAAGGGGATGTTCACTCCGGACGGCAAGATGCCGGAGAACGGCCCCAAGACGGTCCTGACGGTGCTCAACGCCTTCGACAAGGCCGTACAGGGCAAGACGATCGACATCGGCCGCACGTACACGACGCAGTTCGTCGACACCGCGTCCAAGACGATCAAGTAGCCTGGCGTGAACACGATCGAGCTCCGCGGCGTCGGCCGCGACTTCGTCTCGCCCCGCGGAGAGGTCGTCACCGCGCTGCAGGACTTCACCATGTCCGTCGCCGCCGGCGAGTTCGTCGCCATCGTCGGCCCGACGGGCTCCGGGAAGTCCACCACATTGAACCTGATCACCGGGATCTCGCGGCCGACCCGCGGCGAGGTCCGCGTCTTCGGAAAACCCGTCACCGGGATCGACCGCCGCGTCGGCTTCGTGTTCCAAACCGACGCGCTGTTCCCGTGGTACAGCGTCGTCCGCAACGTCGCGGCCGGACCGCTGTACCGCGGCCTCCCCGAAACCAGGGCAATGGCCGAGGCGCGCGACTGGGTGCGCCGCGTCGGCCTTGCCGGCTTCGAGAACCACTATCCGCACCAGCTCTCGGGCGGGATGCGCAAGCGCACGACGCTCGCCCAGACGTTCATCAACAATCCGGAGATCCTGCTCATGGACGAGCCGTTCAGCGCGCTCGACGTTCAGACGCGCGTGCTGATGCAGGACGAGCTGTTGCGGCTGTGGTCGGCCTCGAAGGCGTCGGTCGTCTTCGTCACCCACGATCTCGAAGAGGCGATCGCGCTCGCCGACAAGGTCTACGTGCTGACCGCGGCGCCGGCGACGGTGAAGTGTGTCTACGACATTCACTTGCCCCGACCGCGCAACACCGCCGAGATCCGCTACGAGCCCGAGTTCGTCGAGCTCTCGCGCCGCATCTGGGCCGATCTCCGTGAAGATGTGGAACGGAGCTATGCTC
>DASYFS010000049.1:0-21178 GCA_036498305.1 Candidatus Elarobacter sp. | reverse complement strand
ATCTCGACGCCGATCCCGACCGCCGCCGACGACGGCGCGTTCGGCTTCCTCAAACGCTCGCTCGGCGTCGACGACGCGCAGGAGCTCGTCGCCCCGTCGCCGTTCGACTACGCGAAACAAGCGCGCCTCTACGTCGCACCGCCCAACTTCAACCCGAAGGCGCGCGACTTCGCGCGCCGCGCCGCGCCGCTGATCGAGGAGATCCTCGACCGCACCGCCGGCCGCGCGTTCGTCCTCTTCACGTCGTACGCGCGTCTCCACGAGGTCCACGCGCTGCTCGGCGACCGGCTCGCCTTTCCGATGAAGATGCAGGGCGATCTTCCCCGGACCGCGCTGCTCGAATGGTTCCGCACCACGCGCTCGGCGGTGTTGTTCGCGACCGGCACGTACTGGGAAGGGATCGACGTCGTCGGTGACGCGCTCTCGTGCGTCATCATCGACCGGCTTCCGTTCCCCTCGCCGCACGAGCCGCTCGTCGCGGCCCGGATCGCGGCCCTCGAAGCGCGCGGCCAGTCGGGGTTCGAGCACTATATGATCCCCAGCGCCATCGTCCGGCTCAAGCAGGGCTTCGGGCGGCTCATCCGTTCGACCACCGATCGCGGCGTCGTCGCGCTGCTCGACGGGCGCGCCGTGTCGATGCGCTACGGCGCGACGATCGTCGACGCGCTTCCGCCCGCGACGCGGGTCACCGATCTGGCGCGGCTCGACGACGTCTTTCGCGAGGTGTGATCCCGGCCGCTCGTCCGATCCGACCGCACGGACGTTAACTCAAGTATATGGATCGCGTCGAGCTCCACACGGAGCCCCGGGCGGCAACCGGCACGACGTGCTGGCACTGCGGACACATCGTCGTCGGGCGGCGCGTCGCGCGCTACCTCTATCCCGGCGATCGCCCGCGCACGGCGATCGTCGAAGACTGGCACCGTTGTCCGTGCGGCGCGTTCCAGAACGTCCGTCGCCCGACCGACATCAGCATCTCGACCGTGCGCGGCGAGATCGGCGGCGACGAAGGCTAACCCGAGGGCGGGCTATCGACGACGACTTGCACGGCTTGCGCTTGCTCGAGCGTCCCGTGCGAGACCGCCCACACGCCGGCGAACGTGCAGGTCTCGAAGAACGACTTCGCCTCGATGCGGTGCAAGTGCACCTTGTGGGTCGGCAGCGGCTCGTAGCCTTCAGGTACCGCCGTGGCGCGCCGGATGAGCCGGGTCGCGATCGCGGTGAGCATCGCGCAGGCGACGTCGCCCTTGAGCGGCGTGATGTAGAGGACCTCGGGCAGATGCTTCCCGCTCATGCCGACCGTGTAGGCGTAGCCGCTGGTCGTGTTCGTCGTTGCGTGCTCGACGTAGACGCACGTCCAGCCGTCGTGGGCGACGGTGCTCGCGATGTTGTCGTAGCGCGAGTACGCCTCGGGCCGCAGCAGCGAGTGGGGATCGACCTTGTCCGGAGCGGCGGCCGCCGGAGCGGCGACCGCGACGATGAGGGCGACGATCAGGGGACGCAGCACGCGCGTCAGTCTTCCTTCCCGGCGGCGTCTTTGGCGCGCGCCTGCAGTTCTGCGACGACCGACGAGTCGGCGAGCGTCGTCGTGTCGCCCAGCATCCGCCCTTCGGCGATGTCGCGCAGCAGCCGGCGCATGATCTTCCCCGACCGCGTCTTCGGCAGCTCTTGGGTGAACGTGAGGTACTTCGGCCGGGTGAACTTCCCGAGCTTCTCGGCGACGTGGTTGCGCAACTCGTCGGCGAGTTGCGCGGAGCCGGCCGCACCGCCTTTGAGCGAAACGAAGCAGCAGATCGCCTGACCCGTCACGTCGTCGAGTCTTCCGACCACGGCCGCTTCGGCGACGGCGGGATGGTCGACCAGCGCCGACTCGACCTCGGTCGTCGAGATGCGGTGGCCGCTGACGTTCATCACGTCGTCGATGCGCCCGAGGAACCAGTAGTCGCCGTCGAGGTCGCGCTTGCAGCCGTCCCCGGCGAGGTACTTGTGCGGGAACTTCGACCAATAGGTCTGCTTGTAGCGCTCGTCGTCGCCGTAGATTCCGCGCAGCATCGACGGCCACGGCCGCGTCAGCACGATGTAGCCGCCGCCGCCGAGCGGGACCGAGTTTCCGCTCTCGTCCACGAGGTCGGCCGCAATGCCGGGGAACGGTTTTCCTGCCGAGCCCGGTTTGAGCGTGCTGATCCCCGGCAGCGGCGTGATCATGATCGCGCCGGTCTCCGTCTGCCACCAGGTGTCGACGATCGGACAGCGCTCGCCGCCGATGTAGGTGTAATACCACATCCACGCTTCGGGGTTGATGGGCTCGCCGACGCTTCCGAGAACGCGCAGCGATGAGAGGTCGTGCTTGGCGGGATACTCCGTCCCCCACTTCATGAACGTGCGGATCGCGGTCGGCGCGGTGTAGAGAATCGTGACCTTATAGCGCTCGACGATCGACCAGAGCCGGTCCTTGTCGGGGAAGTCCGGCGTCCCTTCGTAGATCACGCTGGTCGCGCCGTTGCACAGCGGGCCGTACACGATGTACGAGTGTCCGGTGACCCAGCCGATGTCGGCGGCGCACCAGTAGACGTCCTCGTCTTCCTTCAAATCAAAGACGAGCTTGTGCGTCGCCGTCACGCCGGTCAGATAGCCGCCGGTGGTGTGCTTGATCCCCTTCGGCTTCGCCGTCGTCCCGGAGGTGTACAGCAGGTAGAGGAGATCCTCGGCGTTCATCCGTTCGGGTTCGCACGTCGAGGGTTGATCGCGCACGACGTCGTCCCACCACACGTCGCGTCCCGCCTCCATCGTGACCGCATCGCCGACGCGCTTGGCGACGACGACGTGCTTGAGCGACGGCATCCCCTTGGCGATCGCCTCGTCGACGTTCGCTTTGAGCGGCACCTTGTTGCCGCGCCGCCAGCCCTGGTCGGCGGTGATGAGCGCGATGCACTCGGAGTCGTTGACGCGGTCGACGATCGAGTCCGGCGAGAAGCCGCCGAAGATCACCGAGTGCGCTGCACCGATGCGCGCGCAGGCGAGCATCGCGATCGGCAGCTCGACGATCATCGGCATGTAGATCGCGACCCGGTCGCCCTTCTTGACGCCGAGCCGGCGCAGCCCGTTGGCGAACCGGCACACGTCGTCGAGCAGCTGGCCGTAGGTGAGGGTCCAGCGATCCCCGGGCTCGCCTTCGTAATAGAACGCGACCTTCGCGGCTTTCCCGGCCTTCACGTGGCGGTCGAGAGCGTTGACGGACGCGTTGAGCTCGCCGTCGGCGAACCAGGTCGCGAACGGTTCGTTCCACTCGAGGATATTCGTCGGTGGGGTCATCCACTCGAGCTTGTCCGCCCACGACTTCCACCATGCGAGATAATCGCGTTCCGCATTCTCGTAGATGCCGGGCTTCGCGTTCGCCTGCGCGGCGAACGCCGGCGGCGGCGGGAAGCGCCGGCCCTCGGTAAGGAGTGCTTCGATGGCATCCGATTGCGGCGGGCTCTGCATGGCGCGGGATTCGTTTTGGTCGGGGCAACCCCCCTCGCATAAGGAGCGGCGGCGGCGGCGGGGAAGTCTACGGCTTCATGGTGCGCTGGAGCGACGGTCTCTACGGCGGCCTCATCGCCGGTTGCGCGAGCGCGTTGTTCTACGCGATCGTCACCGTCGCGTGGTCGCACGAGATGTCGCTGATGGAGTTCTTCTCGCAGCCGGCGCAGGCGCTGGCTCCGTTTCACGGCGCGCCGGCGAGCGGGTTGTTGGCGGCGCTCGGCGCCGTCCTCTACCTTCTCACCGCGGCCGCGTTCGGCGTCGTCTACGCGCTGCTCGCCCGGCGGCTCACCTCGATGTGGCAGGCGCCGACCTCCGTGGTGTGGGGCCTCGTCTACGGCCTGGTCGTCTGGTTCGTCCTCAACGACGTCTTCGTGCCGATCAGCGGCATCGCGAACTTGCAGCCTCTCTGGCAAGGGCTCATCGGGACGGTCGTCTGCTACGGCGTCGTGCTCTCCGAACTGACCACGGTCGCGCACCGCCGGGCGGCGGGTGCGGGTTGACCCCCGCCTCCCCCGATGGTACGCTGGGGTGAAGTTTGGCACTCCATGGGTATGACTGCTAAAGCAGCCCGCCTGGTTTGCCGACCGTAGTTCGTGTGGCGGCCCCGTGATCGATAAGACTGACCTCGACAAGCGCAAAGCGTTCATCCTCGCCACCGTCGTGTACGAGTACATCAACACGGCGGAGCCGGTCGGGTCGGTGACGCTTGCCCAGAAGTACAACTTGGGCGTCAGCTCGGCGACGATCCGCAACGAGATGGCGGAGCTCGAGGCGGGCGGTTACCTCGTGCAGCCGCACACCTCGGCCGGCCGCGTCCCCTCCGACGCCGGCTACCGCACCTACGTCGACCGGCTGATGCCGGCCGAATCGCTGACGAAGGACGACAGCCGGCGCATCCGCGATCAGTTTCGCGAAGCGTCGCGCGAGTTGACCGACGTCATCGAGCAGACCACGCGCCTGCTCTCGGGACTCTCCGGCAACCTCGCGATCGCGCTTGCGCCCTCGCGCGACACGCACGCCTTCAAGCACGTCCAGCTCCTGTGGCTCTCGAGCCGCACCAGCCTCGTCGTCGTCGTGACCTCGGCGGGCGTCGCGGCGCAGCGCGTCGTCGAATGGAGCAACGACGTCCTCGCCGACGACCTGACCCGCCTCTCGAACGCGCTGAACTCGCACCTGGGCGGCCGCATCATGGAAGACATCGCGTCCGCCGACCTCGACCGCATCTGCGAGAGCGCCGGCGCGTCGGCCGAGATGCGCGACGCGGTACGGCAAGCGTTCGCGCAGGCGCGCCAGACCGACGAGCCGGAGATCGCCGCGGCGGGCGCGCAGAACCTGCTCGATCAGCCGGAATTTCACGACCTGCGCAAGCTGCGCGCGATCTTGCGCATCGTCGAAGAACAGCGGACGCTGTACGATCTTGTCGCCGACGAGCTCGCCGGTGACCTGCCGCGCAAGAGCCAGGCGCACGTGCGCATCGGCCACGAGCTGGGCCCCGACGAGCTCTCCGAGTGCAGCGTCGTCACCGTCCCGTACAGCTTCGGCGACCGGGGCGTCGGCGTGCTGGCGATCCTCGGCCCGCGGCGCATGCCGTACGCGCGCCTGATGGCGCTCGCGTCGGGGACCGCGCGCTCGCTCGGCGAGCATCTCAACGACGTCGAAATACGGTAAGACCGAAACGGTGGCAACGGACTACTACAGCGTCCTCGGGGTCTCGCGCGACGCGGACGAAAGCACGATCAAGCGCGCCTATCGCCAGCTCGCGCGGAAATATCATCCCGACGTCGCGGACGACAAGGCGGCGGCCGAGGCGCACTTCAAAGAGATCAACGAGGCCTACGAGGTCCTCTCCGACTCGCAGAAGCGCGCCAACTACGACCGCTTCGGCCACGCCGGCCCGGGCGGTGCCGACATGGGCTTCGGCCCGTTCGGCGGCGAGGGCTTCGGCGACATCTTCGACATGTTCTTCGGCGCCGCGCGCGGCGGCGCGCAGCAGCGCCGCAACGGTCCCGCGCGCGGGAGCGACCTGCGCTACGACGTCGAGATCACGCTCGAAGAGGCGTACAGCGGGACGACGCGCGAGATCACGTTCCGCCACCTCGCGACCTGCGCGACGTGCCGCGGCAGCGGCGCCGAGCCCGGGACCCTGGTCGTCCCCTGCGATCGCTGCAGCGGGACGGGGATCCAGCGCCAGGTGCGCCAGACGCCGCTCGGACAGTTCGTCACCCAGACGACGTGCACCAAGTGCAGCGGCGACGGGCAGATCGTGCAGACGCCGTGCACCACGTGCCGCGGCCGCGGCCGCGTCGAGCAGGAGAAGTCGCTGCAGGTCAAGATCCCGGCCGGCGTCGACGACGGCTCGCGGATCCGCATCACCGGCAGCGGTGAGGCGGGGATGCGCGGCGGTCCCGACGGCGATCTCTACGTCTACCTCAGCATCGCGCGCCATCATCTGTTCAAACGCGACGGTCTCGACGTGCTGCTCGACGTTCCGATCGCGTTCCCAACCGCCGCGCTCGGCGGCGAGATCCACGTCCCCTCGCTCGAAGGCGAGCTGCCGCTGAACGTCAACGCCGGGACGCAGAGCGGCTCGACGTACCGCCTGCGCGGGCGCGGAATGCCGAGCATCCGCGGCGGCGCGAAGGGCGATCAGCTCGTCACCGTGCACGTCGTCGTCCCGACGAAGATCTCCAAGCGCGAGCGCGAGCTGCTGGAGGAGTACGGCCGCGCCGGCGGCGATCAGGTCGAGGAGAAGTCGTTCTTCGAGCGCGTCAAGGACGCGTTCCGCGCCGAATAGCCCGAAGGAGAAGCGGATGCCGCTCGAACGTCCGGTCCTGGTCTCGGTCGACATGCACCGCGGACATCTCGATCCGGCGGTCGCGGCGCTCCCGCTGCCGGCGGAGAAGAGCCGCGCGCTGATCGCGCGCGCGAAGCCGATCTACGACGCGCTGCGGATCGCCGGCGTGCCGGTCATCCAGGTCGTCACGATCTACCGCACGCCGCACGAGTCCGACTCGAACCCGTTCTGGGGCGCGAAGCGCTCGGGGACGCGCGCACGTTCGCACGAGCACAACCTGATCGGCACGCCGGGGACCGAGGTCGTGCCGGAGCTGTGGGCGCCGACCGACCTGCTCGTCGATTCGAAGAAGCGCTACAGCGCGTATCTCCACACCGACCTCGAGTTCACGCTGCGCGATCTCGGCGCGAAGACCGTGATCCTCACCGGCGTCAACACGAACAGCTGCATCTTGTGCACGTCGTTCGAGACGGTGAACCGCGACTTCGATCTGATCGTGCTGAAGGATTGCGTCGACACGATGGACGGCGACGAGGCGCACCGCATGGCGCTCACGCTGATCGAGACGTGTCTCGGTCGGGTGATGGGCTGGGATCAGCTCGCGGCGGAGCTCGGCATCGCCGTCCCGGCCTGAGCGCGCTCGAGCTCGGGGCCGATCGTTCCGGTCAGCATCTTCCAGCACATCACGTAGTCGCCCGCGAGCGAGCGCAGCGGTGCGCTGAACGTCTCCGGTTTGTTGCGCTCGATGAACGCGTGCGCGAACCATGCCGGGCCGTACCCGGCGACGAGCGCGGCGCCGGCGAGGCGCGGGTCGCGGCGGACCGCGGCGAGCGTCATCAGCGTCGTCGCCGCGAGCGTCCCCATCGCGTGCAGCGTGCGGGTTCGCGGGTCGGCGTGAGCGCGCAGGTAGCGCAGCCAGAAGGCGTCGTCCATCGCGGGGCCTTCCGCGCCCGCCCGCCGAACGGCCTGCTCCGATGCGAGACCGGTTCTTCGTCGCCGGGGTGCACGCGGTCGGCGACCAGGTCGGCTTCGCCGCCGACGACGCGCGAAAGCTGACGACGGTCCTGCGCAAGCGGAGCGGCGACCGCGTCCAGATCGTCGACTCCGGCGGCGCCGCCTACGCGGCGACGCTCGCCGTCGACGGCCGCGACGTCACCGCAATCCTCGACGACGTGCTCGCCGCACCGGACGTCGAGCCGGCGCTCTCGGTGACGATCGCACAGGCGATCCCGAAGGGTCAGAAGATGGACCTCGTCGTCGAGAAGGCGACGGAGCTCGGCGCCGCGGCGATCGTTCCGGTGAAGACCGCGCGCGCCGTCGCCGACGGCGGTCCGCAGAAGATCGAGCGCTGGCGCCGGATCGCGAAGGCGGCGGCGCAGCAGTCCGGCCGCACCCGCGTCCCCGAGGTGCGCGAGACGCTCGAGTGGGACGCGCTGCTGGCGACGTTCGCCGGCTACGACCGCGTCTACGTTCCGTGGGAGCTCGCGGGCGGCGGGCCGCTGCGCGACGTCTTCGAACGCGAGCTGCCCGGCGCGCGCAGCATCCTGATCGCGATCGGCCCCGAAGGCGGCTTCGCCGCCGACGAGGTCGAGCGCGCGCGCGCCGCCGGCGGCGAGCCGATCTCGCTCGGCCGCCGCATCCTGCGCACCGAGACGGCGGCGCTGGTCGTCCTCGCCGCCGTCCTCTACGCGCGCGCCGAGCTGTAGCGCTACTCCGAGACGACCGCCATCCCGACGACGATCTTGCCGGCGACGACGCGGCCGACCGCGCTGTCGGCGCTCACCGACATCAGCTCGATCTTCCCGATCGTGTCGTTGATCGTCAGCATCTTCCCGGAGTCGGGATCCTTGATCAGGCGCACCTTGACGACGTCGAGGAACTGACCGATCGCGGCGCCTTTCGCCGAGCCGATGTTGACGATGATGTGTCCGGCGTCGACCGCGATCACGTGGCCGCTCAGCGCGGCGGGCGCCGGACCCGAGGCGAACTTCGTCGGGTCGAGATGCGCGGCGATCTGGATCGCCTCGTCGTTGATGAGATGTCCCATCGACGAGTTCACGAAGTTCGCGTTCGAGTAGCTGCCGGCGGTGTAGCCGGAGAACCCGCCGCCGCCGAGCGAGGTCGCGCTGGCGGTTTTCTCGTCGCTGAACGACTGCACGATCCGTCCGGTCTTCGCGTCGACGACGCGCACGGCGACCTTGAGCGTCACGCGGTCGGTCTTGACGCCGCCGACCAAGCCGCCGAGCGTCCCGCCGATGAGCCCGCCGGCAGACGCACCGCTCGACCCGGTGTGGTCGAGCTGCAGGATGTTGCCCGAGATGAGATAGCGCGCGCCGATCAGCCGGCCGGCCTGGATTGCCGTCGCCGGGTCGACCTCGCCGCTCGCGCTGAGCTTGTGCTCGTCGAGCGTGCTGCTGATGTTCTTGCGATCCAGCACGCTCAGCTTGCCGCCGTTGACCACTTGGTCGGTGACGAGATCGGACAGCGCGACGCCCGGCTGGAAGTTGCCGTACCAGTTGGACGTCAGCCCTACGGTGCTGAAGTCGAGAACGGCGACGGTCGGCCCGTCGGCCCTCGCCGGCGAGGCCGGGACCAATGCGCCCGCGACGAGCGCCACGGCGAGCAAAACGCTAAACGGACGACCCATGAAATACCCTCCAAAGGAAGCGTCCGGCATGCTGCGCCGTCAAGCGGCTCGAGCCCTTCGCGGGGTACCAAGGGACGGCTCCGTCACAAGCTGCTCCGAGCGAAGATTGCAATGGTATGAGATTGCGGCACAGCGTTCAGTGGGCGCAGCAATCTACCAAGTTGGGTTCTTACAATCAGCTTCAGACGGGCCCAGAAAACACACCCGAGCCCGCAACGAGGTAACCCAACGCATGTTCGCTCACTTCCGGAAGATCGCCGTCGCCGCGGGCGCGGCCGCCACGATCGCCACCGGCGCACTCATTCCGCGGCCCGCATCGGCCGACACCACGTCGACCCTGCTCACGGCCGCGGCCGCGATCGTCGGTACGATCGTGTACGAAAACATCCAGCGTAAGCAGGCCGCGGCGAACTCCGTCGTGGGCTACACGTCCAACGGCGGCACCGTCTACGGCGACGGCCGCGTCGTGATGCCCAACGGCCAGACGTACTATCAGAACAGCAACGGCGGATATTCGTACAACAATAACTACAACAACGGTTATTACAACAACGGCTACAACGCCGGGTACTACAACAACGGGTACAACGGCGGCTATAACAACGGCTACAACCGCGGCTCCTACGGCGGCGACAACAAGCCGGTGTACAACACCAACAACAACGGCCGCTGGAACGGCAACGCCAACAACAACGGCCGGTGGAACGGCAACGCCGGCAACAACGGCCGCTGGAACGGTAACGCCAACAACAACGACCGCGGGAACGCAAACCGCAACGGCGGCCAGTACGCGAATCACGACAACCGCGATCATCACTGACCGCTAGCCGCTAGCCGTTTCGCTCCGGCGAACCGGCGAACCGGGAGATCAGCCGCGCGAGCGGCGGACCGGTGAGGATGACCACGAACAGCCGCAGCGTCTGCGTTGCGATGACGAGCGGGATGTTCGCCCGGCTCCCGAGGGCCAAGACCGTTACCGAGTCGAGGCCCCCGGGAGTCGTCGCAAGATACGCGGTGAGCGCGTCGACGTGCGCGTTGATCGCGAAGAGCGCCGCCGAGCCGGCGCAGAGCGCGATCAAGACGCACGTCGAAAGCAGCAGCGGCGCGAAGACGCGCATCGCGTACAGCACCGTCTCGCGCGTGTAGAGCAGGCCGATCCCGAGGCCGACCGCGACGTACGCGGCCTCGATGACGACGCCGGGGACCGCGAGCCGCACCAGCCCCATGCCGTGCAGCACGGCACCGAGGAGCATCGGACCGAGGAAGGCCCCCGAAGGGACGCCGAGCCGTGTCGCGCCCCAAGCGCCGATTACCGCGACGGCGGCGGTCGCCGGCAGCGCCCACCAGTCGGCTCCGGCGCCGGTCGGCGGCGTGGGATGAACGCCGGCGGGAAGGAGCAGCTTCGAGACGACCGAGGCGGAGAGAACGACGAGCGTCACCCGGAGGTACTGCATCAGCGCGACGATCCGCGTGTCGGCGCCGTGCTCCGCGCTGAGCAGCGTCATCACCGCGGCGCCGCCCGGCGACGAACCCCACGCCGCGGTCACGGCGGGGATCGGGCTGAAGCGGGCCAGGAGCCAGCCGGCCAGCGCGGCGGCGCCGATCGTCGCGGCGACCGCGACCGCGATCGCCCACCAGTCGCGGGCGATCGTCCCCAAGATCGGCGGGGTGAACGTCTGCGCGATCAGGATCCCGATCGCCGCCTGGGCGGCGGTGAAGGCGAGGCGCGGAACCCGAAGCCGGGCCGCGCCGCTCAGCGAGACGGCGAGCCCGGCGACCAGCGGGCCGATCAGCCACGGAGCCGGGACCCCGAGCCGCGCCAGGCCGAGAGCCGCGGCGCTGCCCAGCGCTACGAGGACGAGCCAGGTCGCCGCCGTTCGGAACGTCACCCGCGCTACGACCGCCGGGACGCGCTCCGGGTTCTAGGGCGCCCGCTTGCAGTTATGATATCATTATGATATCATAAAGGGACCATGCGTCCCTTCCCCGCGCGCCTGGTCGACTCGCTGTACGAGCAGCTCAAGCGGCGGGCCGAGACGGAGCGCAAGAGCATGAACGCGGTGCTGAACGAGTCGCTCGACCGCCACTTTCGCGGTCAGTCCGACGCGAAGGCCGCGCTGTTGCGCGCGTTGGCGGCGCTCGAAGAAAGCGAGCAGCGCGGATGAGCAGCACAGCGCTCGTACGGGAACGAAACGGTCGTGAGGCGTACAAGTCTGGTTCGACCATGGCACGCACCCTCGAATCGCTCGATCCCGGAACGCCCGTCCTCGCCGGCGAGACGCAAGTCGGCGTCGTGTCCGGCGTTTACGCCGACGGTTCGTCGCGCAGCGCCGACATCGTCGCGGTGCGCTGGGACGCGCGCGGCGGCGACGTCGCGGTGCCGGCGACGGAGATCATGAGCATCGACGCCGCCGGCGTGCGGCTGATTCGCCAAGAGCCGGATCAGTACGCCGACCTTGCGCCGTTCGATCCCGCGCGTTTTCCGACGCT
This sequence comes from Candidatus Elarobacter sp., assembly GCA_036498305.1. Taxonomy (GTDB): domain Bacteria; phylum Vulcanimicrobiota; class Vulcanimicrobiia; order Vulcanimicrobiales; family Vulcanimicrobiaceae; genus Vulcanimicrobium. Next base: position 9,722 of record DASYFS010000049.1, on the reverse strand, counting down.
GCGGAGGATCGCGTGACGGCGACCGCAGCTGCGACACCGATGAAGTTCTCGCTCGTCGTGCCCACCTACAACGAAGCCGGCGGGATCGAGAAGCTCGTCCGCACGTTGGCCGACATCTTCGCGCAGAACAATCTCGACGGCGAGATCATCGTCGTCGACGACAACTCGCCCGACGGAACCGGCGCGATCGTCGACCGGCTGCAGCGCGAAGGCTTCCCGGTCCGCTGCCTCCACCGGCCGGGGAAGATGGGGCTCTCGTCCGGCGTCATCGACGGCTGGAAGTACGCGCGTCCGGACTCCGTCGCGCTCGGCGCGATGGACGCCGACTTCTCGCACGACGCGACGATCCTGCCGCGCATGGTCGACGCGCTCGCGAGCGGGAGCTACGGCCTGGCGATCGGCTCGCGGTACGTCCCGGGCGGCGGGATCTCGAACTGGCCGAAGCGCCGCATCATCACCTCGCGCGTCGCCATCGCGCTGGCCCAGCCGCTGACGCCGATCAAGGACATCACCTCCGGTTACTTCCTGGTGAAGCGCGACGCGCTCGACGGCGTCGATCTCGACCCGATCGGCTTCAAGATCGGCCTCGAGGTGATCGCGAAGGCGCGCTACGGGCGCGCGCTCGAGGTTCCGTACGTCTTCACCGACCGCGTCGCCGGCGAGTCGAAGCTCAACCAGAACGAGATCTTCAACTACCTCCGCCAGCTGGGCCGCATCTACCGCGCCCGGCTCACGGGAAAGCGCTAACCCTCCATGCCCGTGCCCGAGTGGCTGCGCATCCGCCGCTCGTCGCCGATCGCGGCCGAGGACGCGGCGCAGTGGACGAAGTGCCCGAAGTGCTCCGAGATGATCTATCGCCCGGATCTTGCGGCGAACTTGTGGGTCTGTCCGAAGTGCAACCATCACTTCCGGATGCACGCCTTCGACCGCATCTCGCTGCTGGTCGATTCGGACTTTACCGAGATCGGCGGCGACCTGCTCCCCGGCGACCCGCTTGGCTGGACTGACAAGGTTCCGTACCCGCAGAAGCTCGAGCGGGATCGTGAGAAGTCGAAGCTCACCGAGGGCGTCGTCTGCGGGTTCGCCTCGATCGGCGGCTTCCCGGTCGCGCTCGGCGTCATGGACTTCAACTTCCGCGGCGGCACGATGGGCACGGTCGTCGGCGAGCGGATCGCGCTGCTGTTCGAGGCGGCGCGCGAACGCCGCGTCCCGGTCGTCATCTTCACCGCTTCCGGCGGAGCGCGCATGGAAGAGGGGATGCTCGCCCTGATGCAGATGGCGAAGACGACGCTCGCCGTGCGCCGCTTCCACGACGAGGGCGGCTACTACGTCTGCGTGCTGACCGATCCGACGACCGGCGGCGTCTCGGCGTCGTTCGCGTTCCAGGCCGACGTCATCGTCTCGGAGGCGCGCGCCGCGATCGGCTTCGCCGGCCGCCGCGTGATCGAGCAGACGATCCGCCAGAAGCTGCCGGACAACTTCCAGACCGCCGAGTTTCTGCTGGAGAAGGGCGCGATCGACATGGTCGTCGAGCGCCGCGACCTCAAGCCGGCGCTGCTGCGGCTGCTCGACTACGGCAGCGGCGCGAAGCCGTCGGCGAACGGCCGCGTCGCGAGTGCCGCGAACCGCTCGGAGTCTCCCGCGTGAACGTGATCGTCGAGCGCGAGAAGGGCTTGCTCGAGCTCGAGCAGCGGATCGCGGAGCTCAAGGCGCAGGCCGCGCAGCAGCCTGTCGACATGAGCGGCGTGATCGCGCAGCTCGAGCAGAAGTACGCGGAGATCCAGCGCGAGATCTTCGGCACCATGACGCCCTGGCAGCGCGTCAACATGGCGCGTCACCCCAAGCGCCCGATCGGGAGCGAGTACATCGCCGCGCTCGACCAGTTCGACGAGCTGCACGGAGACCGGCATTTCCGCGACGATCACGCGATCGTCGGGGGCTTCGCGAAGCTGCGTGGGCGCCGCGTCGTCGCGATCGCGCAAGACAAAGGCCGCGACACCAAAGAGAAGGTCTATCGCAACTTCGGGATGCCCTCGCCCGAAGGCTATCGCAAAGTGAACCGGCTCGTCCGCCTCGCGGCGCACCTGCGTCTGCCCGTCGTGACGTTCATCGACACCAGCGGCGCGGACCCGGGGATCGGCTCCGAGGAACGCGCGCAGGGTGAAGCGATCGCGCAATCGCTCTACGAGCTCGCCGACGCGCGCACGCCGGTCGTCGCGACGATCATCGGCGAAGGCGGCTCCGGGGGCGCGCTCGCGCTCGCGCTCGCCGATCGCGTCCTGATGCTCGAGCACAGCGTCTATTCCGTCGCGTCGCCCGAAGGCGCCGCGGCGATCCTGTGGGGCGACGCGGCGCGCGCCGAGGAAGCCGCGTCGCGGCTGCGGCTGACCTCCGACGATCTGCTCGCGTTCGGGATCATCGACGAGATCGTCACCGAGCCGATCGGCGGCGCGCACCGCGATCCCGGCGGAACGATCGCGCGCGTCCTCGACGCCGTCGTCTCCGCGCTCGACGTCCTCGAGCACGTCCCCGCCGACGAGCTGCTGCAGCGCCGCTACGCGAAGTTCCGGCGCATCGGGGCGCCGGCCTAGATGAAGCCCGCGACGCTGCTCCGTCTCGCCGGCCGGATCGGCGTTGCCGGCGTCGCGCTGTTCTTCGTCACGCTCGTCGGCGTGCAGTATGCGCGTGTGATCGGGCGCAACGTCGCGCTCGCGCGCGACGTGCGCGGCGTCGAAGCCGACGTCGCGGCGCTCAAAGTGAAGCGCGCGCATCAGGTGCGCGAGATTCGCCGCCTCTCCGATCCGCACGGCGCGATCCCGGAGATCCACGACCGGCTGCGGCTCGTCGGCGATCGCGAAGCGATCATCTACCTCAAGCAGCGCGGCACGCAGCCATGAGCGAACGCGTCCGCGGGAGCGTCATCAACGTCCACAACTTGGGCGCGACGGTGCGCCTCGAGGACGGCCGGCTGGTGGCGGCGCCGATCGGCGACGTCAACAAGAACCGGGCGACGTACACCAGGGCGCTCGAACGCAAGGACGTGACGCTCCCGTTTGACCTGGTGGGACGGATGGTCGTGGTAGCGCAGACGCGTGTCGACGAAGTCGCACCTACGACGGAAGTCCCATCGCTCACCGACCCGTCGTTCGAGGCGCAGATCGCCGCCTATCTCAAGTCCACCGAAGAATGGGCGCCCGCCGATCGACCGCCCCCGTTCGAAAGGCACCTCGTGCGCAAGCGACAAAGGGCCAAAGCGTTTCAGGCAGACGAGCGACTCTGAATCCAGGCGCGCCCGGCGTGCGCGCAGAAATTCGAGTGCATGATGGCGGTAAAAGAAGTGGGCGTCGATCCGGTAAAGGTTCCCGGGTCGTTCGTACGCCTGCAGGGCGCATATTCGGGGCTCCGCGCGGCTGAGCAGCGCGTCGCGGACTTCATCCTCAAGGCCCCGGAAGAGCTGATCTACCTCACCGTGACGGAACTCGCGGAGCGCACGAACACGAGCGAGTCGACCGTCGTGCGGCTGTGCCAGAAGATCGGCTATAAGGGTTATCAAGAGTTTAAGATCGTGCTCGCGCGCGACCTCGTCGAGCCGACGAGCGCGATCTACGCGGCGATCGAAGCAGAAGACGACCTCGCGACGATCAAGACGAAGGTCTTTCAAGCGAACGCCCAAGCGCTGCGCGACACGATCGAAGTCCTCGACGACGAGGAGCTCTCCAAGGCGGTCAACGCGCTTGCGTCGGCGCGCCGGATCGATCTCTACGGGGTCGGCGGCAGCGGCCCGCTCGCGCTCGACGCGTACCACAAATTCATCAAGCTGGGACTGCAAGCGGTCGCGCTCTCCGACGGCGACCTGATGGCGATGTCGTCGGCGCTGCTCGGGCCCGGGGACGTGGCGCTGGGGATCTCGCACACCGGTGCGAGCCGCGACGTGACCGACGCGCTGGGACGCGCCAAGGCGAACGGCGCGACGACGATCGGGATCACGCACCGGCCCACCTCGCCGATCACGAAGGTCTCCGATATCACGCTGGTGACCGCGGCGAAGCAGACCGCGTTTCGGAGCGACGCGAGCTCGAGCCGCATCGCGCAGCTGACGATCATCGACACCCTGTACGTCGGCGTCGCGCACCGCGCGCATGGCCGATCGCTGCAGATGATCGAGCGGACCCGCGAGGCGACGGCCGCCAAACGCTACTGACATCTGGCGCGTGAGCGGGCGGCGCGCCGGACAGCGCTTCGACGCCGCCCACGGGGTGACGACGGAGGCGCTGGTGTTCCTGGGCGAGCTCGATCCCGAGCGGATCGGTCCGGCGCTCGAGCATGCGACCCACTACGAGCCGACCCCCGTCGACGAGGCCGAAGCGCTGCTCGACGCTTCGCCAATCGACCCTGCCCGCGCGACGTTCGTCGACGTCGGCGCCGGGATGGGGCGCGTCGTGCTGCTCGCCGCGAAGCGGCCGTTTCGGCAAGTCGTCGGGATCGACGTCTCGCCGGCGCTCGTCGAGATCGCGCGCGAGAATCTCGCCGCCGTCCACGGTCTCGCGCGCGCGTGCGTCGACGTCCGGCTCACCGCGGCGGACGCCGCGAGCTACGCGTTCCCGCCGGGAGACCTCGTCGTCTATCTCTACAATCCGTTTGGGGCGCCGGTCATGGAGCGGATGCTCGAGAACCTCATGAATGCGAAAGAGGAGCGCGACGTCGCGCTCCTCTACCACACGGCTCTCGAGTCCGAGACGATCGACGCGACCGAAGCGTTCGAGATCGTCGCGGATCTCGGCTTCGGCCTCGTCTACCGTCTGCGTCGCTAGGAGGCCAGACCCCGGCGGCGCGCCTCTTGCAGCAGTCCGCTGCGCGAGGTGACGCCGAAGGCTTCGAACACGGCGTCGATCTGACGCTGGATCGTGTACTTACTGCGGCTGAAGCGGCGGGAGAGCTCGGTGGCCTCCGCCCCGGTCCACAGCGCCCGCGCCACTTGGCGTTGGAAGGCGCTGAGGGTTTCGGGGAGTGCCTCTTCACGGGCGACGGCTTCGTCGGCCATCGTCGCGAGCGGGCACTCCGGATACGCCTGCGCGTGCTTGACCGAGGCGTCGCGCCACTTCGTGTCGCCGGTGAGCTCCGCCAGCGCGGAGGCCGTGAGGACGGCGCGATAGTGGTAGCGTGCGCTCTCGAAGATCTCGTACGCCTCCCGCAGCAGCGCGATCGCTGCTTCCTTGCGCCCGAGAGTCTGCTCGATGCGGCCCTGCGCGTACTTGGCGAACGCCGCGGTGCGGCTGCTGCCGTTGATGGCGAGGGTCGGATCGACGTTCTCGGTGCCGATCTGCGAGAACATCGCCGCGTACTTCTGCGCGCGGGACGGGTCGGAGGCGGCGTGGAGGACCGACAGGAGCACGAGCGTGATGCGCTCTTCTCCGAGGCAGCTCTCCCACGGGACGTCGTAGGCCAGCGCATCGGCTTCCGCGAGCTCGTCGAGCGCCCACGCCTCGTTGTGCGAGATGCGCGCCACGTAGGCGCGGTCCGTGTGCGTGACGATCCGGTAAGCCGAGGTCGGCGCCAGGCTGCGCGCGTCCTTGAACATCCACTGCGCTTCGCCGGCACGACCGCGCATGAACGCGTCCCATGCCAGCGCCCGCAGTGCGAGGAACTGCTTCACTGCCACGCCCGGGGTCCAGGTGACCGCCGCCATCGCCGCTCGCGCCGCGTCGATCCCGCCGTCGTCGGCGGTTTCGAACGCGATCTGCGCCAGCGAGTGGACCGCGGCCGCGAGGACCGCGACGTCGATCGCTTCAGGGGTCGGAGCACTAGCGTAGGCGACGCAGGTCTTCAGGTCGGCGATGTGTGCAACGAAGTCGCCGTTGCCGAAGTGCAGCCACGCGCGGAACGAGTAGGCCGACGCGGCGACGTTCGCATCGGGGTGCGCGACGGCGAGCGCCACGCACGGAGCCGACAGATCGTAGTCGCGGCGAAGCCACAGCATCCGCAGATCGTGGTACGCCATCGTGTGTAGGCCGTTGGGAACGCTGCCCGCCAGTGCGCGAGCATCTTCGTACCGCGAGGCGGCCGATTCGAAGTCGCGGACCGCGGAGTAGGCCTTCCCGAACTCGATCGCCAGGTCGAAACGCCCTTGCGTCGAGTCGGCCAGATCCGCAACCGAGGCGAGGTAGGTGACCGCGGCTACAGGGTCGCGGCGACCGATCGCGTCGGCTTTGATGACAATCGCCCGTTCGCGATCGTCTGACGGCCAATCTTCACAGCCGTCGAGTAGTTCGAGTACCGCGTCGTACCAGGCCGACCGCAGCGCGATTCGAGCATCGCGCAAGCTGTCGGCGATGGTTGTCCCGCCCATCGTCTCCACTGTGCGTATTCCTCGAGCGCTTAGTCTTGCAGCGAGCCGAGTTGAACTTTGCTGTTGGGTCCTACGACGACATATTGAGATGGGGCCCCGCCTGCGTCTGCGCCTACGGCGTTGACGACATCGCCCGCGTTGGTGGTGAACGAGTTGGCGACGGAGACCGTGTAGCCGCCCGGGTTGATCCCGTGGAGCTCGAAGGTGCCGTCGGCGCCGGTCGCCGTCACGTTGGCGACGTTGCCGTTCGCATCGGTCGCGATGACGGTCGCGTTCTGCACCGGCTGCCCGGCCGCGTTGACGACGGTCCCGTCGATCGCCGGCTGGCCGAAGCCCGCCGCGACGGTCGGGGTGAGGTAGACGGCTCCGTCACGCACGTCGGCGGACTGGAAGACGTTGAAGTCGAGCGTCGCGGTGAGCTGGTCACCGTTGTTGCCGGTGACCGCGAGCGGGATGTTGACCGATTCGAGCGTCTGCGTCGGGTCCCACCACGGGTGAGCGCTGGTGACGAAGTAGACCGGGTAGGTCTGTCCGTTGAGCGTCAACGTCGTCGTAGCGGGGTCGAGCAGGAGCTGCACCGACGGGTACGTGCCGGCGGGCAGCGAGCCGCTGCCGAGGTTCACCGAGGTCGTGCGCAGCGCCAGCAGGTCATAGACCTGCGGCGTGTCGCTGCCGGTGAGCTGCCACGAGTCGCCGTTCTGATCGATCGCGTCGATGCCGAGGACGCCGACGTTGAAGTGCGCGACGCCCGTCGTGCCGACGAGCGGAGCGTCCATCATCATCGCGTTCATCCCGAACATCGGTCCGCCTTGGAAATCTTTGATCGAGCGCGTCCCGTTGCTGCTGCTGTTCTTGAGGTGACGGACGTGCTTCACGGTCGACTGCGTCGACTTCGGAACCAGAGACGAGGAGCTGTGTGCTCCGCTGCAAGCAACAATGCCGCTGCTGCAAAGAACCGCGGCGATGGCGAGGGAAACAGCTGATCTCATCCCTGAATTTGCCCTTCGATGAAACGGCGACGATTCGCTGATCGTCGAGAGTCCGCCGGACGCGAACCCGCCGTTCGGTATAAGCCGAACGAACGTACCGTAGGGTAGCGCCCTCTCGGAGACCAAGGACGACGGGCGTTTATCGTCCTCCAACAGACTACCCTAGCTTGCCAGAGAATCAAGCGAGCCGGAGTTAAGTGATTGTCAAGTGCCGGTCAGCTCAATGTAAAGCGCGTTTACGCACTGTGACGGGCCGTACCGGAAAGCAACGCTAGCGTTCGCGTACGCCCACCTCGTCGAGATGCGCCAGCAGATCGGCCGGGTCTTCATAGACCCGATACGCGCCCGCATCTTGAAGCTCGTCGGCGCCATATCCGCCTGAGAGCAGGCCGACGCCGAGCGCGCCGGCGCGCCTGGCCGCGAGGAGATCCCACACGGAATCCCCCACGACGATGCTGCGCGCAATCGAGACCCCGAGCCGCTCGGCGGCGCGCACGAAGAGGTCGGGATCGGGCTTCGCGTGCGCGACCTCGTCGCGGGTGACGACCGGGACGTGCGACGGGATCTGCAGCAGAGCGAGCGTGCGTTCCGCGACCTCCCGGCGGCCGCTGGTCGCAATAGCCCACGGGACGCCTGCATTTGTTAAGGTACGGAGAAGCTCGTCGGCGCCGGGCAGCGCGACGACCCCGGGGAATCGCGCCGCGTAGGCGGCGGCGTGGAGCTGCGCGATCTCGGCCAGCGCGACGTCGTCGACGTCCCGGCCCAGCTCCCGCATCAGGCCGCGCACGAAGAGCCCGCCGCTCATCCCGATCTTGCGGTGGATCCGCCAGACCGAGAGTGCGTAGCCGGCCGAGGTGAGGGCGTCGTGCCAGGCGGCGACGTGCTGATAGACGGAGTCGACCAGCGTTCCGTCGAGATCGAACAGCATCGCGGGACCGTCATGTGCCATGCGGGTCGGTTCTATACCCCGCGCGAACGGGCCGCCCGTGGTCAGCGCGCTCGTCTCGATCGGGACCAACTCGACCCGGCTGCTCGTGCTGGACGGGGACCGCCGGCTCGCGGCGGAGTCGCGCGGGACCCGGATCGGAACCGGGATCGCCGCGACCGGCACGATCGACCCGGCAGCCCGGGAGCGGACCCTCGCGGCGGTCGCCGACTACGTTGAGACGGCGCGCCGGCTGCGGGTCGAGGCGATCGACGCCGTGGCGACCAGCGGCCTGCGCCGCGCCGCCGACGCCGCCGCCTTCGCCCAGGAGGTCGGCGCGCTGACCGGGATCGCCCCGCGGATCATCAGCGGCGAGGACGAGGCCCGCTACTCGTTCCTCGGCGCGACGGCGGCCCACGGCGCCGATCACCCGGTCGCCGTCCTCGACGTCGGCGGCGGCAGCACCGAGATCGCCGTCGACACCCCGGCCCACGCCCGCGCCGCCGGCGTCGTCGCTCTCACCCGGTCGCTCGAGATCGGGGCCGTCCGCCTCTCCGAACGCCACCCCGCGCTGCTGGGCGCGAGCGCCCCGGTCTCGCCGGCCGTCGAGGCTGCCGCCCGCGCCGACGCGGCGGCGATCCTCGCGCCCTACGGTGCGATCCGCGGCTTCGAGGAGCTGCTGGTCGTCGGCGGCACGGCGTTCACGAGCGCCGCGATGGTCGCCGGCGCGATGCACGACCGCACGCGCCTCACCCGCGAGGACTGCACGAAGCTGATCGACCGGCTCCTGGCCCTCGACCTCGACGCCCGCAAGCTGCTCCCGCACATCCGCCCGCAACGCGCCGACATTCTCCCCGCCGGCCTGATCGTGATCGACGAGGCCTGCCGCCTCTTAGACGTCACGGGCTTTACGGTTAGCGAGGCCGACCTGCTGCTGGGCTATCTCACCTCGCCGGCGTTCCGGGCCGCGCCTTTTCCTCAGCGGTAGCGTCCCCGCACGCGGCGAACGGGCGCGTGGGATGATGGTGGAATAGGCAGACACAGCAGACTTATCCGTCGATGAGCCGGCCGAGGGGAAACCGCGGCCGGGATGCGCTCAAAGTCGGTGAACGCGTCGCGCGTGCGCACGCCAACGCCGAGCCAAGCCGCTACAAAGCGGAAGGTGTAGAGACTGGACGGGCGCGGCCTACGGCACCCCGGTGCTACGGTCAAGGCACAGTCCGGACCACGAACGTCCTGCGGGACGGCGGCGAAAGCCGAAGTGGTGCGAAAATCTGCAGCCCGCAAGGGCGTCCGGGTTCGAGCCCCGGTCATCCCACGTGAAAGGCCGCAACCTCGTGCTCCACTGAGGGCAAGCTCGCTGAGGTCGTCCCTCCGTATCCTTCACCTCCGCTTGAAGCGGCGACGCATCGCGTCCTTTTCGTCTTCGGGCAGGCAGTCGCATAGGTCGAGCGCTACTGGA
>DASYFS010000048.1:0-1776 GCA_036498305.1 Candidatus Elarobacter sp. | reverse complement strand
CACGGAGGACGACACGGGCCGAGCGGTGGACAACGGCGCGATGACGCTTCGTTCCGGCGGTACGCTGCTCGTCGACGTGCTGCGGGCCAATGCTGTCGACACCGTCTTCTGCGTCCCAGGCGAGAGCTACATCGCCGTCCTCGACGCGCTCTACGACGCGCCGGAGGTTCGGGTTATTGCCTGCCGCCACGAGGCGGGCGCGGCAAACATGGCCGAGGCGTATGGCAAGCTGACTGGGCGACCCGGGATCTGCTTCGTCACCCGTGCGCCGGGCGCGACGCATGCGAGCATCGGCGTTCACACCGCACGCCAGGACTCTACGCCGATGATCCTGTTCGTCGGTCAGGTCGCACGCGGGATGCAGCAGCGTGAAGCGTTTCAGGAGATCGACTACGGTCGCGTCTTCGGCGGCCTCGCGAAATGGGCCGCCGAGATCGACGACGCGGCGCGCATCCCGGAGCTCGTGACGCGCGCGTTTCACACCGCGATCTCCGGCCGTCCAGGTCCCGTCGTCCTCGCGCTGCCGGAAGACGTGCTGCGCGAAGAGGCGCCGCCGCTCGAGCTCCCCGCCGCGGTCCGCACCGCGGCGAGCCCGGGCGCGGACGATCTCGAACGCCTGCGCATGCTGCTCGGCGAAGCGCAGCGCCCGCTCGCGATCCTCGGCGGCAGCGGCTGGGACGCCGGCGCGTGCGCGGCGTTCGCGCGCTTCGCGCAGCGCTGGTCGCTCCCGGTCGCCTGTTCGTTCCGGCGGCAGGCGCTCTTCGACAACCGCGATCCGCACTACGCCGGCGATCTCGGTCTCGGCCCGAATCCCGCGCTCGCCGCGCGCGTTCGCGACGCGGACGCGCTGCTCGCCGTCGGCGGCCGGCTCAGCGAGGTGCCCAGCGGCGGCTACACGCTGATCGAAGCGCCGCGGCCGCGGCAGCGGCTGATCCACGTCCACGCCGATCCGGATGAGATCGGCCGCGTGTACGTTCCGGCGCTCGGGATCAACGCCGGTCCGGCCGAGTTCGCCCACGCGCTCGACGGCGTTTCGCCGCCGCAACCGCTGCGCTGGACCGCGTGGCTCGCCGAGACGCGCCGCGACTACGAACGCAACCTCGAGCCCGCCGGCAACGGCGGCGCGCTCGACATGGCCGCCGTCGTGCGCTGGCTCAACGATCGCCTCCCCGAGGACGCGATCCTCACCAACGGCGCCGGCAACTTCACCACCTGGCTGCACCGCTTCTTCCAATACAAACGCTTCGGGACGCAGCTCGGCCCGACGAGCGGCGCGATGGGTTACGGCGTCCCCGCCGCAGTCGCGGCGAAGCTGCTGTATCCCGAGCGCGTCGTCGTCGCCTTCGCGGGTGACGGCGACTTCACGATGAGCGGTCACGAGCTCGCGACCGCGGTGCAGTACGCGGCGCCGGTCGTGATCCTCGTGATCAACAACGGAATGTACGGTACGATCAGGATGCATCAAGAGCGGCATTTTCCCGGCCGCGTGATCGCGACCGATCTCGTGAACCCCGACTTCGTCGCGTACGCGCGCGCCTTCGGCGCTCACGCCGCCGCCGTCGAGCGCACCGGCGAGTTCGCGCCCGCGTTCGAAGCCGCGTTGTCGGCCGGGCGGCCCGCGGTTCTCGAGCTGCGCACCGATCCGGAGCGCATCACGCCGCGCACGACGCTCACCGCGCTGCGCAGGGGAAACGGCTAGCCGGTACGCAATTCCGGGGGCATGGCCGCCCGCGCGGAACTTATCACCGGACCGCGGTGACGCCGCTTCTCGACGTC
>DASYFS010000047.1:0-4204 GCA_036498305.1 Candidatus Elarobacter sp. | reverse complement strand
TCGTCGCGGCTCCAGTCGCCGACCTCGACCCACACGTTCGCCCGGTGCTCGGCGAGCAGCGGCGCGTCCTCCGCCGTCGCCCAGCGGAATGTGAGGCTCACCGGCCTTCGAAACGCGGCGCGCGCTTGGTGCTGAACGCGTCGACGCCTTCGGCGAAGTCGGCGGTGCGGCCCGCGATCGCCTGCATCTCGGCCTCGTACGCCAGCGCTTCGCGCGCGGAGCCGAGGCCGTTGCGCAACAGCTCGCGCTTGATCAGACCGATCGAGCGCGGACCCTGCGCGAGCGCCGCTGCCAGCGACTGCGCCTCGCTCAGACAGGCTTCGGCCGGCACGACTTTGGTGCAGAGCCCGAGCGCGTCGGCGCGGCGGGCGTCGACTTTTTCCGAGAGCAAGCACAACTCGAGCGCGCGCGCGTAGCCCACGAGTCGCGGCAGCGTGAACGAGATGCCGCTGTCCGGCACGAGGCCGATCTTCACGAACGCCGTCGTGAACGATGCCGTCTCGGCGACGATCCGGAAATCGCACGCGCAGGCGATCCCCATCCCCGCGCCCGCCGCGACCCCGTTGACGGCGGCGACGATCGGCTTCTCGATCGAAAGCAGCTTGAGAATCAGCGGGTTGTAGCGCCGCTCGACGGTCGCGGCGATGTCGGTCGCGACGTCGGCGTTCATCACCCGCGGGTCGTCGAGCGCCTGCCCCGCGCAGAACGCCTTGCCGGCGCCGGTGATGACCAGCGCTCGCACCGCGGCGTCGCGTTCGAGCGCGCCGAGCGTCTCGATCAGCGACTCGATGAGGTCCGCCGTCAGCGCGTTGTATGCTTGCGGACGATCGAAGGTGATCGTCGCGACGCCGCCGTCGCGCGAGACGGCGTGCTGAACCGGTTCGCTCATCGCCCGTGCCATTGCGGCCTGCGCTTCTCAAGGAACGCCGTGACGCCCTCGCGCGCGTCCTCGGTCGCGAGGAGCGCGAGGAAGGCCCGCCGCTCGTCGATCAGCGCGGCGTGCAGCGTCTGCTGGTAGGCCTGCGCGATCGCCCGCTTCGCGACGCGCACGGCGTGCGGTGCCTGGCGCGCGAGCGCGCGCGCCAACTCGAGCGCGACCGGGAGCACGCGCTCGGTGGGGACGCAGCGGTTGGCGAGCCCGTGCGCCTCGGCATCGCGGCCGCTCAACTCGCGTCCGAGCAGGATCATCTCGGTCGCGATCGTCTTGCCACGGCGCGGGTGAGCCGCTGCGTTCCGCCGGCGCCCGGCATCACGCCGAGGTTGATCTCCGGCTGACCGAGCCGCGCGTCTTCGGCGACGACCATCAGGTCGCACGACATCGCGAGCTCGAGACCGCCGCCCAGCGCGAGCCCGCGAACGGCGGCGATCAGCGGCAGGCCGCAGTTCCAGATCCGATCCCAGTCGTCGAGCCGCGGCCCTTCGCCCAGAAACTCGGCGACGTCGCCGCCGGCGGCGAAGGCGCGGTCGTCGCCGGTGATGACGACGGCGCGCGTCGTCCCGTCGGCGTCGAACGCTTCGAGATGATCGCCGAGCTGCGCGATCACCGCGTTCGAGAGCGCGTTGCGCACCTGCGGGCGGTTGAGCCGCAGCAGCGCGACGTTCGGTACGGGGCGCTCGACGACAACGACGGGTTCGCTCACAGCACCCTCCGGTCTATCACGCGTTTCGCCTTGCCGGCTTCAATCCGCTCGATCGTCCCCGGAGCCACGACGTCCGTCGAGAGCGAGACGAGCAGCGTGTCGCAGAGCCGCTTCGTGACCGCATCGCTCAGCGCGTTGAGGTCGGCGATCGTCGCTTGGGGGGCGTGCTCGACCTCGACGACCATCTGGTCAAGCCCGTTCGGCGGCCTGTCTACGAAGATGCGGTAGTTCGGCGAGAGCTCGGGGAAGCGGAGCAGCACCTCCTCGATCGCCGACGGAAAGACGTTGACGCCGCGAATCACGAGCATGTCGTCGACGCGCCCCGTGAACCAGTCGATCCGGGCGGTGGTCCGGCCGCACGCGCACCGTTCTCGCGTCAGCGACGTCAGGTCGCGCGTGCGGTACCGCAGCACCGGCATCGCCTCGCGCGTGAGCGTCGTCAGGACGAGCTCACCGCGCTCGCCGTCGGCCAGCACGCGGCCGGTCTCGGGGTCGATGATCTCGGCGAGGAAGTGATCCTCCTGGACGTGCATCCCGTTCTTGGTGAGGCACTCCTGCGCGACGCCGGGGCCGATGATCTCGGTGAGGCCGTAGATGTTGGTCGCCGTCACGCCGAACAGGTCTTCGAGCGAGGCGCGCATCTCGCGCGTCCACGCCTCGGCTCCGCAGATCGCGTAGCGCAGCGCCTTCGGCCTGCGCTTCTCGGCACGAAAACGTTCGGCGAGAACGAGCGCGTAGCTGGGCGTCGCGCCGATTCCGATCACCGGCAAGTCGGCCAGAAGCTGCAGCTGCCGCGCCGTGTTGCCCGACGACGCGGGGATCGCGCAGGCGCCCAGCGTCTCGCAGCCGCCGTGCGCGCCGAGGCCGCCGGTGAACAATCCGTAACCCCACGCGACTTGGAACATATCGCCGGGCGCGATCCCGCCGCCGGCAAGACTGCGCGCCATCACTTCGCCGAAGATGTCGAGATCGCGGCGCGTGTACGCGCCGACCGTCGGGTTCCCGGTCGTCCCGGACGACGCGTGGATGCGCGCCAGGTCGCGTTCCGGCACCGCGAGCAGTCCGAGCGGGTACGCGTCGCGCATATCGGCCTTGGTGCTGAAGGGGAGCCCGCCGAGTGCTTCGAGCGTGTCGGGCGTCGCGACGCCGCGCAGGCGTGTGCGGTAGACGTCGTTCGCGTCGCGGAGACGCTCGACGAGCGCCTGCAGCCGCTCGAGCTGAAGCGCCTCGAGCGCGTGCCGTTCGAGCGTCTCGTACTCCGGCTGAAAGATCATCCGCCGCGGGGTTTCCGGCGTGCAACGGACAACCCTTGCCCATGCGCCACGCGCTCGCGGCAGCCGCGTTCGCGCTGGCGGCGGTGGTCGCCGGCGCGAGCTTCGTCGTGCAGTCGAGCGTCAATGCGAAGCTGCGCGCGGTGCTCGACGCGCCGTACACGACGGCGCTGATCAGCTACGCCGGAGGGACGGTCGTGATGGCCCTCTGCGTGCTGTTTCTGCGCGAGCGGGTGCGGCTCGGCGACGCCTTCGGCCACGCGCCGTGGTGGGTCTGGACGGGCGGTCTGTGGGGCGCCATCTACGTCGTTATCATCATCCTCTTGCTGCACCGCGTCGGCGCGGCGGTCGTTATCGCGTCGTTCGTCCTCGGCCAGATGGTGACGTCGCTTGTGGTCGACCATTTCGGGCTCTTCGGCGTCCCGCGACACCCGGTCGACGCCGCGCGTATCGCGGGCGCAGCGTTGCTGGTCGCCGGGGTCACCCTCATCCGCCGCTGAGCGCAGCCGGCTATATTGACAATCGCCGATATAGCGCCTAGTATCGAAATATGTCGATGCAGCGCTGCTGTCCCCCGGCCCGGATCGCCGAAGGCGACCGGACGGCCGACGCGGCGATCTTCAAAGCCCTCGCCGATCCTCATCGTCTCACGATGCTGGCGACGCTCAGCCGGGCCGACGACGAGGTGTGCGTCTGCGACTTCACCGCGGGTCTCCCGCTCGAGCAGCCGACCGTCTCGCACCACCTCCGCATCCTGCGCGACGCCGCGCTCGTGACCTGCGAGCGCCGCGGGACCTGGGTCTACTATCGCCTCGCCGCCGACGCGCGCGAGCGCATCGACGCCGCCTTGCACTCGGTTCTCCCCGAGAGGATCCTCGCATGAAGATGCACCTCAACCTCGCGACCCGCGACCTCGATGCCAGCGTCGCGTTCTATGCGACGCTGCTCGGCGCGCAGCCGGCGAAACGGCTCGGCGACTACGCCTTGTTCGTCACCGAGCAGCCCGGGTTGGAGCTCGCGCTCGACCTCGACGGCACAGCGCAGGCCGGTCACGGACAGCACTTCGGGATTGTCGTCGACAGCGCCGACGCCGTTGACGCGCAAGCGGCGCGTCTGCAAGGCGCCGGTTACGCGATCGATGTCGAACGCGAGGAGACGTGCTGCTACGCGAACCAGACGAAGGTCTGGGCAAGCGACCCCGAGGGCCGGCGCTGGGAGACGTACGTCGTGCATGAAGAAACGGAAGCGCGCGACGAAGCCGAGACGACCTGTTGCCGCACGGACGCCGCGCTT
>DASYFS010000046.1:0-3688 GCA_036498305.1 Candidatus Elarobacter sp. | reverse complement strand
TCGGCTGGGTGACCCAGCTCGGGGTTCCGCTCAGGGTCAGCTGTGTCGCGTTGTACGACGGCAGCTTGTCGGTGAGGATGACGCCGTTGCCGGTGATCCCCGCACCCGCCGGCAGGCCGGCGCGGTTGACCGCGACCATCGCGCGGGACCCGCCGTTGTTCGCGCGCACCGTGTATTGCACCGTCGGCGCCGCGACCGTGCCGCCGACCGTCGCGATCTTCTGCACGTCCATGCGGGCGTCCGCGACGATGGGATCGGTGTACTGGCCGACCGACGTGGCCGACGTCTGCACGCTCGTGCCGCCGCCGGCCGGCTGCGTGATGTCCGCGGTGAGCAGCGTCGTGATCGACCCGCTCGCGCCGGCGCCGACCGTGAAGTTGACGCCGATCGTGATCGTGCTGCCGATCGCGGTCAGGAACGGGCCGCCGCTGTTGCCGGTCGAGAGATAGGTGTTGACCGCGGCGATCGTCGTGAACGTCTGGTTGCCCGCGCCCGCGTTGACGACGAAGTTGTTGAACGTCGCGGTGCCCGCCGTCACGCCGTCGTTGGTGCCGAGCGTCCCCGAGAGCGCGAAGTAGCCCGCGCCGTTTCCGGTATTGGTCAGCGTGTAGGTGTCGGTGACGGTACCGCCGGGGCTGACGGTGGTGGCGCCCGGAGTCCCCTGCGGCGGGCTGATCGTCAGCGCCGGCGCGTTCTGCACCGTCGTCGTGACGGTGTTCGACTGCGAGTTGTAGGTGTTCGTACCGTCGGAGTAGGTCGCCGTCGCGGTGTTGGTGATCGCGGTTCCGGCCGCCGTCGCTGCGTCGGCGGGCGTGCCGGAGGCCAGCACGATACCGAGCGCGAGCGGAGCGACCGCCGCTGCGCCGAGGCGCAGCACGGTCTGCACGAGCGGTTTCATTTAACGCGGACCTCGTAGGAATAGAGAGCCGTCCCGTGCGGCGCAAGCGCGCCGTCGGTGACGAAGCGGATCGTGGTGTACAGCGACGGATCCGCCTTCTTCACGAGGGGCGTTCCGCTGGGACCCTTGACGGTGACGGTCGGCGAGGCCGACCACGTCTTGCCTTGGTCGAGCGAGAACTCGACCTTGGCACGCTGCGCCTTCGCCGATCCTTCGACGTACGACGTGCCGGCGGGGATCTTGCCCTGCGGCATCAGCTTGAGCGCCGGGGCGGTCCCGACGTTCGTCGCGGCGATCGCGTACTCGACGGTATCACCGGACTTCGGCGCTTCCTTCTCAACCGGCGTGAGGAGCGTTTTTCCGTCGGCGGACTTCGAAACGACCGACCCGGTGAGCTTGAGTTGAACGGTGGGCCGTGACGCAGCCGACGCCAGCCCGGGCAGGACCAGCGCGAACAGCAGTGCAGTCGACGCCGCAAGAATACGCATCCTTAACATACCTCGTTGCATGCGGAACGCCGCTGTGCCTAAAAGGCGCGGCAGCGGCCAGTGGTCACTCTATCATGTGCTACGGCCGCAACGGTGCGCGCCGATACGCAATGGTCGAAAAAAAAACGGCGTGCTTACACGCCGTTTACAATTCGCTCGTACGCCCGCAGCGCGGGCGGCGTTCAAACGGGCGGCAACAGCGCCAACTCGCGCTTCGCGGCGCGGGCAACCTCGGGCAACTCCGATGCCGACGCATGGCTGAACTCCGAGCGAGCGAGCGAAATCTTCCCTTGACTGCTGTACGTCACCGCAAGCAGATAGTGCAGCCGGCCGTCGTCGGATGCGACGCTGATGCCCTTGAGAAACGCGGCTTCCGCGAGCGGGAAGAAGCGGTGCTGATTGTAGTCGTAGCCCAGATCGATGTACGCCTCGGGACGGAGCGGGTCGGACCGGATCGCGCGGTTATAGTACGCGACGGCGGTCTTCCAGTCGCCTTGCAAGTCGTAGATGTACCCGATGTCGACCAGCGCCTCGTTCCCTTCGGGACGTAAGGAGAGAGCGCGATCGAGATACGGTCGAGCGGTCGCCGGATCGTCCTTCTCGAGATACGCTTCGCCCAAGTTCACGACCGCCGGATAATAGTAGGCGTCGTTCTGCAGGCACGACTTGAGGTGACCGATCGCATCGTCGACCCGCTTGAGGTCGACGAGGACGTAGGCGAGGTCGACCCGCGCGGCGCACGACGCGGGACGAATCCCGACGACGCGGTTGAACGCCTCGTAGGCCGCGTCGAATTGGCGCATCGCGCGCCGCGCCTGGCCGAGATCGGTCCAGCGCGAGACGTCGAAGGGGTTCTTCTGCGCGTCGTACTCGAGCTTGGTGAGGTAGGCACCGAGATCGCCGGCCTTCTTGTGCGCCATGATCAGGCCGGCATAGCCGTTGCGGTTGGGCAGGCTCTGCTGAAACTCGGCGATCGACGCGTCAACGCGGTCGGTGGCGGCGTAGAGTGCGCCGAGCCGGCTGTGCGTCTCTCTGTCGCCGGGTGCCAGGACGAGAACGGCCTTCCAGACCTTCTCGGCTTTTTGGTAATCCGGGACGCGGAAGTACAGGTCGCCGAGGAGCCGGCCCGCGGCGGCGTCGGCCGGGTGCGCCCCGACGTAGGCGGCGAGGCCGTCGATCGCGCCCTTCGTGTCGCCCGCCGCGACCTTGGCGCGCGCGGCGTCGAGGATCGCGGACGAGTCGGCGCTGGGAGCCGGCGAGAAGTCGGGGTCGGCAGCGGCCGGGGTGGCGGGGGCCGGCGGCGGCGCAGCCCAGGCCGGCGCGGCCGGGAGGGCGGCCAGCGCGGCGGCGAGGACGAGAGAACCCAAAGGACGCATGGGCGACGCTCCTGTGAGGGGCGATCGGCAGAGCTTCGTCCTCACAGTATACGGCTTGT
Source organism: Candidatus Elarobacter sp. (assembly GCA_036498305.1). GTDB lineage: Bacteria > Vulcanimicrobiota > Vulcanimicrobiia > Vulcanimicrobiales > Vulcanimicrobiaceae > Vulcanimicrobium. The sequence goes on along the minus strand of DASYFS010000046.1, from coordinate 867 downwards.
TGCCCCGCAGACCTAGAGCCGCTTCTGACCTGATACTGCCCTCCGCTTCCTGCCGGATGCGACCTTTCTCGCGGAGTGCCCGGCCGCGGTCCCGCCGAAGCCCGGATCCGCTATGGCTACCACGCAGACGAACGGCTCCGTCGGGAAGACCCGCGTCGAGACCGACTCGATGGGGAAGATCGACGTCCCCGCCGACAAGTACTACGGCGCGCAGTCGGCGCGCTCGCTGATCCACTTCGACATCGGCGACGACTCGACGCCGCGCGACGTGATGCCGCGCGAGATCATCCGCGCGATGGCGGTCCTCAAGAAGGCCGCGGCGCTGGTCAACCGCGACCTCGGCAAGCTCGACGAAGAGAAGACGACGCTCATCACGCAGGCCGCCGACGAAGTCATCGCGGGGAAGCTGCAGGACCACTTCCCGCTGCGCGTGTGGCAGACCGGCTCCGGCACGCAGACGAACATGAACGTCAACGAGGTCATCTCGAACCGCGCGATCGAGATCGCCGGCGGCGAGATGGGCTCGAAGAAGCCGGTCCACCCCAACGACCACGTCAACATGTCGCAGTCCTCGAACGACACGTTTCCGACCGCGATGCACATGGCGGCCGCCGAAGCGATGGTCGCGATGCTTCCCGCGGTGCAGAAGCTGCGCGACGCGCTCGACGCCAAGGCGAAGCAGTGGGCGAACATCGTCAAGGTCGGACGCACGCACCTTCAAGATGCGACGCCGCTGACGCTCGGCCAGGAGTTCTCGGGGTACGTCAACCAGCTCGACCGCGACCTCGATCGCTGTAAGGTCGCGCTCGACGGACTCTACGATCTGGCGATCGGCGGGACCGCCGTCGGGACCGGGCTCAACGCGCA
>DASYFS010000045.1:0-1790 GCA_036498305.1 Candidatus Elarobacter sp. | reverse complement strand
GCGCTGGAGCTCAGCGTCCCGATCGAGGCGACGCTGAAGTCCGGCGCGAACTGGTACGACGTGGCTTCGTTCGATCCCGACTTGGTGGAAGCGGAGAGCACCGCGTGAAAGCGGCGTTCCTCGCCGTTGCGCTCGTCGCCGCGATGGGCGCCGCCGCCGCGGCGCAGACTCAGCAGATCCACGCCAACGCGATCATCCCGAACCCCCTTCCCAGCGCTCCGATCGAGCGCTGGAGCGGCGCGCCCGGCCGCACGACCGTCTCGCTCACGACGCCCGACGGCGCGACGCTGCGCGGCTGGGCGTACGACGGCACGGACCGCGCGATGCCGACCGTCGTCTTCTTCAACCGCAACGGGACGACGATCCGCGACAACGACGCGACCTATCGTCGCATCGCCGCGATCGGCCCCAGCGTCGTCGTCTACGACTACCGCGGCTACGGCTTCAGCACGGGGCTTCCGGGCGTTCACTTCATGCAGGAAGACGCTGTGAAGATCGTGCAGGCCGCGACGCGCGACGCCGGCGCGCGCGGCGTCGTCGTCTTCGGACACTCGCTCGGCACCGCGGTCGCCGCCTACGCCGCCGCGCACACGCCGGTCGCGGGCGTGATCCTCGCCGCGCCGTTCGCCAGCGCCGAGGAAGAGCTCCCGATCGTCCTGCAGGCCGGCGGAATCCCGGCCGCGGCCGCCGCCGCGATGACGCCGGCGACCGACGCGATCGACGCGTTCGGCGTCGCGACGTTCGCCGGCCAGTTCCAGGCGCCGCTGCTGATCCTCCACGGGACCGCCGACACCGAGGTTCCGATCGCGCAAGCCCGCGAAGTCTACGCCGCGAGCGTCTCGACGCCGAAGCGTCTCGTCGAGCTCGAGGGCGTCGACCATCAATCGGTCGTGCTCGCGCCCGATGCGCGCGTCGCGATCAAACGCTTCGTGAGCAGCCTCGAACGCCAATGACACCGAACCGTCTGCGAGCCGCGCTCGCTCTCGCCGCGCTGGTGCTGACCGCGCAAGTCCCCGCGCCGGCAGCGACGCCCGTTGGCTGGTGCGCGACGATCCCGCTCCCGCTCGCCGACTTCACCTCGGTGCGCAGCGACGTCGACACGCAGACGATCCACCGGCCGCGCGAGCTGCCGTGCCGTCCGCTCGAGGTCCGCACGCGCCGAGCGACGCTCCGCCTCGCGGTCGCCGCCGACACGCCCACCCGCGAGCGCGGGCTGATGAAGGTGCCGTTCGTCCCGGTCGGTCAGGGGATGCTCTTCGCGTTTCCGGACGGCGACCTGAAGCGCTCGTTCTGGATGAAAAACACGATCGCGGCGCTCGACATGATCTTCGTCAACGCCGACGGGACGGTGACGGCCGTGGCCGCCGACGTCCCGGCGACCGCCCCGGGGACGCCCGACGACCAGGTGGCGCGGCGCGACGGGACCGGACGCTACGTGATCGAGCTGGGCGCCGGCGAAGCGGCGCGGCTCGGGATCGCGGCGGGAGAACGGCTGTTCATCCCGGCGGTCTCCGCGCGCTGAGCGCGCGGGCGGCGACGCTGGTCGCGCTGGTCCTGACCGCCACGGCCCAGACGCCCTCGGGCGAGGCGATCCTCGGCCGCGCCAAAGCGGCGTTCCGCGCGCACGAGCGTCCGCCGTACGTGGTCTACGTCGTCGAGCGCCGCGACGAGGTCCGCGGCGGCCCGGACCTCCAGAACAGCTACGATCTCAAGGTGTGGCTGCGCAGCGCCGACCGTTCCGCCCTGACGCGCCGGCTGTGGCGCGGCGTCGCGTACGGGCCGATGGAGCA
>DASYFS010000044.1:0-1509 GCA_036498305.1 Candidatus Elarobacter sp. | reverse complement strand
GCGGGGCCACTCCGGCGCGCCGACGACCTCCACCGCAGGCGGCGCAAACGAGATCGGTGCCGACGCTCGTTGAGCCGGCTGCGCTTGCGGCGCGAAGATCACGATCGCCATCAGCGCGGTGCCGAGCAGCACGAGGATCAGCGGAACGGGCGCGATCATCGGCGTTCACCCGCAAGCGCGTGAGCACGTAGCGCGGCCGCGAGCGCGTTGCGCGCGTCCTCGAGGGCGGGATCGCGCCCGCTCGCTAGGGCGCGTTCGGCGCCCTCGCCGCCGAGCCGTTCGCAGCGGCGCAAGGCGTCGTCGAGCGTTGCGAGATAGCGCTGCAGGGACGCCGTCAGCAGCGGCTCGTCGTCGCAGCGGCGCGGGATCAGCGCGACGATCGCGCGCAGCGCGCTCGGCGATCCGAAGCGCGCGTCGGCGAAGCTTCCGACGATGTCGCCGAGCCGCGCCGGGTCGAGCTCCGCGACGAATGCGTCGTCGCGCGGGACGTCGTCGGTCGGCGCACCGTCTTCCAGCGCGCGATAGAGTCCCACGAGCGCGCGCCGCTGCGCGGCATCTTCGAGGTCGTCGGGGGCAGGGATGAAGTTCGGCAGCCGCAGCAGCACGTGAAGGCGGTCGAAACCGTCGCCGATCGCGGCGCGCGCCGTCGTGAGCGCGGGGTCGGCGCCCGCGATCGAGGACGCGGTCGGGAACAGCGCGCCGAGGACCGGCAGATAGGCGGCCAGACCCTCAGCCGGATCGCCGCGGAGCAGCCGCGCCGCAATCTCCATCGTATCGCCGTGCGCGTCGAACGACAGGCGGATCGGTGCGCGTTCGACCGGTGCCGTCGCGATCGGGTCGGATCGGGGCTCGGGTTCGGGTTCCGGCTCCGGTTCCGCCCGACTGGGCACGCCGAGCAGGACCGGGGCGGGATCTTCGAGCGCGTGACTTGCGAGCCGAAATGACAACCGCTCGTCGATCGTCGGGAAGACGGCGACGCGGCGAACCGTGATCTCGGGCGCGCAAACGGCGAACGTCAGCTCGTCGGCGACGGCGACGACGTGCGGCATGGGTGCCGCGACGGCGGCGTCCGCTACGAGCGACCAGCGGACGGCGATGCGGGCGTTCGGAGAGACGCGGCGCAGATCGATGCCGCGTTCGAGCGGAGGCACCGCGCCGGTCTCGCGCACGACGCGGCCGTCGACGCGTGTTGATCCTGCCACGACGTGAACGCCGGCCGGCGCCGGGGCTTTCAGGCGGAGCGACGCGATCGCACGGGTCGTCTCGACGATGCACTCGACGTCGAACGGACAGCCCGGCTCGACTTCCTGCGGAACGTCGAGATGCATCGAGAGCGTCGGACGCTCCGGGAGTGCAGCGTCGCCGGGTGTCGGAGGGGGCGCGACGTCGAGCGGAAACGCACCCGCCGTCAAGGGGATCGCGACGCGAGCGCGCTCGCCGCCTTCATCGAACGCGATCAACGCGATCGCGTCACACGCCGCGCGATCGGTCATTGTCACCGCGAAGCGT
>DASYFS010000043.1:0-15834 GCA_036498305.1 Candidatus Elarobacter sp. | reverse complement strand
GAAGCGGCCGCCGATCGCGTCGACGTCCCAGGCGCGCGCGAACGCCTCGTCACCGACGGCGGCGAGGATGCGCCGCTCGGTCTCGCGGCCGACGGCGACGGCCGCGGCGATCGCTTCCGCGCCGGCGCCCGCGCGCTCACCGGCCACCAGCGCGGCCGCGAGCGTGGCGTCGCCGAGCGAGCTGCCGAGGTTGAGTGCGCGCGTGTAGGCCGGCGCAGCGAAGCCCGCGCCCAACGCGTCGTGGGCCGAACCGTCGCGCGCGGCGACGATGAAGGCCGCGAGCGAGGCGCTGACGTCCGTGCGGCGCTCAGGCACGGACGTGCTCCGGCGGCGCGGCGAGCGCGAAGAGCGCGGCGAGCGGAAGCTCGCCGATTCGGCGCACCGCATCCGTCAGCGGCGCGACGGCCGCGCTGCCCAGACGCGGTTCGACGAGCAGCCGTACCTTGTCGCCGAGCTCGGCGTCGGTGAGCGGTCGCGCCAGGCTGCCGCGCGCGTGCGCGACGTGCTCGGTCAGAGCCGTGCCGTCGGCGCGCCGCAGCTCGATCGTCGCCTCGTCGCGGTTGACGGCGGGATCGGGGTGCAGCGCCGTCTTTGCGCGCACGGCGCGCACGTCGTCGCGCCGGACGCGCTCGGTCTCGTACTGCGCGAGCCCGACGACGCCGTCGCAGAGCGCGGCGGCGACGCCGTGGATCGCGCTGAAGCGCGCCTCCAACCCGTCCTGCGGATCGGGGTTCCCCATCAGCTCGGAGACCAGCGGATGGCAGCGCACCGCGATCGATGCGATCGCGCCGGGTCCGCCGGCGCGCGGGGCGAGCGCGAGCGCGGCGTCGATCGACGGATGCGCGACGATCCCGCACGGATAGGGCTTGTAGGTGTTTTGCAACAGCTCCCAGCGCTCGCCGATCCCGTCGAGCAGCTGCGCGGGATCGAACCGTGTCGACAGCGCGGCGCCCCAGCCGTCCGCTGCTTCGAACGCGTCGCGCGGTCCGTCCAGACCACGGCGCGCGGCCAGCGCGGCGAGGATCCCGTTGGACGCCGCTTTCCCGGGATGAAACGCCTTCGTCATCGTGCCGAAGCCCTCGCGATGGCCGAGCGTCATCGTCGTCGCGAGGCGCAGCGCGCGGGTCAGCATCGCCTCGTCGGCCTCGAGCAGCAGCGCGGCGGTGACGGCGGCGCCGATCGCGCCGCAGGTGCCGGTGATGTGCCAGCCGCGATCGTAGTGCTCGGGCGAGATCGCGACGCCCGCGCGCAGCTGCGCCTCGCAGCCGACGGCGAACGCGGCGAGCGCGCGCGCGCCGCTCGGCGCCGTCGCGGCGGCGAGACCGGCCAAAACGCCGAGGCACGCCGCGCCGGGATGGATCACCGTGAACAGGTGCGTGTCGTCGAAATCGTCGACGTGCGCGGCGAATCCGGTCGCGAGCGCGGCGGAGAGCGCGTCGGTGCGTTCCGGCCGGCCGGGGATCGCGACGTCGGGCTCGGCGCCGAGCTCGCGGGCCGCCGCGACGATCGCGTCGACACCGTCGTGGCCCGCCGCCCCGATCGCAAGGCCGAGCACGTTGAACAGCGTGCGTTTCGCCTCGCGGTCGACCTCGGGCGGGAGCGGTGCCCGCGCGGCGGCGATCAATCCGCGGGCGAGCCGCTCGGCGACGGAATCCATGCGCAGGGATTTGGCGCGGTCCCCGAGATTCCATCGCAACCCAATGGCGCTCACGGCTCGGCCTCCGCGCGCTCGCATCGATCTCTCCGCGCTGCCGTTCGCCGCCGTGGGATTGCTGCTCGTTGCTCTCGTCGCGCTCCCGCTCGGGTGGCTGCTCGTCGTGAGCTTCACCGGGCCGCGCGGCTTCACGCTGCAGAACTACGTCGAGCTCGCGACCGATTCGTCGATGCTCAAGCCGCTGTGGATCACGCTGTGGACGTCGGTTTGCGTCGCGGTCGCGTGCGTCGTGCTCGCCGTCCCGATGGGCTGGGCGGTCGCGCGGACCGATATGCCGCTGCGGCGCACGATTCGGCTCGCGGTGATGGCGTCGTTCGTGACCCCGCCGTTCCTGGGCGCGATCGCGTGGCAGCTCCTCGCCGAGCCGCACTCCGGCTTCCTCAACGCGTTCGCGCGCAGCCTCTTCGGGCCGGACGTTCACCCGTTCAACATCTACACGACGTGGGGACTCGTCTTCGTCAACGTCCTCTATACGTTTCCGTACGTGTTCACGCTCGTCGCGAACGCGCTCGAGCGCGTCCCCTCGGAAATCGAGGACGCGGCCGCGATCTTGGGTGCCGGGCCGCTGCGGACCGCGCTGGGCGTGACGCTCCCGCTGATCCTGCCGTCGATCCTCGCCGGGGCGCTGGTCGCGTTCCTGCAGTCGGTGACCGTGTTCGGATCCGCCGCCATCATCACGCTCCCGGCCGGATTTCACACGATGACGACGCGGATCTGGAGCTTGTTCCAATTTCCGCCGAAGCCGGGACTTGCCGCGGCGGCGTCGATGCCGTTGATTCTCGTCACGCTCGCGCTGCTGCGCGCACAGGTGGCGATCCTGGGCCGGCGCGGCTACGCCGTCGTCGGCGGGAAGGGCGCGCACCGCACGATCGCCCGGCTCGGCGGCTGGCGCTGGGGCGCGCTCGCGTTCTGCGCGTTCGTCCTGCTCTGCGCGCTGGTGCTGCCGTACGTCGCGCTCATCGACGCCGCGATCGTGAAGATCGCGCCGGCCTGGCCGACGCCCGCGACGCTGACGTGGCAGCACGTCGGCTTCGTCTTCGGGGAGCTCGACGCGACGCCGATCGCGCTGCGCAACACGCTGATCCTGGGCCTCGGCGCCGCGACGATCGGGACGCTGCTGGCGACGCTGGTCGCGTTCGCGGCCTCGCGCGATGCCGTTCCGGGTGCGCGCTTTCTCGGTGCCGTCGCGAACGCGCCGCTCGCGATCCCGAGCATCGTGCTCGGCGTCGGGATCTTCTTCGCCTACACGCATCCCCCGCTGGCGCTGTTCGGGACGCTGTGGATCCTGCTGATCGCGTTCGTCACCATCGAGCTTCCGGCGGCGTACCAGCAGCTCAGCGCGGTCGCCGCATCGATCCATCCCGAGCTCGAGGAGGCGGGACGCATCCTCGGCGCGTCGCGGCTGCGCGCGCTCGCCGACCTCGTCGCGCCGCTGATGCGCAGCGGGATGATCGCGACCTGGTGCTTCGTCTTCATCGGCGCGATCCGCGAGATCTCCGCCGCGATTTTGCTTTTCACCGCTCCCACGAGGACGATCTCGACGGTGATCTACGACCTCAACGAGTCCGGCGACACCGGCAGCATCGCGGTGTTGGGCCTGCTGCTGATGGGGGTGACGTTCGCGGTGCTCGCGCTCGCCAACCGCGTCCCCGTCGCGGCGACGGCGTCGGTCGAGATTCGCGAGTGAGGGAGCCGCTGAAGCTCGGCGTGCTGCTCGGCGACGACATCGGCCTCGAAGTGGTCCCCGAAGCGGTCAAGGTCGTGAAGGCCGCCGCCGCTGCGGCCGATCTGCCGATCGCGTGGACCGACGTCCCGATCGGGCGGCGCGCGCTCGATGCGCTCGGCGCGACGCTGCCTGAGGGGACGCTGGCGACGTTGGAGACGCTCGACGGGTGGATCCTCGGGCCGATCGGCCATCGCGAGTATCCGAAGCTGCCGCAGGCGATCAATCCCCACCCGATCCTGCGCAAACACTTCGACCTGTTCGCGAACATCCGCCCGGCGAAGTCGTATCGCTCGCTGCCGTCGCTCCATCAGGACGTCGATCTCGTGATCGTGCGCGAAAACAACGAGGGCTTTCAGCCCGACCGCAACGTCGTCGCAGGGAGCGGCGAGTTTCGGCCGACGCCCGACGTCACGATCTCCGTTCGCGTCATCACCAAGCAAGGCTCGGCGAAGGTCGCGCGCGCGGCGTTCGAGCTCGCGCGCTCGCGCCGCAAGCAGCTCGCCGCGATCCACAAGGACACCGTCTTCAAGCTCGGCTGCGGGATGTTCGCCGACGAGTGCCGCCGGCTCGCGCGCGAGTTTCCCGACGTCGCGTACGAAGAAGTCATCGTCGACACGTTCGCGATGCGCCTGGTGATGCGGCCGCAGGCGTACGACGTCGTCGTCACCACCAACATGTTCGGCGACATCCTCAGCGACGAGGCGGCCGGGCTCGTCGGCGGGCTCGGGATGGCGCCCGGGCTCTCGGCGGGACCGCGCCACGCGATGGCGCAAGCAACCCACGGCTCCGCGCCGGACATCGCCGGCCGCAACGTCGCCAACCCGTACGCGATGATCGTCTCGGCGCAGATGCTCCTCGACTGGCTCGGGCGCGCGAAGGACGAGCCGCGCGCGACCGCGGCGGCGCGCGCGATCGGCGCCGCGGTCGACGAAGTGATCGAAGGACGGATCGATCTCACGCCGGATCTGGGCGGCGACGGTTCGACGACGGCGATGGGCGACGCGATCGCCGCGCGCGCGGGCCGCCGCTGATGGCGCGCGTCGAGATCCGCGGGCTCGTCAAACGCTACGGCGCGCAGACCGTCGTCGACGGGATCGACCTCGCGATCCCCGACGGCGCGTTCGTCTCGCTGCTCGGGCCGTCGGGCTGCGGGAAGACGACGCTGTTGCGGCTGCTCGCCGGGTTCGTCGCGCCCGACGCCGGCGAGATCGCCGTCGACGGGAAGCGGCTCTCGGCGCCCGGCGCCGTCGTCCCGCCGGAACGGCGCGGGATGTCGATGATCTTCCAAAGCTACGCGCTGTGGCCGCACATGACCGTCGCGCAGAACGTCGCCTACGGGCTGCGGCTGCGCCGCGTCGAGCGTGCCGAGCTCGAACGGCGCGTGGCGGAGATCTGCGCGGTGACGCGTCTCGATGCGCTGCGTGACCGCTATCCCGGTGAGCTCTCGGGCGGCCAGCAGCAGCGCGTCGCGCTGGCGCGCGCGCTGGTCGTCGAGCCGCGCACGCTTTTGCTCGACGAGCCGCTTTCGAACCTCGACGCGAACCTGCGCGAGGAGATGCGGTTCGAGATCCGCCGGCTGCACGACCGCTTCGGGTTCACCACCGTCTACGTCACCCACGATCAGGCGGAGGCGATGGCGACCGCCGATTTGATCGCCGTCCTGTCCGCGGGGCGGATCGAACAGCTCGGACCGCCCGAAGAGATCGCGCTGCGCCCGCGCTCGGAGTTCGTCGCGCGTTTCGTCGGTGGGACCAACGTCTTGCCGGGACGCCTGATCGGGCGCGCCGGGCGCTTCGCGATCCGGCTCGAGGACGTGGGCTTCGCCGCGGAGCCCGGCGGTCCGCAAACGCTGCAGGGCGTCGTCGTCCGCCGCGTCTTTCTCGGAAGCGCGCGGGACTACGTCGTCGAAGTCGACGGCGAGCAGGTTCGCGTCGCCACCGGCGTCGACGTCGACGTCCCGCCGGGCGCACCCGTCTGGCTGCGCTTTCCGCCCGAACGAATCCGCGAGCTCGAACCCGCCGAAGGAGACCGCTGATGCCCACCGCTCTCTCGCGCAGCACCTTGCTCCGGCTCGGCGCCGCTGCCGCAGCCGCCGCCGCCGTCCCGCGCGCCGCGCGCGCGGCATCGTACGTCGTACCCGACGTCGCGAAGGCGAAATCCGAAGGGCTGGTCGTCTTCTACACTTCGGTCGACGTCGCGGTCGCGTCGCGCCTCGCGCGCGACTTCCAAGCGAAGTACGGGATCAAGGTGCAGGTGGAGCGGACCGGGAGCGAGCGCGTCTTCCAACGCATCGGTCAGGAATATTCCAGCAACCTGCACGTCGTCGACGTCGTCAACACGTCGGACGCCGGAAACTTCCTGGCCTGGAAGCAGCAGGGTTGGCTCGCGAGCGTCCCGCTCGAATCGATCGCGCGCTACTGGCCGCCGGCGTTCCGCGATCCGCAGTCGACCTTCGCGACGTGGCGCGCGACGCTGTCGCCGATCGCGTACAACGCCTCGATCGTGAAGCCCGCCGACGCGCCGAAGACGTGGAACGACCTGCTCGCACCGCAGTGGAAAGGAAAGCTGGTCAAAGCGCATCCCGCCTATAGCGGGAGCGAGATGACCGCCGACTACGAGCTGATGAAGGCGTTCGGCTGGCCGTATCTGCAGAAGCTCGCCAGTCAGGACGTGATGCAGGTGCAATCGTCGACCGAGCCGCCGAAGGTGCTCGCGCGCGGGGAGCGGCCGGTGATGGCGGGCGGCAACGAGTACGTCGTCTTCGAGCTGCAGAATCAAGGCAGCCCGATCGGCCTCATCTACCCGCCGGAGGGGACGCCGTTCGAGTCCTCACCCGCCGCCGTGATGAAAGACGCGCCGCATCCCAACGCCGCGCGCCTCTTCTACGACTGGCTGATGAGCGCCGAGACGCAGGAAGCGCTGGTGACGTTCGGCGGCTTGCGTTCGGTGCGGGCCGGGATCAAAGAGCCCGCCGGGCGCACGCCGATCGGTCGCATCCGCCTCTTCCACGAGGACGCGCGCGGCGTGCTCGCGACCTCCGATGAGATGAAGAAGCGCTACGCGCAGTATTTCGGAACGTAGCTCAGACCAGAACGCCGTTCGCGGCGAGGTCGATGCGTGACGCCCCGGCGGCGGCCGCCGCCTCGGCGAGCTCGCCGCTCGCGGTGAACACGATCGTCTGTCCATCGCGTCCGCCGCGCACCAGGACCGGCAGACACCGCGCGATGCGGTCCGCGTCCCAGAACGCGAACGGATCGTCGAGCAGCAACGGCGGCCGTTCGAGCCCTTCGGCGAACATCCGCGCCGTCGCGAAGCGGACCACCAGCGCGATCTGATCGCTCGTTCCGGCCGACAGGCGGTCGAGATCTTCGATCTGCCCCGTCTCCGGGATGCGGACGCGAATCTCCAGCGTCGACGGATCGAGCCGGATCTCGCCGTAGCGGCCGCCGGTGATCGCGGCGAGCACGTCGGTGCTGTACTGCTCGAGCCGGCGCGCGAAGGCGCGATGCGCTTCGTCCTTGCGCTGCTCGACGGTGTCGCGCGCGAGCTTCAGCGCGCGCTCGAACGCCTCCAGCTTCACGATCTGCGCCTGCGTCGACGCGAGCGCCTCGTCGGCCGCCGCGGCGTCGGGAACGTTCTGCTCGGCGCGGCGCAGCTCGCCGGCGTGGCCTTCCATGCGGCGTTCGGCGTCGTGTGCGCGCGCGATGAGCTCGGCGCGCTCGCGCTCGATCTCGCGCAGCGTCGCGGGCTCGTCATGCTCGGCGGGCTCGACGCCGGCGGCGACCAGCGCCTCGTACTCCGCCTGCAGCGCGAACTCGTCGGCGCCGAGGAGGATCGTGCCGCGGCGGACCGTCAGCATCGCCAGGGCGGCGTCGATCCCGTCGCGCTCACGGCAGCGCGCTTCGCGCTTGCCTGACGCGGCGCGCCGCTCGTCGCGCGTTCCCGCGACGTCGGGGACGAGCAGCGCGGCGAGGCGGTCGAACCGCTCCGCCGCCGCGGCGGCGTCGGCCTCGGCGCTGCGTGCTCGGGCGTCCGCCTTTGCGCGCAGCGCGGCGCGCGCGTGCAGCGCGACGTAGCGTTCGCGACGGCGCGCAAGCTCGTCGATGCTCGCGATCTTCAGCGGCTCGAGAACGCGCGCTACGGTGTCTGCGGCGAGCCGTTCCTCGGCGGTCGCCGCATCGGCGATCCGCTGCTTCGCATCGGCTTCCGCTGCCCGGCCGGCGCGGGCGCGCGAGCCGCGCGCGGCGGCGAAACCGAAGACGATCGCCGCGACGCTCGCGATCGCGGTCCAGATCCAGAGATGCGCGATCGCGACCGCGACGTCGCCGGCGAATGCGGTCAGCGCGACCGCGACCAGCATGCCGGATGCGGTGCGCCCGCCGCCGCCGTCGCGCCGCGCTGCGGCGGCGTCGCCCGACGCGGCGGCCGCGCGTGAAGCCGCGGTTTCGGCTTGCGCCGCGGCGGCCCGTACGGCGTCGTACGCGTCGTCGTCGAGCGAGCCGGCGTCGTGCCCGAGCGCCGCGAGCTCGCGCAGGTCGTCGTCGCCGAACGGCTCCTCCGCCAGCGCCCGCGACGCGGCTTCGGCGACGTGGACCGCCGAGCGCCAGGCGTGATACGCGTCCTCGAGCTCACCGACGCGCGCTACCGGGAACGTCGCAACGTCGTCGTAGGCGGCGCGCGCCGCCTGCAGCTCGGCCAGCTCGTCGCGATAGTCTTTGAGCGCGGCGAGCTGCGCGCGCAGCTGCGCGGCCTGCAGCTCGCGCGCGCGCCGTTCGAGGCCGGCCGCGGCGGCCGCCGCGCGGTCGCGCTCCGCGCGTTCGGCGGCGATGCGTTCGCGCAGCTCGGCGAGCGACGCCAGGGCCGCGCGCGCGTCGTCGGCCTCGCGGCGGCGGCGCTCTTCTTCGGCGCGCAGCGCGCGCAGCGGCGCGTTCTTGTGCGCCCGCTGCGTCCCGACGTGCTTGCGCAACGCCGCGTCGAGCCGCTCGAGCGCGCCCATCGCGGCGTCCTCTTTCGGACCGCCGTCGAGCGCTTGCGCGAGCGCCGTCGAGACCGCGCCCGCCGACGATCCTTCGAGCGCGATCGCTCGCTGCCGCACGCACGCCGTCTGCAGATAGACGTCGAGCGGCACCCGCAAATGCAGCTCACCCGGGACCAGCGAGCGCAGCACGGCGGCGCGCCCGGCCGCGTCGTTGCCGTCTTCGTCGTAGAGCCGCACGCCCTTGGCGTCGCGCTCGAAATCGCGATGCAGCTCCCAGCGCTTTCCGTCGGCGGTCTGATAGTGCAGCACCGCGCCGTAGGCGCTGCCGGTCCACGGGCGCCAACGGTCTTTCTCGCCGCGCTGCAAGCCGTAGAGCGCCGCGACGATCGCCGCCGAGAGCGTCGACTTACCGGCCTCGTTCGGACCGACGACGACGGTGAGCCCCGGCGCGAACGCGAACGTGCGCCCTGCGAGGCGCCCGAAGCCGTCGATCCGCAGCGTGTCGAGGCGCATCGCTACGGTACCGGCTCGAGCCCTTCGAACGCGCTGACGACCATGCGCAGCGCTGCGCGGGCGTCGTCGTCACCGCTCTGCGCGCGCTGCAGCAGATCGTCGATCGCGCGGCCGCGAACGTTGGGCTCGCGCGCGAGCGCGGCGTAGTCGGCGGCGATCGTGCGATCCTCGACGTCGAGCGCTCCGACCAGGTCGCCGAAGCGGTCGGCGATCAGATCCGCGTCGACCCGCGTCCCGGGCGCGACGGTTCCGTGCAGCCGTACGCGCAGGTAATCGTCGCGGCCGTAGTCGCCGAGCGCGCGTTCGAGCGCGGCGAGGATCGCGTTTTCGCTGGCGGCGTCGGCGAGCGGGACGTCGAGATCGACCAGCCGCGTGCGCGCCAGCGGGATCGCTTCGATGGCGAGCACGCCGCGTTTCACCGTCGCGACGATCGCGCCGTGCGTTCCCCGTTCGCCGAACTTGATCGGCTCCGGCGAGCCGGGATAGGCGAGGCGCGGCTTTCCGTCGTCCTCGATCACCGCGCCGCCGTGATAGTGGCCCGTCAGGACGCAGGTCGCACCCGACGCGCGGATCTCGTCGAGCGTGAACGGCGCCGTCGCGCGCTTCCCCGGCGGGCAGCGGTCTTCGTCGCTGCCGTGGACGAGCGCGAGCTGCACGCCGCCGCGGGTAAACCGCGCGCCGGCGAACGGTCGTCCCGGCTCGCCCGGCGTGTGCCCGAAGCCGAACACGGTCACGTCGTCGGCGACCGCGTACGGCGCCCACGCCGGCTCGGCGAACACGTGCACGTTCGCGGGAAGATCGTCGCGCGCGTAGAGGGCGCGCGACGAGTACGGATCGTGGTTGCCGGGCGCGATCAGCACGGGCTTCTTGAAGCGCGCGAGCTGTGCGAAGATGAACCGCGCGGTCTGCGGCCCGGCCCGCTCAGCTTCGTAGAGGTCGCCGCCGATCGTCAGCAGGTCGGCTTTGCGCGCGATCGCGAGGTCGACGATCCGGACGAACGCGTCGGCCAGCGCCGCCCGCCGGCGCGCACCGCCGCGCACGTCGGTGAAGGCGGTCTCCAAGTGCACGTCCGCGGCGTGGACGATCGTCGTCGCCATACCGCCGGAGTTCGACACGAATGGTGTCCGTTGCCCGCCGCCGGTGCTAAATCGGGGAAATGTCCAGGTCGGCCGTTTTTCCGGCCGAGTCGAGCGTGATCGTCACGATCGCCGTCGCGCGCACGAGGTGGGCGAGGTAGCGGTACGCGGTACCTTTCCCGGAACGGCGCGACCCGCGATAGACGAAGCTTTCCATTGGCCCGCCGCTCGATATCTCCGATGCGATCTGCGACAGTACCGCGGCGGAATAGTCTTTCGACATCTTCGGCGTTAGCTGCGAACGGTCGAGCCGGCCGGACATCAGCCTGGTGAAAAATGTCCGAGACCGCGCCGTCATCGCCGGATTCTCTCCGGGCGCGGAATCGAAGTAGGTCAGCGTCGCGATCGAAGGACGCCGATACGCGGCGGCGCAGCCGGCGAGATTGGGCTGCGCTGCTGTGGGAGAGCGAAGGAACGCCGCGGCCGCGGCGTACACGCATGGCGGGTAGTCGGTCTGGTGTGATGCTCCTCGGACGAGCATCATCCGCGCGTGCGGCAGATTTGCCAGGGCTTCTTTTGCGTACGAAGGCGGCGTCGCCGGGTCGTTGTCGCCCGAGATCATGAAGACGGGAAGATCCGACGCCACCGGTTCGATGAAGCTTGCCGGAACGGGGTGCACGTTCCAGATCCGGCAAGCCCGCTGCTGCGCGCGAACGCGAGCGTCGCCTTCGAACGAGTTCGCGCTCGTCCGGACGACCGCGTCCTCGGTGATGAACGGGATGTCTTCTGCGCACGTCACCGAGAGGTTCAGGCCCGTCGCTTGCTCGCCCGCGAACTGCTGCACCATCTGATCGGCCAGAGCCGAGAGCGCGGCGTAGTTTCCGTGGTAGGCGCGCTCGACGATCGCCGGGACGAGTACCCCGTCGTCGCCGTATAGCGCATGCCGAATCGCTTCGGCGAACACTTCTTTCGAAAGGCGGACGGTTTGACCCCGGTGGGCGGGGCTCTGCAACGGAACCGGTACCGGGCCGGTATCGAACCGGCGCACGAGCGCGGCGAAGTGTTCGCGCAACGACGGAAACGCTTTCGCACATGCGGCCTCGGCTCGGCATGCCGTGAAGAGCTCGTTGATCGACGCTTGCGCGCCCGCTGCCATGGGAAGCGGCAGCACGTAATAATGCGGCGGCGCGACGCCGAGCAAAAGGAGGCTTTCCACGCGATCGGGGTGCTGGCGCGCGTACACGAGCGCAAAGCGCGTTCCGTACGATCCGCCGAAGAGCGCGAGTTTGTCATAGCCGAGCGCGGCGCGAACGTCGTCGAGATCGTCTGCGGCAACC
The DNA here is from genome assembly GCA_036498305.1 of Candidatus Elarobacter sp. GTDB lineage: Bacteria > Vulcanimicrobiota > Vulcanimicrobiia > Vulcanimicrobiales > Vulcanimicrobiaceae > Vulcanimicrobium. The sequence continues at coordinate 4,490 of DASYFS010000043.1, read as the reverse complement.
GGGCTCGCGTACTGGCTCAAGTCCGCGTGAGCGGCGAGCCGGTCGCGGCAGCGCTGCACGAGCGCATCGGGCCACAATTGCATGAAGTACGACGCGGGCTGATCGGGCGGGGCGAAGTCGCACTGCTGCGGTGCGGATGCACCCGTGCCGCGGTTGTCGACGAGAACGATGTCGTGCCGATCCCGGAGCACGGAGAACGGGCCGTCGGTGAAGACCGGCGCGGCGTCGATCGCCGAGCCGCCGGGACCGCCCGGATTGAATGCGAGCGCTCGATGCGACGGGTGCACGGCCCGCAGCACGATAAAGTGAAGCGCGATCGTCCGTCCGGTTGCGTTTGCCCGGTCTTCGTGCACCGTCAGTGTACCGCAGATCGCGGCGGTCTTTCCGACGTTGCACGGCTTCGTGTGAAGCGGAGCCGTCGCGGCCGAACCACCGAGCGGCGTCGTACACACGAGCCCGAGCGCCAGCCAAACAGCCGCCGACCTCATCTTAGGGAGCACCGGAAGAAAGCATCTCACGCAAGCGCGGCTTTTCCACTTTGCCCATCGCGTTCCGGGGCAGCGCGTCGATGGGATAGAGCGCTTTGGGCACCTTGAAGCTTGCCAGCCGTTCGCGCAGCGTTGCGAGCGCGGCGTCGGCGTCGAAGCCCGCGTCGCACTCGACGAACGCAACGGGCACCTCGCCGCGTGCGGCGTCCGGTTTGCCGACGACCGCGGCGGCGCGGATGCCCGGCAGCCGCAGCAGCTCGTCTTCCACCTCGATCGGGTACACGTTGAAGCCGCCGGTGATCACGAGTTCTTTCAGGCGGCCGTTGATCGTGTAGCCGCGTTCCGGATCGAACGTCGCGAGATCGCCGCTGCGGTACCAGCGGCGTCCGGCGTCGTCGACGGTGAACGCTGCCGCCGTCGCTGGCTCGTTGCGCCAGTAACCGCGACAGACGTTCGGCCCGTGCACCACGATCTCGCCCGCCGCGCCCGGCGCGACGTCGATGCCCGCGGGGTCCGTCAGGCGCACGTCCACGTGCGGCAACGGAAAGCCGACGGTGCCCGCGTGGCGCGGACCCTCGTAGCGGTTCGAGAGCGCGAAGCCGAACTCGGTCGAGCCGTAGCGCTCGAGGATCGAGACGCCGAAGCGCTGCGCGAACTCTTCGTGCACCGACGCGGGGAGCGCCGCCGAGCCCGAGACGAACAGCCGCACCCCATCGAAGCGCGTTCCGCGCTTGGCGTGCTGCAGGATGCGCACGTACATCGTCGGGACGCCGAAGAACATCGTCGCTTCGCCGGACGAGAGCGTCGCCAGCACGTCCTCGACATCGAAGCGCTCGCGCAGCAGCGCCCGGCCGCCGGCGTAGAGCGTCCCGTTGATCCCGGCACCCAGGCCGTGGACGTGGAAGAGCGGTAGGGTCAGCAGCAACGTGTCGGCGGAGGTCCAGCGCCAGGCCTCGACGAGCGATGCCGCGATTGCCGCGAGGTTGCCGTGCGTCAGCTCGGCTCCCTTCGACCGCCCCGTCGTCCCGCTCGTATAGATGAGGATCGCCACCGCGTCCGGGTCGATCGCCGGCGGGTGGGTCAGCGCCGGCGCGGTCGGATCGGTCGCCCACAGCTCGACGTCGCTCAGCCGGATCACCTGCGGACCCAGCTCGGGGAGAAACGGCGCGCTCTGTTCGGAGACGAAGACGGCCGTCGGGTCGGCGTCGCGGACGACGTGCTCGAGGTCGGAGGTGCGGTAGAGGACGTTCACCGGGACGACGATCGCGCCGGCGCGCAGCCCGCCGAGGTACGCGTAGACGAAGCCGGGGCGGTTCTCCGCGTAGATCACCACCCGGTCGCCGGGCGCGATTCCGGCGGCGCGCAACGCTTCGGCGACGCGCAGCGAGGCCGTACGCAGGCTCCGGTACGACACCTCGTTCAGCGCGAGGGCATCCGGCGTGCGGGCGGCGTGGTCGTCGAGCGCGTCGAGGATCGTCCGATACATCGCGATTCGGGTTCGCGCGCGAGCGGGAGTTTCCGCGCGCGGGCGGTATCCGAGCGGGAATTCGCTTCAGTCGAGGAGCTTCCGGATGCAACGTTCCTTCGTCGCGGTCGCGTGTGCCGCGCTCGCTTGCGGTCTGACCGCCTCCACCGTCCCGGTGGTCGCCGCCGACAACGGGCCGTCCGAGGTTGTCGTCGGCGCCGTCCTGCCGCTGACCGGTGAAGAGAGCCGCGTCGGGACGTGGTTCAAAGCCGCCTACGAGCTCGCGACCAAAGAGGTCAACGACGCCGGCGGCCTGCAGCTGCGCGCCTACGGCCGCAAGGTTCCGATCAAGCTTGTGATCTACGACGACAAGACCGATCCGGCGACCTCGCGCAACCTGTACGAGCGCCTCGCCGTGCAAGATCACGTCGATGCGATGCTCGGCGGCTACTCGACGGATCTCGTGCAAGCGCAGACGGTCGTCGCGCAGCAGCACCAGATTCCGTACGTCGGCGGCGGCGGCGCGGCGTCCGCGATCTACCATCGCGGCTTCACCACGATCTTCTCGCTGCTGGCCTCGATCGAGAACCTCGCCTTCTCCGAGTGCGATTTCATCGAGGCGATGCAGGCGCAGAAGAAGCTGCCGAAGCCGCTGAAGATGGCGGTCGTCTACGAGAACACCTCGCACGGCCGCGACTTCGCGGCGGGGCTCTCCGAGCGCGCGAAGCAGAAGCCGGGCAACTTCCAGATCGTGATGAGCGAGGCGTTCGACCTGCACGGCAAAGACTTCACCCCGCTGCTCCAAAAGGTCAAGGCGGTCAACGCCGACGCCTTCATGTCGGACGCGCACCTCGACGACTACATCACGATGCAGCGTCAGTACACGCAGGCCGGACTGCACCATGCCTACCTCACCTACGGCGCGCGCGGGCCGGAGAAGTCGGCGCGCGAGGCGCTCGGCAAAGGCGCCGACTACGTCGTCGCGGCGTCGTGGTGGTCGCAGCTGCTTCCGGGCGCCGCCGTCAAGGCGTTCGACGCGAAGTGGGCCAAGGCGTATCCGACGATGAACGCCGAGTGGTACTCAGCGCTCCCGTACGAGACGGCGCGCACGCTCTACACGGCGCTGACGCAGAGCGGCTCCGTCGACAAGCCGAAGCTCGTCGAGACGCTGCGCCGTATCGACCTCGCCGACTCGATCCTCCCCGGCGGCCACATCAAGTTCCAGCCCGACGGGCAGATCGACGCGCCGTTCGTGGTGACCGAGAACCTGCCCGACAACAAGACGGTGATCGTGTGGCCGCGCGGCGAGAAGACCGGCGACCCGGTGCTGCCGGTTCCGAAGCCCTAGGTGCGAGCGGGCTACGTGCCCAGGCGGTCCGCGAGCTCCTCGAGGTCGCGGACCGCGACGTCGTGCCCCGGATCGGCGGCGAGGTCGTGGTGCTGATGCGGACCGTACTCCGCCGGCCGCAGCACGAACGCGCTGCGCAGCCCTTCGGCGCGCGCGGCGTGCAGGTCGTCGTTGTGCGCGGCGACGAGCATGACGCGCTCCGGCGCCGTGCCGAGCAGCGCGACCGCGCCGCGATAGACCTCGGGATCGCGCTTGTAGCGCCGGAACAGCTCGGCCGAGAAGATCGCGTCCATCGGCAGCGGCGCGCTGCGCGCGAGATCGACCAGCAGCCGCACGTTGCCGTTCGAGAGCGTCGCGACGATGTAGCGCGTCCGCAGCCGGGTGAGCCCGCGGACGGTGTCGGGCCACGGGCGCAGGCGGTGCCAGCGGTCGACGCACCAACCGCGGTCGTCTTCGCTCAGTGCGGCGGCGATTCCGAACCGCACCGCGAGGCGATCGAACGAGGCGCGGTGCAGCTCGTCGAGCGTCTGCCACGGCTCCTCGCCCGTGCGGACTCGGTTCATCGAGGGGACGTACTCGGCGCGCCACGCGTCGACGAACGCGGGCCAGTCGGCGGCGATCCCGCGCTGCGTGCCGAATGCGGTGAGGTCGTCGATCAGGCTGGTGCGCCAGTCGACGAGCGTCCCGAACACGTCGAACACCAGCGCCTCGATCTCCATCGCCGGCGCGTCTTCCCGGGAGGCCCGCACTGGACATTCTCGCAACGCTGATCTCGGCGCTGCTCGTCGCGGGCCTCTACGCTTCGATGTCGTACGGGCTCGCGCTGATCTACGGCGTGCTGAAGATCATCAACCTCGCCAACGCCGGCTTCCTCATGCTCGGCGCGTACGTGACGTGGTGGCTCTTCACCGCCTTCGGGCTGCACCCGCTCCTTGCGCCGCTGATCATCGTCCCCGCGTTCTTCCTCCTCGGGTGGGGACTGGAACGGACGCTGGTGCGGCGCGTCCTCGGGGCCGAGCCGATCATCTCGCTGCTGATGCTGTTCGGTGTGTGGCTCGTGCTGCAGAACCTCGCCTACGTGATCTGGACCGGCGACACGCGCTCGATCGAGATGCCGTTCATCGAGGCGACCGTCTCGGCAGGCGGGATGCAGTTCGCGCTGCCGCGGCTGTACGTCTTCGTGATGGGG
>DASYFS010000042.1:0-28216 GCA_036498305.1 Candidatus Elarobacter sp. | reverse complement strand
GGTGCTGATGGGGTACATGATGCTGACCTCGTTCCTGGTCGTGTTCTGCAACCTGCTCGCCGACGTATGCTACGCGTGGCTCGATCCGCGGGTGAAATACAGCTAATGGCCGTCGGATACGGGATGACGCCGACGCAGAAGGCGGAGATGATCGCGGACAGCGACATCGTCGTCTCGAAGAACACGGTTTGGCGCCGCTTCCGCCGGCACCGCGTCGCGATGATCGGCGGCGTCATCCTGATTCTGATGCTCCTGGTCGCGGCGCTCGCCAACGTCATCACGCCGGCCGATCCGAATTTCATCGACCAGGTAAACTGGCAGGGGACGCCGCTGGCGCCCGGGGTCGCGCACCATATCCTCGGGACCGACGAGAACGGCCGCGACCTGCTCGCGCGCTTGCTCTTCGGGACGCGCATCTCGCTGACCGTCGCGATCTTCGCCGTGGTGATGGAGATCCTGATCGGCAGCGTGCTCGGCGCGATCTCCGGCTACTACGGCGGCTGGGTCGATTTCGTCATCATGCGCGTCACCGACGTCGTGCTCTCCATCCCGTTGCTCCCATTGCTCCTCGTCATCACCGCAATCGTCTCGGCGACCTCGCAGAAGGCGGCGCTGAGCTTCTTCGTGATCGTGCTGATCATCGGCGGTCTCTCGTGGCCGGCGGTGGCCCGTCTGGTCCGCGCCTCGTTCCTGTCGCTACGCGAGCGCGAGTACGCCGAAGCGGCGCGGGCGCTCGGGAACGACGACGGCCGCATCATCTTCCGCCATTTGCTGCCCAACGCGATGGCGCCGATCATCGTGCAGGCGACGCTCGAGGTCGCAAACGTGATCATCCTGGAGTCGACGCTGTCGTTCCTCGGGTTCGGGATTCAGCCGCCGACCGCGTCGTGGGGCAACATGCTCGCCAACGCGCAATCGAACGTCACGCAGGCGCCGTGGGCGGCGATCTTCCCCGGCCTGTGCATTCTGATCACCGTGCTGTCGATCAACTACCTCGGCGACGGCCTGCGCGACGCGCTCGACCCCAACGCGCAGTAGAACGATCGTCGCGCTCGGCGGGCGCGGCTTCACCCACCTCGGCCGCGCGAGCGCGATCGACCGCTACGTCCTCGGGCTCGCGCGGACGCCGAGCCCGAAGATCTGCTTCATCCCGACCGCGAGCCACGATCCCGCGGCACGCGTGCGGCGCTTCTACCGCGCCTTTCGCGAGCTCGACTGCACGCCGTCGCACCTCGACCTCTTCCGGCAGACGATCGAGGACATCCCCAGCTTTTTGCGCGCGCAGGACGTGATCTACGTCGGCGGCGGGAACACGCGCAATCTTTTGGCGCTGTGGAAGCTGTGGGGCGTCGACCGGGCGGTGATCGCAGCATACCGGCGCGGCACCGTGCTGGCCGGCGTGAGCGCGGGGGCGCTGTGCTGGTTTCGCGACGGCATTACCGACTCGTGGGCCGGGCGGCTCGAGCCGCTCCGCTGCCTCGGGCTGATCGATGCCAGCTTCGCGCCGCACTACGACAGCGAGCCCGGCCGTCGGCCGACGTTTGCGCGTCTGATCGCGAAAGGCAAGCTGGCGGGCGGCTACGCCGCCGACGACGGCGTCGCGCTCGTTTTCGCAGATGAGCGCTTCCGGGAAGCGGTGAGCGACGTCACCGGTTCGTCGGCCTGGCGGGTCACGCGGGCGGTTCGCGGCGCGCGCGAACGCGCGATCTCGCCGCGTTTTCTGGAGTAGTCGCTCCGGTCGCCGAGGTCGCCTGCGCGTGGGGCGAGGAGGCGTGCCGCTGTTTGACTCTCATCCGTTTTTGGGAATTATTGACGGCGACATGGTCGTTGCAAGCGTGAAAGGCGGATCCACTTCGATGGAGCGATGGTACGACGCAGACCTGGCCGCAGTCTCACGCTATTGGACGCCCGACCACCTCGACGTGACCGACGTCCCGATGACCTACGCGAAGCCGAAGCCGGCATGGATCGACGGCTACGACCGCCGCAAACGCCGCCGCATCGACGATTGCGACCGCATGTTCCGCCGCCGGATGCACAGCGGCGCGCTCGTGCAAGCCTCGGATATCCCGGTCCTTCCGCCGGTCACGCTCGTGACGCCGCCGGAGCCTGAACCGCTGCTCTCGACGCTTTACGGCGCGGTCGCGCGCCTCTTCCCCAGCAGACGGATCGCGGTGTAAGCGACGCCCGCGATCCCGAGCGGGACGGGGGCGTAGGCGACCGACCACGCGATCGCGGCGAGCAGCGTCGTGATCGTGTCGACGAGCGCCGCGACGCCGGCGTGCCATGCGCCGTCGATCCGTGCGGTGGGACCAGGTTTGGCAGGCGCGGCGTTCGGACGATCTTCGGTCAGCGCGAGGGAGATCGTGCTGGTCGCGACGCGGTTGAGATCGCTCTGGTGCTGCGCGTCGAGCTGCTCGATCTGACCGCGAACGTCGCTGAGGTTCTGTTGGACGGTCAGGATGTCGGTGACGCGGCCGCCGCGGTCCATCAGCGCGCGCAGGTCGGTTTCCTCGCGGCGCAGGTTGCGCAGCCGCGCTTCCTCGTCGACGATCGACGCGTCGAGGTCCTCGGCGTCGATCGCCTTGTTCTGCACCGCGCCGAGCTGCGCGAGCCGGTCGAGCGTCGGGTCGAGCTTGGCGGCGGGGACTTCGACGTCGAGGGTCGCGCCGTGCGCGGTGTTCGGCGTCTGCGGCGTCGCATCGTTGAGGGCGGTGACGTCGCCGCCGGCGGCGCCGACGACACCGCGTGCGTCGCGCAGCGCGACCTCGACATCGCGGACAAGCAATGCCAGCCGTGCTTTGCGCGCGAGACGGTGCTGTTTCGCGACGGTCTCCGGCGGCACGGCCGGCTGCGCGAGGTCGCGGTTCTTCGTGACGTGCTGCACCATGATCTTCTGCTGCAGCGGAGGTTCGGTGGCACGGTAGACGGTGACGGCTTGCGTGTCGCCGCTTACGCGGCCGGGCGCGGCGACATCCGCTTCGCGCACGTGCCACGCGGCGAGACCCGCGGCGCTCAACCCGAGGACGAGCGCGGCGGCGGTCGCGTAGCGTGCCGGCGTTCCCCACCACGCGCTGCGCAGCCGGGCCGATGCCGAGGCGAGCGGCGTGGCGCTGATGCGCGCCAGCGCGTCGTCGAGGATGTGCGCAGGCGGCGGCGGTGCGGCGGCGGCGCGCTCGTGCAGCGCGGCGCCCAGCGCTTCGATCTCGCGCAGCTCGGCGGCGCAGCTCGGGCACGTCGCGAGCTCGTCTTCCACGCGGGCGCGATCGGCGGCGTCGAGTGTGCCGTTGGCGTAGAACGGGAGCAGCTCGGCGACCGGGTGGGTCATCGGGTTTGCTCCGCGGCGGCGAGGACGTCGCGCAGGCGCGCCTTCGCGTAGAACGCGCGCGTCTTCACCGTCGCCGCCGGAGCACCCACGATGTCGGCGATCTCTTTCTGCGAGAAGCCCTCGACGAAGGTCAGCTCGAGAACGGCGCGATGTTCGGGGCTCAGCGACGCGAGCGCCGCGGCGAGCCGGTCGCGATCCTCGGCGCGCAGCGCCGCGTCGTCGGGCCCTTCGGCGTCGCTCGCGATCGACAGCATCGCATCGAGCGGCACGGTCGGGACGCGCCGGCGCCGCAGCGCGTCGATCGCCTTGTGATGCGCGATCCCGAACAGCCACGTCCGCACTCGCGAGCGCCCGGCGAACTTCGCCGCGCTGCGCCATACCTGGACCATCACGTCGCTCGTTAACTCCTCCGCCAGACCGCCGTCATGCACCAGATCGCGCACGAACCGGTGCACTGCCGCGCCGTGGGCGGCAAAGAACGTCTCGAACGCAACCCGGTCGCGTTGAGCGATCTCAGCGAGAAGCGTGCGGTCTTCGCCGTCGGTCATGCGCCGCTCACACCAGCGTAGTCGGAGCGAGCAGCGCCAAGGTTCAGCCCGGCGAGTCTTTCGGCGAGAACTCGAGCGCCAGGGAGTTGATGCAGTAGCGCTCGCCCGTGGGACGCGGGCCGTCCTCGAAGACGTGGCCGAGGTGCGAGCCGCAGCGGGCACAGCGCGCCTCGGTGCGGATCATCCCGTGCGAGGTGTCGCGGAGCAGCTCGACGTTGGCCTGATCTTCGGGAGCCCAAAAGCTCGGCCAGCCGCTGCCGCTTTCGAACTTGGTCGCCGACGAGAACAGCGGCGCGCCGCAGGCGGCGCAGTCGTACGTTCCCTCGGCGTGGTTGTGGTAGAGCGCGCCCGTGAAGGGACGCTCGGTCGCGCCTTCGCGCAGGACCGCGTACCGGTCGGGCGGGAGCTCGGCGCGCCACTGCGCCTCGGGCTTCTCGATCTTGTTCACGCTCCGCATAACCCGGGGAGCGTTGCGCTCAGCCGCAGTCGGCGCAGCGGCCGGTGAACGTCACGTCCTCGTGATCGATGGCGACGCCGTGCTTGGCGGCCAAGGCGGCGATCGTCGCGAGGGGGACGGCGAACTCGAGGTCGCGGATCGACCCGCAGCCCAGGCAGCGGAAGTGCGCGTGCGGGCTCGCCGCCGGCTCGTACACGGCCGAGGCCTCGCCCGGGACGTCGATCTTCATCACGGAGCCCAGCTCGTGCAGCCGAATCAAGCCGCGGTGAACCGTCGCGAAGCCGATCCGCGGCTGGACGGCGCGAGCCCGCGCCCAGATCTGCTGGGCGGTCAGGTGGCTGCCCGGACCGGCGGCTTCGACGACGTCGAGCACGGTTCGGTAGTTCGGTGGGAGCATTGTCACTTCGGCGCTTGACGCCCGGGGCGAGATGGTATAGCCTTTCGGCTTGAGTGAAATCGGTTTTCAGTCTCAGTTATACCTGAAAACCAGTTCCCATAGCAACAGTATCGGAGGAAATTGTCTTGTTAGCGAAGGTCGGTCAGCCCGCGCCCGCGTTCACGCTCCCGTCCACCAAGGGCGCAACGAGCCCCCAGGATTTGGGCAAGCAGATCAGCTTGTCCGACTACAAGGGCAAGTGGCTGATTTTCTTCTTCTATCCGCTCGACTTCACGTTCGTCTGCCCGACCGAGATCCTCGCGCTCTCGGATCGCCTCGACGAGTTCGAGGACCTCGACGCCGCGATCGTCGGCGGCTCGACCGATAGCGTCCACTCGCACTGGGCGTGGCTGAACACGCCGCGCGAGAAGAATGGGATCGCCGGGACGAGCTACCCGCTGGTCGCCGACTACACGAAGGAAGTCGCGCGCGCCTACGGCGTGCTCGACGAGCAGACCGGCGTCGCGCAGCGCGGCCTCTTCATCATCGATCCCGAGGGGATTCTGCGCTACGCGGTCGTGACCAACGACAACGTCGGCCGCTCGGTCGAGGAGACGCTGCGCGTGCTGCAGGCGCTCCAGACCGGTGGGCTCTGCTCGGCGGATTGGAAGCCCGGCAAAGAGCTGCTGAAGGTCGGCGCGTAAGCCGGGATGCCTCTGCGCACCGGCAGCGAGCTGCCGAGCTTGGACGGCGTGGCGACGTGGGTGGGTGATCCGCCCGCGTCGCTCGCCGGCAGGCCCGTCCTGGTCCACTTCTGGTCGATGAGCTGCTCGATCTGCCACGACGTCGCGCCCGAGGTCGCGCGCTGGCAGGCCGAGTACGGTCCGCGCGGCCTCGAGTTCGTCGCGATCCACCAGCCCCGCGGGCCTGCCGAGCTCGACGTCGCGTCGGTCACCGCCGACGCCGCCGGTCCGATGGGGATCCGCTGGCCGCTCGCGATCGACGGCGAGCACACCCTCGTCGAGCGGTTCGAGAACCAGTACGTTCCGGCGTACTACCTCTTCGACCGCGACCACAAGCTCGTCCACCGCCAGGCCGGCGATCGCGGCTTCGAGCGGCTCCACGCCAAGATCGAAGCGGTCCTGGCGGAGGAGAAGGTCGCCTCCTAGGCTGGGCCTTGCGCCGCTTCCCGCGATGCCGTAAACTCACGAGGTTGTCCCGGCCGCGGTCGCTAAGCGTCGCCGGGCCAAGCCCCGTGCGCGAGTGGCGGAATTGGTAGACGCACTAGCTTGAGGGGTTAGCGCCTTCACCGGCGTGCTGGTTCAAATCCAGTCTCGCGCACCAAGCTATGAAGGCGGAGCCGGACCTGTGCGGACCGGCTCCGCTTCTTGTTAGGGGAAGAGCGCCTTCGCTGCGGGCCATGCGTTGTGCTCGAGACCGAGCAGCGAACGCGCCGTCGTGATCCACGACGCCGATGCGACGCGGCGCGCGGCACTGAGGTTTCCGAGCGACGGATACGAGCCGATCGACGTGAGGACGAAGCTTCCTTGCGGCAGCGTCGCCGCGGTGATCCCGCAACCGGGAACGTACGAGATCGTCGCCGTGTAGGTCTGATACGTGTACTGCACCTGCGCGCCGGTCGCGTTCGGCGTGGGGCATGCCGCCGCGCCGGCGACGGTTCCGACCGACAGCACCGTCTCGGTGACGCCCGGGTACGGCGTCGACACGGCGCCTTGCGTGAGGGTCGAGCCGACGAACAGCGGTGACCCGGGGACGGCCGCGTTGCTGCCTGCGGACGCCTCGGCGACGACGTTGTAGCCGGCCGTTCCGCTCGTCAGCCCGAGCGCCCCGAGGAGGTTCGACTCGGCGTTGGCCGTGCTGGTCAGGACCGTCGGCACGAGGCCGGGCACGCCGGTCGCGACCAGGGCCGTCTCGTTTGCCGTGACCGGCGTCGGATCGGTATAGAGCGAGATCGTGGCCGGCCCGACGCCTTGCAGGTTGCTCGTCTGATAGTTCCAGCCGCGGGACGGCGAGAGCGCGAGCATATCGCCGCTGACGCTCGGCTGCTGCTGGCCGCCGCCTCCTCCGGGGACGCTGCTTCCGCCGCCGCCGCCCCCGCCGCCGCACGCTGAGATCCCGACGGCCATGACGGCCGCCATCGCGATTCTCTTCAACGAAGTACTCCCAAAGGAAACGTGCCGCGCCTTATACGGCGACGGCTGGCGACGTGGTACGCTGCTCGGCTGGGTCTTCCCGTAACGCGAACGTGCAGCATCGTTCGTTGGGCTGGACCCGTCCGAGCCCGGTCCTCCGTAATCTCCAGGAACAACGAACAAATTAGTAGTACTGCGCGAAACAAGGGGAGACCGGGGTCCGTAGCTCCGGCGACCGACGAGAGGACGGTCATCTGTATGTGGCTGACGAGGTTCTCCATCACTCGCCCGATTATCGTCGCGATGTTTTTCATCGCCTTGGCGGTGTACGGTGCGTCGTCGTACTTCGCGCTCGGGAAAAACTCGCAGCCGAACGTCAACTTCCCGATCGTCCTCGTGTTCGCGAACTACCCGGGCGCCTCGCCCGCTGAGATCGAGCGACTGATCGTCAAGCCGATCGAAGATCAGCTCGACGGGATCGAAAACCTCGATCAGATGACCGCCGACGCGCAAGAGGGCACCGGCGTCGTCGTCGTGCAGTTCAAGCTCGGCACGAACCTGGACTTCGCCGCGATCGACGTGCAGCGCCGCGTCGACACCGCGCGCGTCTACATGCCGAGCGACCTCGATCCGCCCAGCGTCAACAAGAACGGTGCCGACGCGCCTGTCATCACGTACGCCGTCGACTCGAAAGTGCTCACCGCAACCGCGCTCGCCGACACGCTGAACGACCGCGTGATCTCGGACATCAAGCACATCCCCGGCGTCGAGAGCGTGGGGCTCAACGGTGCGGCGGTGCGCGAGTTCGACGTCAACGCGGACCCGCTGCGCCTGATGGGCGCCGGCGCGACGCTGACCGACCTCTACAACGCGATCAACGCGAACAACGCGAACCTCCCCGGCGGCCGGATCGACAAACCGACCGTCGAGACGACGGTCTCGGTGCACGCCGAGGTCAACTCGGCCGGAGATTTGGCTGCGCTTCCGGTGACGGTCCCCGGCGGCGCGCAGAGCGTCTTGCGGCTCGGCCACCTCGCGTCGGTGAGCGACACGCATCAGGAACTGCGCCTGATCTCGCACATGAACGGCGCCCCGGGGCTGATCCTCGAGGTCTCGCGCACCATCACCTCCGACGAGGTCGGGACGACCAAGGTCCTGCGCGACCAGATGAACCAGATCCGCAAGAAGTACCCGCAGATCGAGTTCCACGAGCTATTCGCGCCCGCCGACTACACCACCGCGTCGTTGAACGGCGTTCTGCAGTCGCTCGGCGAGGGCGTGATCCTCACCGCGATCGTGCTGATGCTCTTCCTGCACGCCTGGCGCAACGCGCTGGTCGTGATGATCGCGATCCCGTCCTCGCTGTTGGCGACCTTCATCGTCATGCGCATCATGGGGCTGACGCTCGACAACGTCTCGCTGATGGGGCTCTCGATGATCATCGGGATTCTGGTCGACGACTCGATCGTCGTCCTCGAGAACATCACCAGGCATCGCGATCTCGGCCAGGATCCGAACGATGCGGCGATCAGCGGCCGCACCGAGATCGGCGGCGCGGCGATCGCGATCACGCTCGTCGATGTGGTCGTGTTCTTACCGCTGGCGTTCCTGAGCGGCTTCGTCGGCCAATACATGCGCGAGTTCGGGATCGTCGTCACCGTCGCGACGCTGTTCTCGCTGTTCGTCTCGTTCACGCTCACGCCGGTGCTGGCGGCGAAATGGTCGGTGAAGAAGCGTTCCGCCGCACCGCCGGCCTATCTCGCGTGGTTCCAGACCGGCTTCGAGCGGCTCAACACGTGGTATCGGGCTGCGGCGCTCCCCCTCGCGCTGCGCCACCGTTGGATGATCTTCTGGCTGAGCATGCTGTTCGTCGTCAACGCGCTGACGCTGGTCGGCGGGCGCGAGGCGATGGCGATGATGGGCGGGTTGGACATCGGTCTGGCGGTCGTCGCCGTGCTGATCCACGTCGTCGCCGCGGCGCTGAAGGGGAAGCGTCTCCTCGGGATGCGCTTCGTGGGCGCACATCTGGGCGCGACGATCGCCGGCATCGCAGCGTGCGCCGGCGCCGGGGGCGTCATGCTGCTGCTCGCGCTCGGGAACTTCGGCGTGCAGACCGAGTTCATCCCGGACGTCAAGAACGGCCAGGTCCACGGCAACCTCACCTACCCGGTCGGGACGCCGCTCGCGGTCACCGAAGCGACGCTGGTGCGGATCGAGCACGAAGTCCTCAAGCTGCCGCACATCGACACCGTGCGCACCTATGCCGGAAACAAACCGGACGGTTGGGGCGAGATCACCGGCGGCTTCGTCGGCCAATTCAACATCACGCTCGCGAAGGACCACCGCCGCGATCAGGACGACGTCATCGCGAAACTGCGGCAGGTGCTGCCGCCGCTGACGCACGGCGCCGACCTCACGATCTCGGGCCGTGGCGGCGGCGGCAGCGGGTTGCCGATCTCGTACACGCTCTCGGGTCCGGGCGACGTCATCTCCGCCGGAGCCGACAAGCTTGCCGCATACATCCGGACGATCCCGGGGACCGTCAACGTGCAGACCGGCGCGCAGAACGCGGCGCCCCATCTGACGATCCGCGTCGATCCGGCGCGCGCCGCGATGCTCGGCGTCTCGCCCGGCGCGGCCGCGCTGGTCGCGCGTACCGCCGTCGGCGGCGCGATCGCGACGAAGGTGCGCACGTGGAACGGTCTCGTCAACGTCCTGGTGCAGTATCCGATCACCGAACGCAACTCGCTCGACGAGATCGCGCGGATCCCCGTGCGCGCCAACGACGGCTCGCTGGTCCCGCTCGGCCGCGTCGCGACGTTCACCTCGGACCGCGCCGCGACGAAGATCTCGCACGCCGATAAGCAGGTCGTCGTGCGCGTCAACGGCGACATCGACCGGAACAAGACGACGCTGGGCGAAGTGATCGGAAAGATCAACAAGCAGCTCGCGACGCCGGGCTTCCTCCCGGCCGGCGTGTCGCTGGGAACCGACGGCGACTCGAAGTTCTTCGCCGAGTTCCTCACCTCGATGACGTTCTCGGTCGTCACGTCGATCGCGCTGATCTACTGCTTGATGGTGATCCTCTACGGATCGTTCATCACGCCGCTGGTGATCATGTTCTCGATCCCGGTCGCGATGATCGGCGCGCTCGGCCTGCTCGGGATCACGCACCAGACCGTCAACCTGTTCTCGGCGATCGGGATCATCATGCTGTTCGGGCTGGTCGCCAAGAACGGGATCCTGCTCGTCGACTACGCCAACACGCTGCGCAAGCGCGGCCTCACCTATACCGAAGCGATGCTCGCCGCCGGCGGGACGCGCTTGCGGCCGATCGTGATGACGACCGCTGCAATGGTCTTCGGGATGCTGCCGCTGGCGCTCGGCCGCACCGAAGGCGCTGAGATCCGGCAGTCGATGGGGATCGTGCTGATCGGCGGTCTGGTCAGCTCGCTGTTCCTCACGCTGGTGCTCGTCCCGGCGATGTACGTGACGACGAACAACCTGGCGACCTGGTGGGCCGGGGTGCGGCAGCGCCGCGCCGCTCCGCCGCCCGCCGGCGACGAGACGCCGCTTGCGCCGCCCCGCGTCCCGGCCGGCGCGGTCGGCAACTGACCGGCGGGGAGAAGTCTTAGAAACTCCTGGCAACGGGTATGGGGACCTTCGGCACCACACGCTGACTCGGAGGTCCCCGCACCCTATGCCAACACCGCTCGCTTCGCGATTTGCCGCGCTCGCCGCGGCCCTCGCGCTCGGCGCCGCCGTCGCGGGTCCCGCGCTCGCCGCCGGCCCCGTCACCGTCCAGGTGAACGGCTCGACGATCAACCTCAACCCGCCGCCGACGGAACGGGCGGGTCGCGTCTTCGTCCCGCTGCGCGGCGTCTTCGAGAACCTCGGCGCGACCGTCGTGTACGCAAACGGCACGATCAACGCCAGCGGCCGCGGCCACACCGTTTCGCTGCACATCGGGTCGACGCAGGCAACGGTCGACGGCCAACAGCAGAATCTCGACGTCGCGCCGTTCATCATCGGCGCGTCGACGTACGTCCCGCTGCGCTTCGTCTCGCAAGCCCTCGGCGCGACGGTCAACTATGACGGCAACAACAACGTCGTCGCGATCAACACCAACGGCGGCGGCGGGAACTACCGTCCGCCGAACCAGGTCCTGACGCCCGCGCCGAACCCGAACGGAACCTACGGCGCGATCACGCTCGCCAACGTTCTGCCGGCGCGCGGTTCACCGGTGACCTCGCGGCGTCCGACGATCGAAGCGACGTTCGCCGGCGGCACCGTCGACCCCAACTCGATCCGGATCACGCTCGACGGCGCTGACGTGACCAACAACGCGACCCGCTCGCCGCGCGGCTTCACCTACGCGCCGCAGTCGCCGCTGCAGGCGGGGACGCACGACGTGGTCGTGAGCGGCAACGACGCGAGTGGGAACGGCTTCCGCCGCGGCTGGCGCTTCAACACCTCAGGAACGTCGTCGACGTCGCTCTCGATCACGAACGTCCGTCCGCCGGACGGCGCCACGGTCGGCAACCAGTTCGTCGTCGCGGGTCGCACCTCGCCGGGCGCGCGCGTTCAGATCGCGGTCGGCGTCTCGCAAGGCGGCTCGACGACGATCGGCGCGATCATCGGCTCGATTCTCGGCGGCGGCAACACCGGCTCGAACAGCGCCGTCTACAACGTCACCGCAGACGGGAACGGCTTCTTCACGACGCAGGTGAACATCGGCGCGCCGAGCGGAAGTACGCTCACGATGGTCATCCACGCGACCGATCCGAATACCGGCGCGTCCGCGAACCCGGTCCAGGAGACCCTGAACGTCCGCTGACGCTCAGCTCGTCTTCTCGATCCAGGCGATCGCGCGGGCGATGATCTCGGGCTGGCGCTCTTCCCAGAGCGCCAGTCCGGTGCTCGCCGTCCCGAGGTACGGATAGCGCTCCGACGGCGCCGCAGCCGTCATCGCGAACGACTCCCCGGAGCGAACCGAGGTCGCGTCGTCGCCGCCGTACATTACATAGACCGCCCGCGGGGCGAACGTCCCGGGCCCGGCGAGCGCGCGGGCGCGGTCGTCGTCGAGCGAGATGCAGACCGTGCTCACGCCGCCCCAGCCCCGGGCGCTTCCCGCGTAGGCCAGATCGGCGCCGAAGCCGAGGCCGAGGAGCGCGATGCGCCCGGGCTCATGGTGTTCTTGGCGAGCGGCAAAGGCGACCGCGGCGCGGACGTCGGCGGGGAAGACGTGCGGCGAGGCCAGGTCGGCCGCGTCCGGTCTGAGCAGGGCGTGGCGCATATCTTGTCTCACCGATTCGCCGTGGCCGCGCAGATCGAAGGTCAGGACGTTCCAGCCTCGGGTTCGGAAGAGCGGCACGTACGGATCCCAGCACGAACGGTCGGCGCCGTAGTCGTGAACGAGGATCAGCGTCAGCGCGCGTTCGGTCTTTCCGGAGGCGTAGGACCCGCGCACGTGGACGGAGTCCTCGCTCAAGAACGTGACGGG
Organism: Candidatus Elarobacter sp.; assembly: GCA_036498305.1. Taxonomy (GTDB): domain Bacteria; phylum Vulcanimicrobiota; class Vulcanimicrobiia; order Vulcanimicrobiales; family Vulcanimicrobiaceae; genus Vulcanimicrobium. The sequence continues at coordinate 15,851 of DASYFS010000042.1, read as the reverse complement.
TCGCTGCTCCGCCACGGATCCGCGCTTCATCGATGCTGAGTTCTCAGGAACCTGGACGAACGTCCTCTCGGCTTGCGCTCGTCACCGGGGGAGCCGCCGGCTTGGCGCGCGGGATCGCGCGCTCCCTCGCCGCCGGCGGCGCTCGGGTCGCAATCACCCACCGTCCGGGCGGGACGCCGCCGGATGCGACCCTCGCCGAGCTGCGGCCGCACGACGCCGGCGCGATCTCGGTGGCGGCCGACTTCACCGACCCTGCCGCGGCCGCGGCGGCGGTCGCCGAGGTCGAGGCGCAGCGCGGCCCGATCGACGTCCTCGTCCACGCGGTCGGGCCGATCGTCGTGAAGCGTTTTGCGCGCTGTACCTTCGACGACTATCGGACGATGATCGAGGCGAACCTCGGCTCTGCCGTCGCGCTCGCGCTCGCGCTGCTCCCCGGGATGCGCGAACGGCGGTACGGCCGGCTCGTGTTCTTCGGGATGAACGGTTCCTCGGTCACGCAGCCCGCGCGCGGGATGGCGCTCTACGGCGCCGCGAAGGCCGGCGTTGTCAGCTTCGCGCGGACGCTCGCCGTGGAAGAGGCCGCCAACAACATCACCGTCAACGTGATCGAGCCCGGCGACATCCGTGACAAAAGCGCGAGCCGCGACGAAGCGCGCGCGCAGCCCGGGAAGAATCCGACCGGCCATGCCGGTTCGTGGGAAGACGTCGCCGCCGCCGTGCGGTTCGCGGTCGAGAGCGAGAGCAGCTACCTGAACGGGATGGTCATCGGCGTCAACGGCGGGCTGACGGAGCCGCACGAATGAGGTACGCGACCTGGGGGATCGTCGCGTTCGTCACGCTGCTGCGCGCCGTCGCCGCGGCGAAGGTCCCGCTCACCGGCGACGAGGCGTACTACTGGGAGTGGGCCAAGCACCTCGCGCTCGGCTATGCCGATCATCCGCCGATGGTCGCGTACCTGATCCTGCCGTTCATGTGGGCGACGGCGAACCCGATCTGGATTCGCCTGGGCTTTCTCGCCTGCGGCGTGATCGCGACGATCGCGGCGGCGGCGACGGCGAAGCGGATCGCCGGCGACGAGCGCGCCGGGATGGTCACCGCGATCGCGATGATGCTGACGCCGATGCTGTCGGTCGGATTCGTCATCGCGACCCCCGACGGGCCGCTGATGGCGGCCTGGGCGTGCTCGCTCTACTTCGCCGTGCGCGCGCAGCAGACGGGCGCGAAGCGCGACTACGTCTTCCTGGGGATCGCGCTGGCGGCCGCGCTGCTCTCGAAGATGTTCGCCTACGCGCTCGTCGCGGGGATCGTCGCCTGGGCGCTGGCGCCGTCGCGGCGGCCGCTGTGGCGCCAAGGGCTGTGGCTATCGTTCGCGATCTGCGCGGTGCTCTACGCACCGTTCGTGGTCTGGAACGCGACCCACGACTGGGTCACGTTCACCTTCGCGTTCCAGCAGCGTCACGTCTCCGAGCCCTCGGCGCTGCGGCCGCTATACTATCTGATCGCCTGCGCCGGCGCGTACTCGCCGGGGCTGTGGCTCGCGGCGCTGTTCGTCTTCGTCCGTCCGCGCAACGCGCTGATCGCCTGGACGGCGATCCCGCTGCTCGCGCTGCTGATTCTGCTGAACTTCCACGAGCGGATCGAGTTCCACTGGATCTTCGGGCCGTACATCTCGCTGTGCGTCGGGATGGGCGTCGCGTTCCAGCGTCTCGCGCACCGCGCAAAGGTGTTGTGGGCGACGGCGGCCGCGGTTCCGGCGGCCGTGCTGATCCCGTTCCTGTTCGCGGCGGCGGCGTTTCCCGGGCCGCTCTACGCGCAGTTCCGTGCGACCGGCTCGACGCTGCGCAACACCGGACCGTTCGAGATCTTCACCTACTGGCCGCTCGCGCAGGACGTGCGCCGCATGGCCGACGCGAACGATGCCGTCGTGGTCACCGACGGCTACGGCTTCTCGTCGTCGCTCGACTACGAGGCGGGGATCCCGCTGGTGTTCATCGGCTACAACGCGCAAGGTCAGGAAGCAAAGCACTGGTACGATCCCGACCTGCGGCCGAAGCGCATCCTGTTCGTCGACAAGGAAGCACTGGTCGCGATCCCCGGCCGTCCCGAGACGCATCCGGGCCGCCCCGACTTCGCGAAGCGCTTCGCGCTCGCGTGCGGACACATCGAGCCCGGCCCGGGACTCGAGTACTCGTACACCGATCCGACCGGCCACACCGTCCCGGCGCGGCGCTACTTCCTGACCTGGTGCGACGACCCGCGTCCGAACGCGCTGCACATCCTGCGCTGGGACGGCTGATGTCGCTCGACTACATCCCCCTCACCCCGCTGGCCGGAAAGAAGATGACGACGGCGGAGCTGCGCGCGCTCGCCTGCGAGCGGATGCGGCGGCTCGGCTATCCGTACGTCGCGACCGAGTTCTGCCCCGCGGGCGGCGGCTGCCGCTTCGACGTGATCGGCCTGGGGCGCTACACGCGACAGGTGCGAATCTATGAGGTCAAGTCGTCGCGCGCCGACTTTCTGGCCGACAAGAAGTGGGAGTCGTATCTGCCGTTCGCGACGCACTTCGCGTTCGTCGCGCCGGCGGGCGCGATCAATCGCTGGGAACTTGATGGGGCGGTTGGGCTGATCGAGTACGGACATCCGTCATTCGAACGGATGATGGCGAACCGGCGCTTCGGCTTCACCGTGCGGCCTGAGGATGCGCTGCGCGCGTCACGACCCGCGCGGCGGATGCGCGAAGCGGTAGGCGACGACGAGTGGACGGCGCTGCTGGAGACGATCGCGTTCGGTCGCGCGCTCTTGCAGAACGAGCTGACGTTCACGGACGGCGCCGGCATCTAAAGGCTGCGCGTCATGGCGAGTGCGCCCGTCATGGCGAGCGCGTCCGTCATCCCGAGCTTGTCGAGGGACCCCCGTCGTTGCCCTGAGCGTAGTCGAAGGGCAACGACGCATCGCGGCTGCCAAGACGTGTGGCGTTCCGCTCGGCTTCGCTCGCGCAACAACGAGGGTCCCTCGACAAGCTCGGGATGACGGGACGCGAAATCAGCGAGTTTTCCCATAAACCGCGCGCTTACGTGATCCTTACAATCGTCCTTAGGAAACTACCCCTCGCACGCGAAACGTAGCGCGCCGTGAAGCGCAATGCTTTCTCTGCGGGTGTTTTTTGCGTTGCTCTTTTGTCGGCATGCGCGGGCGGCCGCACGACACCCACGCCCACCGCAGCGCACGGAACGACGAGCGCGCAGCAACGCGGCAGCGCATCGTTCCGGATTCACATTCCGAAGCCGACGGCGGCCAGTGTGAAAGCCAAGCACCCCGCGTTCATCTCGCCGAACGCAGGCTCTATCCGCATCGCGCTCTCGACGGTGAACGGATCGCCGCCGAATCCCGACGTCCCCGACACCGTCGCCGGCTTGACGACGACGAGCCCGAACTGCACCACCGACCCCTCGGGCACGACGTGCACGGTCAGCGCAGCCGCGGTCGTCGGGACCGACGTCTACGCGCTCTCCCTCTACCAATCGACCGACGGCAGCGGGACCCCGATCGGAACCGCCGCTGCGAGCGCCGGCGTCCTGCAAGGGACAACCGCCAACGTCAGCGTCACCTTCGGCGGCGTTCCTTCGTCGCTCGTCGTTTCGAACAGCGCGCTCAGCGCGCCGGCCGACGGCTCCACGCATACGCTGACCTTCACGGTGAAAGCGCTCGATGCGACCGGCGCGACGATCGTCCCGCCGGGCAATTACGCCACACCGATCGCGCTGACGATCAGCGGGGATCCGAACAGTGCGCTCTCGCTCGGCAGCGCCAACGTAACGGCGCCGGCGAACGCCGACGGCACCACGACCGTGACGCTGACCTACGACACGTCGAAAGCGTTGGCCACCGGTACGATCGCGCTTGCTGCAGGGTCGCCGACGGCATCGGTCGCGGTGAGTCCGCTCGTCTACACCCCGACGACGACGATGCGCATGTTCGCGGGACAGACGGCCGATACGCTGCAGGTGAGCGAAGCGGGCTATGCCGGCGCGTTCACGGTCGGCGGTGCGGGGACGCTCGTCACGACGGCGTGCGTCCCCGCCTCGTGCACCCCGGCGAGCGCGGGCGGTTCGGTAACGATCACCGTGACGCCGCTCAGCGCCGGGACGGGCACGGTCACCGTCGCCGACGCAAATTCCGCTACGGCGTCCGTCGCGTACAGCATCGTCTCGGCGACTCCGCTGCTGATGGGAGGGCCCGCGACTTCCGCAACGTGGCAGATGTATGCTTCGGGATCAGACGTCTACGCCGGCAGCCCGTCGGAGCTCTATGCGTTCGACGCCTCGGTATGCACGACGTTGTGCGGCGCCGCGACCACCACCGGGAGCGGTAACGCCGCCGGCGGCGGGTTCGTCGCGGTCGGCGGCGGCGCGTTGTATGTTGGCGACGGCGCCGCGGTGACCTGGGTCGCAGGGCCGTGTCCGACGACGTGCTCGCAGACGACGGTCGTGACCCCAACCGCCTATGCGATTTCGAGCATCGTGATGGGCGCGGACGGCAACCTGTGGATGACCTTCCCGGGCATCAGACTCATCGCAAGCTTCAATCCGCTTACCTACGTCGTCAACCAGTACACCACGCTGACCACCGTCGGCTACGCGGTGGCGGCGCCGGACGGAACGATCTGGCTCGGCAACAACGGCAATACCACGGTGAATCGATTCGATCCGACCGCCTGCACGTCGACCGCGTGCACGTTCACAAACTTCGGCCTCGGCCACCTCATTAGCTACGCGGGGGTGGATAGCGCAGGGAATGTCTGGGTCGGCGGCCGCGGGAGCGGCATCGACAAATTCGTCTGCGCGCCGACGTGCGTCGACACGCATTACACCGTCACCGGAGTCGGGAGCGTCAACGGCGTCGCGGGCCTGTCGAACGGCTTACTGTACGTCCAGAACTTGTCGTCCACGAACATCATCGATGTGAACCGCTGCTCGGCGACCGCGTGTACGGCGCTGATCGGCGGCGGCGGGGCGACGGGGGGCGCTACGCATGCGGTATACGCCGCCGGCGCCGTCTGGACGATCACGACCACCGGATCGCTTTACTCGCTGCCGCTTCCCTAACGGCGGGAGCGCCCGGCGGCGGCGCGAATGAGCGCGCTTCGTGAGCGAGCACCGCCCCTTCGCGCTGCCGGGAGCGCAGCTGCAGTACGGACCAGACAAGCGCGTCGACGTACTGCGAATCGATCTTGACCTTCGTCCGCGCATCGAGGAACAGCATCTCGACGGCGCCTGCACGACGACGGTGCGCGCGATCGAGGACGGCGTAACGCGCCTGGTGCTCGACGCGGTCGATTTGCGGATCGTCGAGGTCACGGCGAACGGCAAGCCATTGGCACACCGTTCGACGTCGACAACGCTGGAGATCGAGCTCGGCTCGCCGCTGAACGCCGGCGAGACGCTCGCGATCCGGGTGGAGTACAGCCTCGACCATCCGCGCCGCGGCATGTACTTCATCGAGCACGGCCCGAAGCACGTCTGGACGCAGAGCCAGGACTCCGACGCGCGCTACTGGTTCCCATGCTTCGACTATCCGGCGGAGAAGCAGCCGACCTCGACGACGATCACCGTTCCGCGCGGGACGTTCGCGCTCGCGAACGGCGCGCTCGTCGAGCGGACCGACCGCGGCGACGAGACGGTCTTTCGCTACGAGCAGACCCTGCCGCATGCGACCTATCTGATGACGATGGTCGCCGGGCCGTTCAGCGAGATCGTGCAGCGGAACGAGCGCGTCCCGATGTTCTACTACACGCTGCCGGGCCGCGAGGCCGACGGCGAGCGAGCGTTCGGGAACACGCCGGCGATGGTCGACCTCTTCGAACAGGTCATCGGCGTCCCGTATCCCTACGCGCGCTACTCGCAGATCGCGGTCGCCGACTTCACCTTCGGCGGGATGGAGAACACGTCGGCGACGACGCAGACCGATCGCGTCCTGCACGACGAGCGCGCCCACCTCGACTACTCGGCCGACTTCCTCGCGGCGCACGAGCTCGCGCACCAGTGGTTCGGCGATCTCGTCACGTGCCGCGACTGGGCGCAGGCGTGGCTGAACGAAGGATTCGCGACGTACTTCGAGGCGGTCTGGCTCGAGGCACACGACGGCTGGGACGAGTACCTCTACGACGTGCACGGCGTCGTCCGCCGCTATCTCGACGAGGACGGTGAGCGGTATCGTCGTCCGATCGTCTGCAACCTGTTCCGCGATCCGATCGAGCTGTTCGACCGCCACCTCTACGAGAAGGGCGGCGCCGTCCTGCACATGCTCCGCGGCGAGCTGGGCTGGCCGCGGATGAAGCGCGCGCTGCGGCGCTACGTCTCCGACAACGCGGGCCGCAACGTCGAGACGATCGATCTGATTCGCGCGATCGAGGCCGAGACCGGCCGCAACATGCGCGGCTTCTTCGCGCAGTGGGTCGAACGTGGCGGCCACCCGGAGATCGAGACGTCGTACCGCTGGGACGCCGAACGGAAGACCGCGCTCGTCACGATCGCGCAGAAGCAGAAGATCGACGACGCGAACCCCGCCTACACGTTCGACCTCGAGGTGGGCTTCGTCGCCGAATCGCCGGGCGCGATCGCGGCGAACGCCGGCGATGGGCCGATGAGCGGGGAGACGCGGGTTCGGCTGCGGGTCGAGCGCGCGCCGCAGACGTTCGCGATCCCGCTCGAGCGCGAGCCGGCGCTGGTGCGGATCGATCCGTCGGCGTGGATCCTCGCCGCCTGGACGTCGTCGCTGGGAACCCAGATGCACGCGGCGATCCTGCGCGCCGACCCGTCGCCGGCCGCGCGGATCCGCGCGGCGACGGCGCTCGCGAAGGATCAGAGCGTCGTCGCGCGCGAGGCGCTCGCCGCGGCGCTTGCCCACGATCCGTTCTGGGGCGTCGGCGTCGAGGTCGCGGCCGCGCTCGGCCGCTCGCGCGCGCCGTCCGCGCTGCGCACGCTGCTCGGTGCGGTCACGCATCCGCATCCGAAGGTGCGCCGTGCCGTCGCCCAGGCGCTCGGCGACTTCCGCGATTCCGCCGCCGCCGGAGCGCTGCTCGGGCTTCGCGACGATCCGTCGTACTTCGTCGTCGGCAGCGCGCTGCACGCGCTCGGGCGCACGCGCGATCCGCGCGCGTACGACGCGCTCGTCGACGGCATGACGACGCCGTCGTGGAACGAGACGATCGCCGCCGGTGCGGCGCGCGGCTTGGGTGCGCTCGCCGACGAGCGCGCGCTCCCCGTACTCCTTGCCGCCCTCGAACGGGATCAGCCCGAACCGCTGCGCCGCGCCGCCGTAGCCGCGCTCGCCGAGCTCGGCACGCTCGTCGAGCCGGTACGGACGCGCGTCGTCGAAACGGTCGACGCTGCGCTGCGCGATCACATGTATCTGGTCCGCACATCGGCGTTTGCGGCCGCCGAGAAGCTCGCCGATCCGCGGCTGCTCGGCACGCTCGATCGGCTGGCCGGGAGCGAGCCCGACGGACGGCTGCGGCGCGACGCCGCCGAAGCGGCGCAGCGCGTTCGCGAAGCGCAGTCGAAGCCGGTCGAGCTCGCGCAGCTGCGCGACGACGTCGACAAGATGCGCGCCGAGATGCAAGCCTTGCGAGAGAAGCTCGACGAGGTGGGCGCCCGCCCTCCGTCCCCCGCTTCCTGATGCGGCCGGGCTACCGGCGATTCGCCGCGGTGCTTCTCGCCGCGGCGGTGACGGGCTGTGCGCGTCCGCCCGCGCCGCCGCATGCGGCGGCCGGACCGACCCCGATCGCAGCCGAGCCGGCCGCGCCGGCGTGGACGGCGGCCGAGATCGCTTCGCTGCGCGCGAAGCTCGGCGCGGCGCTCGCGCCGTCCGCGCTCGCAACAGCCGGGCTCGTCGTCGTCGACGCGCAAGGGCGTCTGCTGTTCGGCCGCCGCGAACGCACGCCGGCGACCCCGGCTTCGTCGTTCAAGGTGCTCGTCGGCGCGACGGCGCTGCGCGTCCTCGGCCCCGACTACCGCTTCACGACGACGTTCGAATCGTTGAGCGCACCGCAGGACGGCGTCGTCCACGGCGATCTCTACCTGGTCGGCGGCGGCGACCCGCTCCTCACGCGCGACGATCTGCGCGCGGGTGCCGGCGCGGTCGCGAACGCCGGCGTTCGTACGGTGACGGGCTCCGTCGTCGGCGACGGGACGCTGTTTTCGGCGCCCGAGGTGAACCCGCACTGGGATCCCGATGACCTGCAGTACGGGTACGCGGCGGGGACGAGCGCGCTTTCGCTCGATCAGGGAACGATCGAGTTTCATCTCGTCCCCGGCGCCGTCGGCACGCCGGTGAAGATCGTCTCGCTCCCGAGCGCGCCCGGCGTGCGCGTTCGCGGCGGCCTCATCACCTCGTACGCGACGCTGCTGCAGATCGAGCGCGATCCGCTGCGCAACGACTTCACGTTCTCCGGTCGCGTCGCGGCCGGCGCCGAACAGTCGTTCTGGCGGCCCGTCGTCGATCTCTCGCGGTACGCTGCCGGGGTCGCGCGGGTCATGCTGCGTGAGCGCGGCGTCGCGGTGCAGGGCGGCGATCGCGCCGGCGTCGCGCCGGTTGCGCCGTACGTCGTGTGGCGCCACCGCTCGCCGCCGCTTCGCGCGATCCTCGCCGAGATGATGCTGGAGTCGAACAACCACTTCGCCGAGCAGCTGCTGCGCGCCGTCGGCGCGACGCGCGGCAGCGGCAGCGAGGCCGGCGGCGCGACCGTCGAGCGCGCGCTGCTCGCGCGCGAGGGCGTCCCGCTGAGCGGCCTGCGCGTGGTCGACGGCAGCGGCCTGGCGCCGACCGACCGCGTCGCGCCCCTGACCCTCGCGATGCTGCTCGCGCGAACCGCGCTCGAGCCCGGCGGCTCGATCTTCGTCGGGTCGCTGCCGCGCGTCGGGATCGAAGGGACCGTGCGCTGGCACCATCTCACCGATGCGCGGGGCCGCGCGCGCGCGAAGAGCGGACACATCGCCAACGTCAACGCGCTCACGGGGTACGTGCAGACGCACCGTCACGGTCGCGTCGCGTTCGCGTTCATCGTCAACGATCGCCGCGCCGACGACGGCCCTGTCTACGCCGGCGTCGACCGCGCGCTCGATCTGCTCGCACGCGAGTGAGCGCCGGCCCGCGGCCGTGGGGCCGCCGGTGAGCGCCGACGAACGAGGACGGGTGCAGCCCGGCCTCGATCACGATCTCCTCGCCCGCATCCTCGCGCGCGCGCTCCGGCGCGGCGGCGACTTCGCCGACGTCTTCTTCGAGTACAAGCTGGTGCGGACGTTCCGGCTGCAGGACGGGAAGATCCGGGAAGGTTCGTCGGCCGTCGTCCGCGGCGCCGGCGTGCGCGTCGTCCGCGGCGAGAGCGCCGGCTACGCGTACAGCGACGACGTTGATGAAGCGGCGCTGCTGCGTGCGGCCGAAACCGCCGCGCTCATCGTCCGCGATCTGCAGGAGCCCGCGACGGTCTCCGCGCTCGTTCCCGCGCAGACCGCCGTGCTCTATCCGTCGCATCCCGATGAGCTGGCGCCCGCGAACGTCTGCGTCGCGCTGCTCGCGCGCGCCGACGAGGCGGCGCGCGGCTACGATCGGCGCGTCGCCGCAGTCAACGCCTTCGTCGCCGACGAGCTGCAGTACGTGCAGATCGCCGACAGCGAGGGTCGCGTCGTCACCGATCGCCGGCCGCTGGTCTCGCTCGGCGTGCAGGTCGTCGCGCGCGACGGCGCGCTGCGCGAGAGCGGCTACGTCGCCGACGGCGGCCGCATGGGGATCGAGGTGTACGACGAGCGGACGCCGGAATCGATCGCGCGCGACGCGGCGCGCATCGCCGCGACGAAGCTGGGCGCGGTCGACGCGCCGGCCGGCGACATGCCGGTCGTCATCGGGCCCGGCGGCGGCGGCGTGCTGCTGCACGAGGCGGTCGGACACGGGCTCGAAGCCGACTTCAACCGCAAGGGGACGTCGCTCTACAGCGGCCGCGTCGGCGAGCGCGTCGCAAGCGAATTGGTCACGATCTTCGACGACGGCAACCTTCCCGGCGAGCGCGGCAGCGTCGCCGTCGACGACGAGGGCGTCCCGGGTCAGCACAAGGTGCTGGTCGAGAACGGGATCCTGCGCGGCTACATGCAGGACCGCACCAACGCACGGCTGATGGGCGTCGCCTCGACTGGGAGCGGGCGGCGTGAGTCGTTTCGCGTCCCGCCGCAGCCGCGGATGTGCAACACCTACATGCCGGGCGGCGACTCACCGCCGGAGGAGATCGTCGGCTCGATCGAGCGCGGACTCTACGCCACCTCGTTCAGCGGCGGCCAAGTCGAGATCGCCAAAGGCGACTTCGTCTTCATGATCGCCGAGGGCTACCTGATCGAGAACGGCAAGCTGACGGCGCCGGTGCGCGGCGCGACGCTGGTCGGCAACGGCCCGGGAGCGATGACGAAGGTGACGATGGTCGGCAACGACGGCCGTCTCGCGAACCGCTCGTACACCTGCGGCAAGGGCGGACAGCGCGTCCCGGTCGGCATCGGGATCCCGACCGTGAAGCTCGCGAGCTGCACCGTCGGCGGAACGGCGCGATGAGCGATCCGCGCGACGAAGCACTCGCGCTTGCGACCGCCGCGATCGAACAACTGACCGCGTCGGGCGCGACCGACGCCGAGGCGACGGTCCGTATCGCCGACCGATTCTCGTGCGAGGCGCGCGGGACGACGGTCACCAAGCTGCAGCGCTCGCGCGGCCGTAGTCTCTCGGTGCGCGCGTTCGTCGGAACGCGCCGCGCGACGTTCAGCACGACGGATCTCGATCCGGCACGGATCGGCGCGCTCGCGCGCGAGGCGGTCGCCGCCGCCGTCCACGTCGGCGAGGATGCCGACGCCGCGCTCCCCGAGGCGTTCGCGAGCGACGAGGTCTGCGATCACGATCTGTTCACGGTCGCGCCGGACGTCGCCGAGCGTCCCGACGACGACAAGGTGCGAGAAGCGCTCGAGCTCGAGGCGGCGGTGCGCGCCGCGGACGCGCGGATCATGAACACCGACGCGGCACGCGTCGGCGATACGTCGGCCTGGTCGGCGCTCGCCAACACGCGCGGCTTCCGCGGGGTGAAGGCCGGGACGTCGGTCTCACGCTCCGCCTCGCCGGTCGCGAGCGACGGCGACAACAAGCGGATCGGCTACTACGGAACGGCGGCGCGCGGCTGGGCGACCGCCGAGCCGGCGGACGCGGTCGCGCTGCACGCGGTGCATCGCGCGCTCGCGCTGTGCGGTGCGCGCAAGCCTCCGACGATGCGCGTCCCGGTGATCTTCGAACGCGACGTCGCGGCGAGCGTTCTCGGCGACGTGTTCGCCGCGCTCAGCGCCGCGAACGTCGCGATCGGCAATTCGTGGCTCGCCGGGAAGGCCGGCGAGAAGATCGGCAGCGAGCTGGTAACGATCGTCGACGACGGCCGCCTGCGCGGCGGGCTCGGCTCCTCGCCGTTCGACGCCGAAGGCGTGGCGACGCGCGAGACGATCGCGGTCGAGAACGGCGTTTTGCGTTCGTACCTCAGCGATACGTACTGGGGCCGCCGGCTGGGCATCGCCTCGACCGGGAACGCCTCGGGCGGGGGTGTCGGGCCGACGAACCTCTATCTCGTCCCCGGCTCCGGGACGCTGGACGATCTCGTCGCCTCGATCGACCGCGGCGTCCTCATCCTCGACACGATCGGCTTCGCGACCGACCATGCCGGCGGCGTCTACAGCCGCGGCGGGCGCGGGATCTACGTCGAAGGCGGCGCGCCGCAATACGCCCTCGACGAGTTCACCGTCTCGGCGAGCTTCTTCGACCTGCTGGGCGGGATCGACGCCGTCGCCGGCGACCTGCGCTTTGACGGCACGATCGTCGCGCCGTCGTTCCGGGTCGCAGAGATGACGATCGGCGGGACGTAAGGACCTGTCCGAACGTACCCCTAGCGCCGATACCTGGGTTGGCGAGAGCGGGACAAGCGGGGGAGGTCACCGAGCGCAAGGAAGGGTTTGCAGCCAGATGAATCGACTCGCGCTCGGCGGACTTCTCGCGGTCGGGGCGTTCGCATTGAACGCGTGCGGCGGCGCAGGGCGCAACAGCGCTGCCCTGCCGGCCACTGCGTCGTCGCCGTCGCCCGGCAAGGCGGCGTCGGCCACACTGCGGATCACGATCCCGGCGAAGGCGTCGACGGCGGCGGCGAAGCGCAGCCCGCGCTACATCTCGCCGGCGACGGAGTCGGTCGCGATCAGCTTCGTCCCGACCAGCGGGCCGACGCAGACCTTCAACCAGAACCTCACCACCGCGAGCAACCCCAACTGCACCGCGAGCCTCGTCTCGCCGACGATCTGCACCATCACCTTGGCGCTCATGCCAGGCTCGTACACCGCGACGTTCGTCACGTACGACGGCCTGCTCGACGGCGGTGGCAACCCCACCGGCAGTGCGCTCTCGGCGAACCAGAACATTCCGGTGACGATCGTCGCCGGTCAAGCCAACACCGTCGACGTCGCGTTTCAGGGGATCCCGACGTCCGTCGCCTTTCTGCCGAACACCACCAGCACGCTGCGCGGCTCACCGCAGGTGGGATTCAACCTCGCGGTATGCGATCCGGCGCAAAGCGTGACGGTCGTGGGCGTCGACGCGGACGGCAATTATATTCTCGGGCCCGGCGCTCCGGTGCCCTCACTCGTGAGTTCAAACGCCGCCCTCGTCAGCGTTACGGCACCCACGACGGGCGCACCGAACACGTTCGTGCTGAACCCGCAGGCGGGCGCGACGGCCGGGCAGCAAGTGGCGCTCACGGCGACCGCGACGCCGTCGGCGAGCGCGCCCAACGATAGCGGCGCCGCCGCCGTCAGCACGATCGTCGCGATAAACTACGACCAGTACGTGTGCCGCACGTACACCGAGTTGCCGAACTCGGTGCAGAACCCGTTCGGGATAACGGTGGGGCCCGACTCCGCGATATGGGCGGCGGACAACGGCGATGGCTCGATCGGCAATGGCTTGATCTTGCGAACCACGACCGCCGGCGCGTTCAGCACGTACGCGGCACTCATTGCACCGTATGGGATCACCTCCGGTCCCGACGGCAAGCTTTGGTACACCGATCCGATCAACGATGAGGTCGGTTCGATGACCACGACCGGCACCGCCGCCGCATACAGCCTCGCCAGCGGCTCCCAACCGTACGGCATCACGGCCGGGCCCGACGGCAACATCTGGTTCGCCGAAAGCGTTAGGCGAAACATCGCGAACATCTCGCCGACGACGCACGCGATTACCGAGTATTCCGACCCGACGGGCGGCTATCCGATTGGTATTGCGGCGGGACCGGACGGCTACCTCTGGTTCACGAGCGGCGATAGCGCCATCGGCCGAATGTCCACCGGCGGAGCCGTTACCGTCTTCACGCTGGCGCCAAACTCATTCCCCGCCGCCATCGCAGCAGGGCCCGACGGGGCGATGTGGTTCGTTGAGTCCCTCGGCAATCGGGTGGGGCGCATCACGACCGATAGCACCCACACCATTACCGAGTTCGCGATCCCGACCGCCGACGCGAACCCTTATGGGATCACGGCCGGGACGGACGGCGCGATGTGGTTCACCGAATCGTATGCGAACAAAATCGGCCGTATCGCGCTCAACGCGTCCCCATCCCGCCCCAACATCACCGAGTATCCTGTGGGCGGCAACCCGCGCTTCATCGTGACCGGCCCCGACAACGCCGAGTACTTCACGGAAGGCGCCAGCAAGATCGGGCGGCTGAAGTAGCCGGCGGCGATGCTCGATCCGCTCGTCCGTGACTTCCTGGCTCAGGTCGAAGCCTCGAACCGGCCGCCGATCTGGTCGATTCCGCTCGCGGACGCCCGCGCGTTGTTCGAGGAGACGTTCGCGCGGCTCGGCGGTCCGCCGGCCGACGTCGCCCAGGTGATCGACGTCGAGGCCGACGGCCCGCGCGGCCCGATCCCGGTGCGCGTCTACACGCCGCATGGATCGGCGGCGCCGCTCCCGCTCTTCGTCTATTACCATGGCGGCGGGTACGTCTGCGGGAGCCGCGACAGCTACGACGCGGTCTGCCGGCTGCTGTGCGTCGAGAGCGGCTGCATCGTCGCGTCGGTCGACTACCGGCTCGCGCCGGAGTTTCCCGCGCCGGCGCCGTTCGAGGACGCCTACGCCGCCTGCGTCTGGCTCGCCGCGCACGCCTCCGACTTCGGCGCCGATGCGACGCGGTTGGCGATCGGCGGCGACAGCGCCGGCGGCGGGCTCGGGGCGAACGTCGCGCTGAAGGCACGCGATGCGAACGGGCCGCGAATCGCGCACCAGCTCCTCGTCTACCCGGCGGTCGCGAACGACATCACCAGCGCCTCGTACGAGGCGTATTCGGTCGGACACTTTCTCACCGGTGAGCGGATGGCGTTCTACTGGGACTGCTACATCCCGCAGCCCGAGATCGGCGAGCTTCCCTACGTCCTCGCCGTCAACGCGGCGACGCTGCGCGGCTTGCCGCCGGCGACGATCGTGCTCGCCGAGTGCGACCCGCTCTACAGCGAAGGCGTCGCGTACTACGAGCGGCTGCGCGCCGACGGCGTCGCCGCCGAGCTGCGCGTGTACGAGGGGATGATCCACGCGTTCTGGTCGTTCATCGCGATCTTCCCTCAGGGACGCGCGGCGGTGACCGAGGCGGCGCGAACGGTCGGCGCCGTGCTCGGCGCGGGCGGCGGCGTCTCGACGCGGTAGACTTCGACCGGCTCGCGCTTCCCGCGCACCGCGTGCGCGCCGAGCACGGTCGTGCGATAGCGCTCCGGCGCGCGCACGGCGCGGATCACGTCGTTGGTCGCGACGACCGGGACGTCCATGCGCTTCGAGAGCCCTTCGACGCGCTTCGCGGTGTTGACGGTGTCGGAGACGACGGTCGTATCGATGTGGAGCGCGTCACCGACCGTCCCGAACGTCACCGGACCGGTGTGCAGCCCGACGCCGATCTCGATCGGCGTCCCGACCTTCTCGCGATTGAGCTCGCCGACCGCCGCCTGCAGCGCCAGCGCCGCGTCGAGCGCGTCTTCGACCCGGCGCGGGAAAAGCGCCATGAAGCCGTCGCCGAGATACTTGTCGACGCTGCCGCGGTGATCGCGCACGACGCGCGCCGAGCGCGCGAAGAAGTCCGCGATCAGGACGAAGGCGTCCTCGCTGCTCAGCGACTCGGTCAGTGCCGTCGAGTCGCGGATGTCGGCGAACAACACCGTCATCTGTTCGGTGGCGCGGTCGCCGAGGGCGACCTCGGCGAGCGACGGACGTCCCAGCCGGTCGACCAAGGTGCGCGGCAGAAACCGTCCTTTTGCCGCGCTCTCGCGTTCGAGCGCGGCCCAGAGCCGCGCCGGCCGGTCGCGCGTCGCGCCGACGACGGCGCCGCCGTAGCGGGCGGCTGCCGCGAGTCCGAGGACGAGCCAGACGCCGGCGAAGATGCCGTCCGTGTCGAGTGCCGCGAGGGCGGCACCCAGCGCCGCGGCGGCCGCGGCCTCCGCGCCTTCACGTCGCCGCCGCAGGGCGCGGCCGCCGGCGAGGGCGACCACCGCGAGCGTCCCCATCGCGCTCGTCGCCGCGGCCGTGAACGGGGTCATAGCTTCAAGATGCCCACGGCCGAGCACGCCAACCATAGGACACCCGCCCGGCGATACCGTACGGGAGGGAGGATGGCTTCTGCACCTTCGATCGGGACGCAGCTCGTTATGCGTCTGGAGACTCCGAATACCCCGGGGTCGTTCGGAATGCTCGCTTCCGCGATCGGCGACGCGGGCGGGATGGTCGGCGCCGTCGACACGCGGACCGTCGGGAAG
>DASYFS010000041.1:0-12956 GCA_036498305.1 Candidatus Elarobacter sp. | reverse complement strand
CCGAAGTCGTCGGGCGAGCGCGTCGAGACGACGAACGCCTGCACGAGCCAGCGCCACGCGACGGCGATGGTGCCGAAGGCGTCCAGATACTCGGTCGCGCCGGCGAGCGCGCGCTCCGGGCCGAGCTCGATCTGCGCCTCGATCAGCGTGCGGGTCACGGCGGCGAGCCGTTCGCATGCGGCGGAGATTGCGGTGCACTCTTCCGCGAGCTCCGGCACACCTCGCACGCGGTCGACGTCGCGCGCGACGGCTTCGAGGAAGAGCCGCAGTCCGGCGCCGTTCTCGATCCGCACCTTGCGGCCGAGGAGGTCGAGGCCTTGGATCCCGGTCGTTCCTTCGTGGATCGGGTTCAAGCGCTGATCGCGCCAGTAGCGCTCGACCGGATAGTCCGGCGTGTAGCCGTAACCGCCGAGGACCTGAATCGCGAGCGACGTCGACTCGACGCCGCGCTCGGACGGCCAGGTCTTCGCGATCGGCGTCAGCACGTCGAGCAGCAGGTTCGTCTCGTTGCGCTCGCCCGCGTCCTGCGTCGCCGAGGCGACGTCGACGAGATACGCGCAGTACAGGACCAGCGCGAGACCGCCTTCGGCGATCGCCTTCTGCGCGAGCAGCATGCGGCGAACGTCGGCGTGGTCGACGATCGGGACCGGCGGCGAGAGCGGGTTCTTGTCGTTGAGTCGCCGGCCTTGCGGCCGATCCTTCGCGTACTGCAGCGAGTACTCGAACGCGGCGAGGTTCAGCGACGCCGCGCCGGCGCCGACGGCGATGCGCGCCTCGTTCATCATATGGAACATCTGGCGCATCCCGTCGTGCGGTGCGCCGACGAGGTAGCCGACGCACGCGCCGCGCTCACCGAACGTCAGCACCGTATTGACGACGCCGCGCTGGCCGAGCTTGTGGTTGAGCCCGGTCACCGTCACGTCGTTGCGTGCCGCGGGACGGCCCTGCTCGTCGAGGAGGTACTTCGGGACGATGAAGAGCGAGATGCCCTTCACGCCTGGCGGCGCGTCGGGCAGCTTCGCGAGCACCAGGTTGACGATGTTCTCCGAGAGATCGTGCTCGGCGGCGGAGATCCACATCTTGCTCCCGCTCAGCCGGTACGTACCATCGCCGTGGGGCGTCGCCAGCGTCGTGATGTCGCCGAGCGACGAGCCGGCCTGCGGTTCGCTCAGCGCCATCGTGCCGAACCAGCGTCCATCGATCATCGGCGCCATCCAGCGCGCGCGCTGCTCGTCGTCGCCGAACGCGGCGAGCAGATGCGCCGCGCCGATCGTCAGGAACGCGTACGCGTTCGCCGAGCCGTTGGCGGCGCCGAAGACGATCCCGGCCGCCGACGAGATCGTCGAGGGCAGCTGCAAGCCGCCATCGCGCTCGGCGAAGGTCGCGCCCATGAAGCCGGCGTCGACGTATGCGGCGACGGCGCGCTTGAGCGACTCCGGCGTCGCGACCTCACCGTCGACGAGGCGAAACGGAAACTGATCGAGCTCGGCGGCGAACGGCGCGAACGCCTCGCCTGCGATCTCATACGCCGTGTCGAGGATTCCGCCCAGCGTCGCGCGATCGTGTTCGGCGAAGTACGGGAGATCGAGCAGCGCGGCGACGTCGAGGACGTCGAAGAGCTGAAAGTCGAGCTCCCGGCGGCGCGGCGCGATGCGGGTCGTGGGGGCGGCGAGCATCCCCCGCGCATTCGAGGAAACGCGCGCCGCTACTGCTTACGCGAGCGCGGCGATGGTCGGGAACGATCCGCCGACGATCGCTGTCGAGGGCCGCGCGAGCCAGCGTTCGAGGACGGTCGCGTAGACGCTGCGGAAGTCCGTCGTGTACGCGAGGTTGCCCATCGCGAGGCGGCCGAGATCGGGATGCGTGCCGTAGACGCCGCCCTTGACGCCGCCGCCGATGAGGAACACGGGCGCCGCTTCACCGTGGTCCGTTCCGCGGCTCGCGTTCTCGGCGACGCGGCGGCCGAACTCGCTGAAGGTCATCGTCAGCACGCGGTTCGCGTTGCCGTGCGCGGATAGGTCGGCGTAGAACGCCGCGATCGCGTTTGCGAAGTCGGCGAGAAGGCGATCTTGCGTCTGCTTCTGCGTCACGTGGGTGTCGAACGAGCCGTGCTGCACGTAGATGACGCGCGTGCCGAGGCGCGAGCCGACGATCTGCGCCGCGAGCGCGAGGCTGCGGCCGAGCGGCGTCGCGGGATACGTCGCCTCCGGCTTGTAGCCGGCGACGAGCTTCGGCAGCTCCTCCGCACCGCGCTGCGCATGGTCTTCGATCTCGGCGACGTGCGCGAGGTACGGCGAGCGGAACGGCACGGTCGCGTCGCTGACGAACTGGTGGAACGCTTCACGGTTGGCGCCGTTCTTGTCGCTGGTGAGGCCGTAGCCGCGCAACGCGTCGATCGCGGGGACGTCGGTGCGCTGCGCGATCATCAGCTCGGGGAGCACGTTCGCGAGCGCGACGCCGTTGAAGAGGTTGTCCTTGGGCAGGCCGGCGTCGTCGAGGTAGCGGCCGATCCAACCGGTCGACGCATAGCCTTTCGGTTCCGCCGTCTGCCAGATCTCGGTCGAGCGGAAGTGCGAGTGGTCGGGATCGGGGTAGCCGACGCCTTGCACGATCGCCACGTTCCCGGCGTCGTAGAGCTTCTTGAAGGGCCCCAGCGCCGGGTTGAGGCCCACCTGGTCGTCGATCCGCAGCACGTCGTTCGCGGGGATCCCGAGCGAGGGACGATAGCGGTAGTAGTCGGGGTTCGCGAACGGGACGACGGTGTTGAGCCCGTCGTTTCCGCCCTGGAAGTTGATCACGACGAGCACGCGATCCGATGCCGCGGGCAGCCCCGGCAGCGGCGACTGCGCGAGCGCTTTCGCCAGGATGTGATCGGTCGTCCCGACGACCGAGAGCCCGGAGAGCGCTCCGATGAGAAAGTTGCTGCGCTTCATGTGCTGTGTCGTGATCCTTATGCTAATTGGTACGCGGGCATGGCCATGGTGAGATAGGCGGCGCTGCGGACGCGCTCGTCGACGTTCTCGTAGGAAAGCTGCGAGAGCGCGACTTGGCCCGCGCCGCCGAGGTAGGAGACGAGCTGCGCGGTCGCCGCTGACGAGACGTCGCCTTGGAGCATCGTGTCGGTGAGCTGGAAGGCGATCTGCCTCGGGTCCATCGTCTTCAGCGTCGGCGCGATCCACGTCGCTGTCGTCATCGTCGCCGGGTTCTGCGCGACGGCGTTGGCGAAGTTCTCGCGGGTCAGCAGCGTCTGGCTGTTGAGCCAGGCGCTCCCGCCGTCCCAGCCTTTCACGTTGGGCGGATAGAACAGCACCTGGCCCATCGCGCGCAGCGCCGCCAGCTCTTGCGGTACGACCTTCGGAACGCCGAAGAGCTGATGCGTCCCGACGACGAAGTCGACCGGGCTCTTCACCAGCGCGCGATACGCGCGGTCGCTGAAGAAGACGTTGCTGCGCAGCAGCGTGGCCATCACCGGCTGCAGCTCGTAGCCGTTCTTGCGCAGCAGGGCCGCGACCTGATCGACGAGCTGCGGCTCCGGGTCGTTGTAGACGAAGAACGCAAGCAGCTTGGTCGCGAAAAACCGCGCGCAGGCGGGCTGACCGAAGATGATGTCGACGACGTCGGTGCCGGTGAAGGTGCCGCTGCGGCCGAGAAACGTCTTGGTGCCGTCGTCGTGCTGACCGCGGTTGTCGAAGAACGAACCGCTGCCGTCCGGCTCGCGGCGGAACGTCCAGCCGGTGAACGCGCGGGCCGACTCGCGGATGTCCTGCTCGGTGTAGTTGCCGATACCCAGCGTGAACAGCTCCATCAGCTCGCGCGCGTAGTTCTCGTTCGGGTGCGCTTTGACGTTGACGTTGTTGTCGAGGTAGCGCAGCATCGCCGGATCCTGCGAGACGTGCAGCGTGAGCTGCTTGACGTTGCCGAGCGCGTACTCGCGAAACAGCCGGTTCTGCGCGAACAGCTCCTGGGCCGTCGTCCCTTTCTCCGGCGAGCTGGTGAAGTGCCCGTGCCAGAAGAGCGCCATCTTCTCTTGCAGCGGCGCCGGCGTCGCGATCATCCGCTCGAGCCACCACGTCTGCATCGCGATCAGGTTGCGGCGACGGTTTTGGTTGTTCGCCATCTGGAACGCCTTGCGCGCCGACACCGTCGCGTCGTCCGCGGCCATCCCCGGGGCGGCATTCCGGAAGATGCCGAGCGGGCGCGAGGGCGGCGTCTCGAGCGGCGGCGCCGCCGGGAGCGACGAGGTGTCGGGGAAGCGGATCAGCGAGGCGACGGCATCGGACGGCGACATCGACGCGAGGCGCTCGACGTCCGCCGGTGAGCCGCCGAAGCCGGCGCGGCGCAGCAAGTGCGCCGCCAACCGGCGATTCCAGGGGCCCGCGTACGGCGCGAGCGCGCGCGACGCGTCGAGCGTGCCGGCCGGACGAAATGAAGCGGAGGCGGATGCGGATACGGGCGCGGCAGTCGTAGGCACGTCCGAATGATAGCGTGCCGGCGCCCGAGCGCGCCCTCAGAGACGGATATTCTCACACGAGCTTAAAATCGGCTGGGTGTGAGCCAACTTGTCAGCCGAGTCGACCCTCGCAGCGAGGATTTCGCGCGCAACGCCGCCGCGATGGCGGCGCTCGTCGGCGACCTGCGCGAGCGTCTGACGCGGGTGCGCGCAGGCGGCGGCCCCGAGGCCGTCGCCCGGCACCGCAAGCGCGGGAAGATGACGGCGCGCGATCGCATCGACCGCCTGGTCGATCCCGGCTCGGCGTTTCTCGAACTGTCGGCGCTCGCCGCGACCGGAATGTACGATGACGACGCGCCCGCTGCGGGGATCGTCACCGGCATCGGGACCGTCGGCGGCGTCTGCTGCGTCATCGTTGCGAACGATGCGACCGTCAAGGGCGGCACGTACTATCCCGTCACGGTCAAGAAGCATCTGCGCGCGCAGGAGATCGCAGAGCAGAACGGGCTGGCGTGCATCTACCTCGTCGACTCGGGCGGCGCGTTTCTCCCGCTGCAGGCGGACGTGTTCCCCGACCGCGACCATTTCGGCCGCATCTTCTACAATCAGGCGCGGATGTCGGCGCAAGGCATCCCGCAGATCGCGGCGGTGATGGGCTCGTGCACGGCCGGCGGCGCGTACGTTCCCGCGATGGCCGACGAGTCGATCATTGTCAAGGACGAGGGGACGATCTTCCTGGGCGGGCCGCCGCTGGTGCAGGCCGCAACCGGCGAGATCGTGACCGCCGAGGAGCTCGGCGGCGCCGACGTTCACACGCGGATCAGCGGCGTCGCCGACCACTATGCGGTCGACGACGAGCACGCGCTCGGGATCCTGCGGCAGATCGTCGAGCATCTCGACCGGCGGCCGCACGATCCGTGGCCGGTCCGCGAGCCGCGGCCGCCCGCGGTGGATCCGCGCGAGCTCTACGGGATCGTCCCCGCCGATCCGCGCCAGTCGTACGACGTCCGCGAGGTGATCGCGCGGCTCGTCGACGGCTCCGACTTCGCCGAGTTCAAGGCGCGCTACGGGACGACGCTCGTCTGCGGCTTCGCGCACCTCGACGGTCACCCGATCGGGATCCTCGCCAACAACGGGATCCTGTTCAGCGAGTCGGCGCTCAAGGGCGCGCACTTCATCGAACTGTGCTGCAAGCGCGGCATCCCGCTGCTGTTTCTGCAGAACATCACCGGCTTCATGATCGGCAAGGAATACGAGAACCGCGGGATCGCCAAAGACGGCGCGAAGCTCGTCACCGCGGTCGCCTCGGCCGAGGTGCCGAAGTTCACGGTCGTGCTGGGCGGGAGCTTCGGCGCCGGCAACTACGGGATGGCCGGGCGCGCGTACTCGCCGCGCCAGCTCTGGATGTGGCCGAACGCGCGGATCAGCGTGATGGGCGGGCAGCAAGCCGCCTCGACGCTGCTCACGGTGCGGATGAACGCCGATGCCGAGCGCCAGAAACCCGCGCTGACGCCGGAACAGCAGGAGGCGTTCAAAGCACCGATCTTACAGAAGTATGAAAGCGAAGGGAGCCCGTACTACTCGACCGCGCGGATTTGGGACGACGGGGTGATCGACCCGCTCGATACCCGCCACGTCCTCGCGATCGGATTGCGCGCGGCTCGCTATCGCCGGTCGCAGCCGACGACGTTCGGCGTCTTCCGCATGTGAGAGGGTGACGGCATGTCGTCGTTTTTCACGCCGATTCTCGATACCGCGATCGGGCTGATCGTCGTTTACATCGCGTTCAGCCTGCTGGCGTCGTGGGCGGGCGAGCAGGTCAGCGCGTTCACGCAGGCGCGTTCCAAGATGCTCGTCGTCGCGCTGCAGCAACTGCTCTCCGGCTCGCCGAGTGCTCCGCCGTCGCCGGCGCAGACCGCGTTTTTCTCGCACCCGATCTTCACCTCGCTCTCGAACAAGGTCAACGCGATGCCGGAGTACGTTTCGGCGCAGCAGTTCAGCGCGATCGTCGTGAGCCTCGTCGCGCCGCCGGCGGGACAGCCCGTCGATTCGCTGGCGACGATTCAAGCCAACGCGAACGCGATCGGGATCGGTCCGCAGGTGGCGGCGGCGATCGCGAAGGCGAACGGTGACTACAAGGCGTTCGTGCACAACCTCGAAGACTGGTTCGACGACCACATGGACCGCGTGTCGGGCTGGTACAAGGTGAACGCGCAGCGCGTCCTGCTCGCAATCGGGCTGATCTTAGCCGTGCTCTGGAACGTCGACTCGATCCGGATCGTGCGCTCGCTTTCGTGCAACGCGGCGCTGCGCGGCACCGCCGTGACGATCGGCGAGAACGCCGCGGGCAACAACGCGTTCATCAGCACGGTGCTCGGCGCGTTGCCGATCGGGTGGGCACCGAACACCGAGCACGGCGAGCTGCCGCTCTCGTGCGACGACATCACGGCGGCGAAGAGCGCACCTGCCGCAGGCCCGTGGGCGTTTGCCGGCTGGCTTGCGCTCAAGGCCGCCGGACTGCTCGCAACCGCGGTCGCGCTCTCGCTCGGCGCGCCGTTCTGGTTCGACCTGCTCAGCCGCTTCACGCGCGTGCGCCAAGCCGGAAAGAAACCCGACGCCGGGACACCGAGTCTCGCGGGTTGATGCACACCGGCTCCTTCTCGACGCGCGCCGTGCGGCTCGCGACTGCCCGCTCCGGCGATCCGCGTCCGATCGCCGCGCCGATCCACCTCTCGACGACGTTCGAGCGCGATGACCTCGGTGCGTACTCCGGCGGCTTCGAGTACGCGCGCGAGCGCAACCCCAACCGCGTCGCGCTCGAGGAGGCCCTCGCGGCGCTCGAAGGCGGCGCCGAGGCCGCGGCGTTCGCCAGCGGCATGGCCGCCGCCGCGGCGCTGTTCCAAGCGCTGCGCCCCGGCGATCATGCCGTCGTCGCAAACGACGCCTACTGGGGCGTGCGCGTCATGCTCGACGAGGTCTACGGGCCGTGGGGGCTGACGTTCTCGTTCGTCGATTGTACCGACGCCGCCGCCGTCGCCGCCGCGATGCAGGCGCGCACGCGGCTCGTCTTCATCGAGACCCCGTCGAACCCGCTGATCCGCGTCACCGACGTCGCGGCGGTCGCCGCGATCGCGCGCGCGCACGGCGCGCTGCTGGCCTGCGACAACACGGCGGCGACGCCGGTGCTGCAGCAGCCCCTGGCGCTGGGCGCCGACCTCGTCGTGCACTCGACGACGAAGGCGCTCTCCGGAAACCACGACGCGATGGGCGGGGCGCTGGTGACGAAGGATGCGACGACGGAGCTCTGGTCGCGCATCCGCCTGCAGCAGCGCACCTGCGGCGCGATCGCCTCGCCGTTCAACGCGTGGCTGACGCTGCGCGGGATCGGTTCGCTCGTCCCGCGCGTTCGCTGGCAGAACGAGAGCGCGCTCACCGTCGCGCGCTTCCTCGCCGCGCACGCCGCCGTCGCGGAGGTGCTCCACCCGGCGATCCCGACACATCCGCAGCACGGGCTCGCGATGCGGCAGATGAGCGGGATCGGCGGCCTGTTCTCGATTCGCGTTCGCGGCGGTCGCGAAGCAGCGCTCGCCGTCACCGACCGCCTGACGCTCTTCCGCCGCGCGACCAGCTTCGGCGGCGTCGAGAGCCTGGTCGAACACCGCGCCTCGGTCGAAGCGCCGACCTCGCCGACGCCGGACGATCTGCTCCGGCTCGCGATCGGCCTCGAAGATCCCGCCGACCTGATCGACGACCTCGACCGAGCGCTGCGCGCGTAACCGTGCGCGCGCGAATCGTCGTCGCCTACGCGACGATGTGCCTCATCTGGGGCACGACGTGGCTTGCGATCAAGATCGGGCTGCGCGCGCTGCCGCCCGTCACCGGCGCCGGGGTGCGTTTCGTCATCGCGGCGCTGTTCTTGTGGGCGCTGGCGGGCGCGATCCGCGCGCCGCGCGGGACGAAGGCGTCATGGCGAACGATCCTCATCCTGGCGCTGACGCTCTTCGGCGGGAACTACACGCTGACGTACTTCGCCGAGATGGGGCTCGCGTCGGGGCTCGTCGCCGTGTTGTTCGGAACGTATCCGTTCTTCTTGTTCGGTCTGGGCGCGCTGCTGCTCGGCGAGCGCGCCGGCCCGACCGCGATCGCCGGCGCCGCGCTCGCGCTGGGCGGCGTCGCGGTCATCTCGCTGGTCGGCGACGTGCACGCCAGTTGGCCGTACGTCGTCGCGACGCTCGGCGCGGCCGCGATCTCGGCCGTCGGCAGCATCGCGCTCAAACGCGCCGCCGCGACCGATCCGTTCCGGACGCTGCCGCCGGCGATGCTGATCGCCGGCCTCGTTATGGCGGTGGTCGGGACGATCTTCGAGCACCCGAGCCTCGACCGGGCGCTCTCGCCGTCGTCGATCGGTGCGGTTCTCTATCTCGCGATCTTCGGAAGCGGGATCGCGTTCTCGCTGAATCAGTGGCTGTACAAGCACCTCGAGACATGGGTGGTCGGGCTCTCGACGCTGATCTTTCCGGTGATCGCCGTCGCGGCGGGGGCGATCGGCGGCGGCGAGGCGTTCGGATGGCGCGACCTGCTCGGCGCGGCGCTCGTCCTGGCCGGGGTCTGGCTCGCGCTGCGGACGCCGGTGTCGCGGCCGGCCGAATTGACACCGCCCGACGTTCCGTGATACGGAAAGCAAACCCCATGCTTCGTCCCGACCAGATCATCATCGCCGGCATTATCATCGCGGTCCCATCGGGCCGACGAGCTGCTTCGGCGTAGACGACGATCGGTCGGAACGTACGAGCCCCTCGCCGGTAGGCGAGGGGCTTTTTTTATCGCTCACCCTCGAAACGAGACGCACCAGTGACCACGCTCGGGCTCACCCCTGCCGACGTTCGCGCCGCCGCCGAACGGATCGCCTCCGGCATCGTCCGCACGCCGTCGGCACGCTCGCGCGTCCTCTCCGCGGTGACCGGCGCCGAGGTCCACCTCAAGCTGGAGACGCGTCAGACGACGGGATCGTACAAGGAGCGCGGCGCGCTCAACGCGATCTCGGTGCTCGACGAGCGGCAGCGCGCACGCGGCGTCGTAACGATGTCGGCGGGGAACCACGGCCAAGGCGTCGCCTACCACGGCGCGCGGCTCGGGCTCAACACCGTCGTCGTGATGCCGGAGACGACGCCGTTTCTCAAGGTGCGGCGAACGCGCGAGTTCGGCGGCGAGGTCGTCCTCGCGGGCGAGACGTTCGACGACGCGGCGTCGCACGCGCGCGCGCTCGCCGAGCGCACCGGGGCGACGGTCGTCCACCCCTATGACGACGCGCGCGTGATCGCGGGCCAAGCGACGGCGACGCTGGAGCTGCTCGAAGACGCCGGCGATCTCGACGTCGTCCTCGTCCCCGTCGGCGGCGGCGGGCTGATCGCCGGCGCCGTCCTCGCCGTTCGCGCGGCCGGCTCGCATGCCGAGGTGATCGGCGTGCAGTCGTCGTTCTATCCCAGCGTCGCGGCCGCACGCGACGGACGGGTCGCGGCAGGCGGACCGACGATCGCCGAGGGGATCGCGGTGAAGCGCATCGGCGCGCTGCCGCAGTCGGTGATCGACGGTACGGTGCGCGACGTCGTGCTGGTCGAGGAGCCCGCGATCGAGACGGCGATCGCGATGCTGCTCGAAGACGAGAAGCTCGTCGTCGAAGGCGCCGGCGCGGCCGGCGTCGCCGCGCTGCTCGCCGATCCGGCGCGCTTCGCGGGGAGGCGCGTCGGCACGATTTTATGCGGCGGCAACATCGACCTCGGCACGCTGGCCTCGGTGATCGTGCGGCATCGCATGCGCTCCGGACGCGTCGTTCGCATCCGCGTCCACATGGTCGACAAGCCCGGCGAGCTCGCCGCCGTCGCGCTCGCGATCAGCGAGCTGCGCGCGAACGTCCTCGACGTCGCGCATCACCGCGTCTTCGGAAGCCTCTCCGCGAAGCACGCCGAGCTCGACCTCACCGTCGAAGTCGAGCGCCCCGACGATCTCCCGGCCCTGATGGCCGGGATCGCGGCGCGCGGCTTCGACGCGGAGGTGGTACGCGAGTGAGCGCGGCTACGGCCGCGCCTCGGCGAACCCGACGACCGGGCAGTTGACGACGATCGGCGCCGGTCCGAACGGCTTGCCGTCGGGCGCGGTGACCAATCCCGCGTGCGCCGCCGCATCGACGCCGGCGAGCGTCGCGATGCGATGGGCTTTGCCGCCGGCGAGCGCGCTCGCAGTCCACGCGGCGGGCGCGACGTTCCACAGCGGCGAGTAGCCGCTGGGGCCGTTGTCCGCGTTCGGGAACGTGGCCTGAATGTTCAACGGCGAGCCGAGTGACGCGGCGTTCGCAGCCGATGCGTCGGCGGTGAGGTGTCCTCGCAGCGCAGCGTAGGGAATTCCTTGACCCTGCGAGCCGGTCGCACCGTTGAAGAATACGTAGATCGGAATTGCGGCGCCGCGGCCGGCGTTCGCGAGCTTCGGCGCGTACGTCGACCGTTCGATCGCCGCCGGTCCGTCGGCGGAGGCGTCGGTGCTGATGTACGCGATCGGGCGGCCGTTGGTGTAGCCGCGGGCGAGGACGAGCGTGACGCGGGCGTGCTTCGCATCGCGCGTGTCGATCGCGACGACGCGGTCGAGCGTGTCGCCGTGTCCTGCGGTGTCGGAGGGATGCTCGCCGCTGGCGACGATCGGCGCGTTGTAGATCACCGCGGACCCGTGCCGGTGGACGAACGGCGAGTACTCGGCGTCGCCGACGCTCCCGGGCTTCGCTGCGGTCGGCGCGCCGTCGGCGCCGACGGTGAGGACGCGCTCGGGCGTGAAGTCGACGCCGCCGGCGAAGACGAACGCGGAGGAGCTGCCGGAGACGATCTGCGAGCCGGCGTCGCCGATCGCGGCGAGCGCCGGCGAGTAGAGCAAACCTTCGCGCTTGGCGACCGTCGGGTCGGAGACGTCGGTCTTGACGTACCACACGGTCGTGCCGTGCGACGTCCCGCGGTAGAGCGGGAGGGTGACGGTGTTCGCCGCCAGATCGAGCGCGATCGCGGAGGGAAGCACGACGTTGGCGCGCGGGAGCGGCGCGGCGGCCGCGGGGAGCAGCCCGGCCGCGTAGAGCGCGGCGAGGGCGAGGAGACGAAAGCGAGTCATAGCTCGCCCACGATACGGCCGCGGCGGACGCCGCGCCGTCAGGAGCCTTACGTTTTCGCGATAGCGCCCGGCAGCACGATGAACCCGCCCTCGAGCGCAAGGCGCCCCGCCCGGACCAGGTTCGAGAGCTCGAGCGAGACCGTCTCGCGCGTGCTCCCGATCAGGGAGGCGATCTGGGCGTGGGTCAGCCGCACGTCGACGCGCGTTCCGCCGCGCGCGGGGACGCCGTGGTCCTCCGCCATCCGCTCGAAGAGACGCACGAGCCGGTCCGGCACCTTCAGCGACGAGATCTCTTCGACCGCCGTCAGCGCGTCGTCGCGCTGCTCGCTGAGGTACTTCGCGATGTTCAGCGCGATCAGCGGGTTGCGCGCCATGATCCCGTAGATGTCTTGCATCCGCGACATGCAGAGGTAGGAGTCCTCGAGGCACGTCGCTTGCGTCGTCCGCACGACGTCGGGCGAGAAGACGACTTCCTCGCCGAAGATATCGCCCTCGCCGAGGACTGCAACGGTGATCTCTTTTCCGTCCTCGGTCGTGCGGCTGATGCGGACCTTCCCGCGCTTGACCAGATAGACCATGCGCGCAGGGTCGCCTTGTTCGAAGAGCACCGCGCGCTTGCGGAACGTGCGCTGCACGAACAGCTCGCAACAGCCGCCGACAACCTCGTCGCTGATCCGCTCGAAGAGGCGGTTGCGCTTCAGATACCAGACGGAGTTTTCGCGCGCGGTCAGTTCCATTCGAGCACCGTCCGCAGCAGATAGCGAATGTTCAGCACGGAGCGCGTATAGGGCGCGCGCAGCAGCTCGAGGACGCCTTCGAGCGTCTTCGCGCGTCGCAGTCCGCGGTCGTCGGGCGCCGGCTCCGGACCGGCGGGGTCAACGAGGACGGCTTGCAGCCCGGCAGCCCACGCGGCGCGTGCGTCGGCCTCGGATCGCGCCGTGACGTACCAGACGCATTCCGCCGGGAGGCCGAACCGGGCGCAGATCTCCGCGAAGGCGGCCGCTTCCGGGACGCCGCCGGGGAACTCGCCGGTGACGACGGGACCACGGAACCAGACCAGCTCGGCGCGGCGGCGCGCATCTTCGGCCGGACCCGCCGCCAACGCGGCGAGCGGGACGCCGAGCGCTTCCAGCTCGCGAACGACGCGCAGCGCCCCGGGCGCCGGTTCGAGCTCCTGCGCGGCCGCCGAGCGCGGCGGATCTAGGCCGATGTCGGCGACGAAGCCGAGGGCGACGGCGTCGGCCGGTCCGGTCGAACGTGCCAGGGTCCCGTCGAGGTCGAACGCCACGGCGAACATGCAGTGTCTCGGACCGCGAAGCCGAAGCCGACGGTTGCCGTGTCCGAACCGACGCTACCGCCG